>NZ_QXJA01000012.1:0-76671 GCF_022750605.1 Faecalibacterium sp. BCRC 81149 | reverse complement strand
AGTTTGCACTGCGGCTTCAGGCAAAGGCTGGCTTGACCGGTTACGCGCAGGTGTACGGCAAGTACAATACGACTCCTTACGATAAACTGCAGATGGATCTGATGTACATCGCCCATCCCAGCTTGATTGAGGATCTAAAAATTATGCTGGCGACCGTGAAGATCTTGTTTATGCCGGAAAGCACGGAAGGTGTGGCAGAGGGTCAGACTACGGCGATGGGGGATACAAACAAATGAAAAAAATTTTAATTGTAGCCCATTATAGCCGGTTTCTGGTGCAGTTTGAGTTGAACGATGTGAAGTTGCTGCAGGGCATGGGATATGAGGTCCATTATGCAACAAATTTTGAGCATGAAGATATGTATGCGGATGCAGTTCAGGTAATCCGTGAGCATGGTGTCATTCTGCACCAGGTGGATTTTGTCCGTTCTCCTTACAACATTTCAGCAAATATCAAAGCATACAAACAACTAAAGCATCTGATGCAGACCGAGATGTTTGCCGGAGTTCACTGTCATACTCCGATGGCAGGTGCACTGGCGCGTCTGGCTGCTAATGCCGCACACACGGCGCCGGTACTCTATACAGCCCATGGTTTCCACTTCTACAAAGGCTGTCCGTTGAAAAACCGGCTGATCTACCAGACCGCCGAGACTTTTTTGGCCCGCTATACCGATGCCCAAATCACTATCAATCAGGAGGATTATTCCGCCGCACAGAAATTTCCCCTGCGTGGCAAGGCGTACTATGTACCCGGAATCGGCGTGGATGTGAAGAATATCTCTTCCGTGCAGATGAATCGAGCCGCAAAGCGGAAAGAACTGGGCATCCCGGAAGATGCGTTTGTGTTTGTGTCCGTTGGGGAGCTGAATGAAAACAAAAATCATAGAACTGTGATTCGGGCTTTTGCAAAGACGGATATGGCAAACAGCTACTACCTCATTTGCGGAGAGGGAGAGCTGAAGCAGGAACATTTGAAACTGGCAGAAGAGCTTGGAGTATCGGACAGAGTCCGTTTTCTTGGCTTTCGAACGGATGTCAGCGAAATCTTGCGATCCTGCGACTGTTTCGTTTTTCCGTCCTTCCGGGAAGGGCTGTCTGTCTCCCTGATGGAAGCCATGGCGGCGGGCCTGCCCTGCATTGCAAGCCGCATCCGTGGAAATGTAGACCTGTTGCCAGACAGCCGGTATCTGTTTGAGTCATCGGATGAGGCCGCATTATGTCAACTAATGTGCGATGTTGTGGACGGCGTTCAGGTCAGGCAGGAGTGTGCCCGGAACAAAAAGATATTGGAACAGTACGATGTACGGAACGTCAGTGAGCAGATGAAGAAGATCTATACGGAACTGCTGGGAGACTGAAAGAAAAATGAGGGTTCTTCACTTATTGAAAAGCACAAAATATTCTGGTGCCGAGAATGTAGTTCTTACGATTATGTCGCTCTTCCCGGAAGTAGAGATGATCTATGCCTCCCCGGATGGCCCGATCCGTAAAGTTGTGGAAGCCAGAGGTCAGAAGTTTTATCCACTGGAAAACACCTCTGTCGGTGCCGTCCGGAGGGCAATCCGGGACTTGAAGCCCGACCTGATCCATGCACATGATTTCAGTATGGCGACCTGTGCCGCATGGGCGGTCGAAAAAACTCCGGTGGTGGCACATTTTCATAACAACCCGCTCTGGCTGAAGAAGGTCTGTCCGCAGTCTGTTGCGCTGGCACTGTCATTGCCCCGCATCCGAAATGTAATCAGCGTATCGAATTCCATTGAAGCGGAATATATCTTCCGGGGGCTTCTAAAACAAAAAAACACCGTGGTCGGCAATGTGGTAAACTGTGCCGACGTCCGGCAAAAGGCGCGGGAAACGTGCAATTGTGCACAGGTCGATCTGGTTTTTCTCGGACGGATGACCGATCCGAAGTGCCCCCTCCTGTTTTGCCAGATTGTGCAGAGGCTCCGGGAGAAGCGGCCACAGATTACCGCACGCATGATCGGTGACGGCGAGCTGATGTCCCAGGTAAAGGATTATGTCCGACAAAACGGACTGGAGAGCAATGTTGAACTGGCAGGTTTTCAGAGCAACCCTTACCCCTATCTGAATGCCGGCAAAGTCATGGTCATGCCCTCTGCATGGGAAGGCTTTGGTCTGGCTGCCGTGGAAGGCATGTGCCTTGGCAAGCCTGTTGTGTGCAGCGGTGTCGGCGGGCTGGCAGATATTGTGGACGAAACCTGTGGAGCGGTTTGCAAAACGATCGACGAGTACTGCAGCGCTATCCTGAAACTGCTGCAGGATGAAAATGCTTATTGCCGCTGCTCCGCAAATGCGGTTGGAAAGAGCATGCAATATACGGATATGCAGCGCTATACCGTAGCCATAAAGTCCATTTATGAATCAACTCTGGAGGGAAGCAGAAATGCTTAATTGTTTGATGGTAACGGTGCTGACCCCGACCTATAACCGTGCCAATACATTGCCCAAACTGGTTGACAGCCTTTGCAGACAGACCAGAACAGATTTCCAGTGGCTTGTTATCGATGATGGTAGCACAGATGATACCGAAGCGTATATAGAAGCGTTAAAGCAGCAGAATCTTCCGTTTGAGTGGGAATACCACAAAAAGAAAAACGGCGGAAAGCATACCGCTCTGAATGCAGCTCATCCTTATATCAAGGGTGATGTTGTTCTCATTCTAGACAGCGACGACTACCTGACACCGGATGCAGTTGAAACAGTCGAGCGGGAATGGCCCATTTATCGGAATCGATCCGATCTCTGCGGCATGAGCTATTTCAAAGGCAAGGAAGATGGCACACATTTAAGTGTTGCAAACCCAGCAGATTTTTATGTAGCTGACCATCTTCATTACCGGGTAAATCAGGGCATCAGGGGCGATCATTGTGAAATCGTGCGGGCTGACCTATTCAAGAAATATCCATTCCCAGTTTATCCGAACGAGCGCTTTATGGCGGAAAGCTGGCTTTGGAATGCGATGGCCCTGAACTACAAGACGGTGTATCGCAATAAAACCATTTACATCTGCGAATATCTGGAAGGCGGACTGACAAAAAGCGGCCGTGCACTGCGAATGAAAAGCCCCCTTGGAATGATGGATGACTGCCGCAGCTACCTGAACGATGAAGTCTGCCTGAAAGTCCGGGTCAAAGAGATGCTGCTCTATTGGGTGTACGCAAGGTGCGCCGGCTATTCGTTTGCAAAAGCACTATCAACAAGCGGCAGACCCGTCGGGATGACTCTGACAGCGATCCCCGGTTGGATGCTGTACTTTTACTGGAAGAAAAAATATTTGAAATAATGAGGGTGTGCGGTGGTTTATTTTCTGGTCATTGATGCGGTACTGTTTCTTTCCGCATGGTGCAAGCCGAAACAGTCAAAAATTCTGTTTGGGGCATCAATTTTCATATTGTGGTTTGTGATGGCATTCCGTAATGTAAATCTTGGCGGAAGTGATGCCTATGTGTATCAGCAGTGGTTTTATACTGCGGTTCCAAAATTATCACAATTTGAGTTCAATCCGTTTGTGTTTCAACGAGACATTCAGGCTGAGTGGGGTTTCGGCTGGCTTTTCACATTGCTTGCTTCCTTCATCAAAACCTTTGCAGTTGATTACATCGTATTTCAGGTCTTTTATGCGACACTGAGCTTCCTCCTTCTGGCTGTGATTCTCCATGATATGGAACTCACTGTGCAGGAAAAATCGTTGTTCATGTTTTCCTATCTGTCGCAGCAGATGGTGTGGTTTTTCTGTGTCCTGCTTCGGCAAAATCTTGCAGACCTGCTGGTCTGGTATGTTTTGGAACATCCATTCAAACGCCACCCATGGTTGAAAAAAATTCTGCTCCTCTATCTTGCCACCTTACTGCATACTTCTGCCTATATTGCAATCGCTGTTATTCTTGCCTTGAAAATCATAAAACGGTTCCCGATCAAAAAAGTTGTCTCCGGGGCACTGCTTCTGGGAACAATTTTATTCTTTGCCGGAACAAAAATCATCTCATTTATGCTCGCTTTTATGGCTACACTTGATCCGCGGTACGGCATGTATCTTAACGCTTCCGGTGAGCGTTCCAACATCGTCAATTTTGCATTGAGAGGTTTTTTTCTGGTTCTGCTGTACCTGGAATACCGGAAAAACGCTTCTCCGGAGGGAAGAAAATATCTTTATATCAGTGCTTTCTGCTTTTTAATTGGTTCTATTCCGCAGGCACTGGCAGTACGGATGACGGAATATTTTGTGATTGCAAATCACTATTCCATTGCCAAGTTCCCAGAACTTTTTGAATCAAAAAGTCGGAAGCTTGCTGCGATATTATGTTTTGCTTTCTTCTTCATGGTTTTTGTGCGATTTGCAAATGTAAATGCAACATTCCTGAAAATATACCAATTTAACTGGAATTAACTACTGGAGGAAAATATGGTCTCAGTCATCATTCCATGCTACAATAGCGAAAAAACAATTGGCTCCTGCCTTGAGAGTATTTTAAATCAAACATATTCTGATATTGAGGTTATTACTGTAGATGATGGTTCCACAGACAAAACCAGTGAAATCATTCAAACTTATTCAGATAGAGACAGTCGTATTCTTTTAATTAGAAAAGAAAATGGTGGTGTATCATCTGCAAGAAATCTTGGAATACATGTGGCTCATGGGGATTGGCTTCTTTTTGTTGATTCAGACGATACTATTTTAAATACGCACATTGAAACATTAATAAAAAATGCAGTTTCACCTAGTAGTATTGTTATTTCCGGGTTCAAAGAAGTGCGAGACGGTAAAATTCTCGATGGAATAAAAATGCCTACAGAAATTTATGAGCCAAAAGATGGCCTTGCCATTGGAATTGGCATGATTCCATACCCGATGAATTATAGGATCGCATTTGCAGGTCCTTGGGCGAAACTTATCCCTAAAAAAATTGTAGTTGAAAACAATATTTTCTTTCCAGAAGATCTTTCTTTGGGTGAGGATACTCTTTTTATTTATGAATGTTACAGCCACTGCGATAAGATCGTTATTGTACATGAGCACTTATATTTATATCATATAATATCTAATTCAGGCTCACTATCTTCTAAAGGTACAGTGGGGATGGAAATGACCATTGAAAGCCAACGAAGGCTTTATGCAAAAAAAGTATCGCTTTTACTGGAAAAAGGTATTTTAGATGACTATCCTCAAATATATCATGGAACATATATAGCTCTTTGGTGGTCTATCCGAAATACTGCATATGGAGAAAGAGTAAAATATTCCGATATCAAGCAGGCCTTTACAAAACTCATATCGGATAAAAATATTCAAACCGGTGCACTTTTTTGCAATCCAGAAGATATCAAAGAACGTATTATCTGTTACTTGATTCGACACAAGAATATAACCTTTTTATGTTCAACCGTATACATATTGAATTTTTTCTTAGGCAAAAAGAGTTAATTTCTTTTCTTTAGAAAAAATATTTCAGAAAGATTCTTCGAAATCATGAACGAACGAAAAAAAGGCGCAGCATTATCCTACATACAAGTGTTCCTAAGCGTAGTTGTCAGCATGATCTACGTCCCGGTTCTTCTTCACTTTCTTGGACAGAGTGAGTACGGATTATATCAGATCGTCGGCTCATTCTTTTCCTATGTCACCGTTTTTGAATCCTGTGTGTCGGCCGGTATTCTGAGAAACTACTGCGACGCCTTGGGGCGCAGCGACCATGAAGAAGCCGCTGTGACTCTGTCGATGGCAAGAAACATCTATCGTTTTCTGGCTCTCATTCTGGATCTGGTCGGAATCGTCGTGGTGTTTGCCTTCCGGAGCTTCTACGCCGGTTCATTCAGTACCTCGGAACTGAACGAAAGCGTTGCCATTCTGATCCTGCTGTTCGTAAATATGACCTTCACCTTGCAGGGTTCGGTTTATCTGACTGTGCTTACCGGGCATGAGAAGTACACCTTTTTGCGGATATTATCCATCCTGATGCAGATCATACAACCGCTTCTGGTCATTTTGTGCGTCAGCCGGATCCCGTATGCGATCACAGTCTCGGTGGTGATCGTCCTTCTGAACCTCCTGACCATTGGAATTCGGTATGGCTATGTGACCCGAAAACTAAAAATCCAGATCACAAAACAGCCCAAAGATTCCCGGATCGTGAAAAGCATCCTCGGTCTTTCTGCTGCCATCCTGCTCGGAAGCATTGCGGATCAGATCTTCTGGAAAACAGATCAGATCATTCTGGGACGGATGTTCAACACCGTAGTCGTTGCCGTTTATTCTGTCGGTTCACAAATCTGTTCTATGTATATGCAGTTTGGCACACAGGTCTCAGGTGTTTTCTATCCCAGAGTCAGCGCCTTGTATCAGGAAGAAAACGGTCTGCAGAAAGCATCAGATTTATTTATCCGGATAGGACGGATCACCTTCTACATCATTCTTCTGGTTTTATCCGGCTTCATCGTTTTCGGGCGTGAATTTCTGCTGCTGTGGGTCGGAGAAGGCTACGAAGAAGCCTATTGGGTTGCAATCATCGTCATGCTTCCATTTTCCATCGATCTGGCGCAGAATCTCGGACTTTGCATTCTGCAGATCAAGGGGCAGTACGGTTTCCGTGCAAAGATCTATTTTCTGAGCGCTGTCCTGAACATCCTGACGACCATTTTTTTCACAAAATGGATCGGAATCATCGGCGCTGCACTTTCTACCAGCATTTCGATGTTCCTGACCAGCGGCCTGATCATGAACTGGTACTTTCAAAAACGAGCCGGTCTCGACATCCGGAAATTCTGGAAGGAGACTCTGCCCATTATCATCGCCACACTTTTGCTGACCACTGGGGCGCTCCTGCTCAAGCATTTTCTGGTATCTGAGAGCGCTGGTTCCTTCCTGACGTTCGGGTTGGAAGTTATTCTTTACACCACACTCTACGGCATCGTCATGCTTAAAATCGTGGCAGACCGTTCCGAAAAGGAACAATTTCTTCAAATTGTCACAAGCTTGACCCTCACTCTAAAACGAAAATAAGTGCCCACCTAACGAAACCACATGCTTTTTAACATTGGGGGTTGTAATGCCAGGTGGCATTCGATTTGGACATCTACCGGATATAGCGATTTTGACCCACCCGGAGCGTCTCATGCAGATGCAGCCTTGGGGAAATCTCGTCTGGGAAAACTTTGCGTGACAAACAAAACGAGGCATCCGATTTCAACGTCGAGTGCCTTTTTCTTTGTGGCAACGTGTTTTCTCCGAACAGCCACCATATCTTGTCCCGGACTGGGGAGAACAAACAACTCTTCCTTCCAGCCAGAATAACCCCCGGCTCCAGATTTTTAACTACCCCCACCCCACTTCTGACTACCTCTGACTTCCGCCAAACAAAAAGGCCAGCATATCATACGCAAATCGTACAATACACTGGCCATTCCGGTTATTCCCTTATCCAGCTTTCTGCGTGAGCCACTTTTCCACTGTGTCCATGCTGAAGCCAATCGCTCTTGCAATCTGCTTTACCGTCAGACCCTGCTCATAGAGGTTCTTCGCCGTCATCTGAGCCTGTTCTTCCCGACCCTCTGCATGACCTTCTGCATAGCTTTCATCTCTCAGGTCTTCCATCACTTTACACATTTCGCTCACTCCCTTCGGATTTCCCCTCAGATACCGGGTCTTTTCGGCAAGGATCTCAAAATTCATATCATCGGCACTGGTGCAGTTGAAGTCGTGCATCAGCTTGCCAATGTCAGAGTCATCACGATATTCACCGTTTACATACAGGACTAAACCGGAATGTCCTACTCCATCCGCAGATGCCGCCACACCGCAGGACGACATTACATGATATTCAAAATAAGATGTTCAGATACTTTTCTGCTTCTGTGCGGATAATCTGCAAATCATCTTCATATCCCATGACTTTGCAAATGTAAAAAGCTTCCCGATAGCGTTCGACACTCTCCTCCTTTTTTCCAAGAAAGAAGTCGCATTCAGCTTCGATTTCCAAACACGAGTGAAGCACCTGATAATGTCCATATTTTATACATGCTTCTTTTCCGTATCTTGCCACCTTTGCGCCTTCCTCATACTTTTGCGACAAATCCAACGATCTAGCAAAATTATACAAAACCAAGGGAAGCATCCTGTTTGAAGTAACCGTTTCCGGAAGATGCCTTCTTATATATTGAAGCAGTCGATAGAAAATATCGGCTGCTTTTTCATTGTCACCGCTCAAAGAATACGCATTTCCAATTTGATTGACCAGTTTCATTTCATCCAATGTAAAGAGAAAGTCTTCAATTTTGTCCAGTTGAAAATCCGGTATGGTCATCCGAATGGCTTGCAACAACATTTGAATCCGCTCGTCATTTGAATATCTTTTATCCAATCCTCCCAAAAGGACTTTCGATCGAAGAATAAACTGTTGTGTGATTTGATCATCCGGCTTTGCAATTTTCTCAAGCCGACTTATTTTGTCAAAGCCCTCCTCAACGCACTTTAGCGCATTACAGGAAACAATTTCCTTCTTGAGTGCTTCTATTTCCAGTTCTTCCGGTGTTACCAACGCATAATATCGGTCATCCGGCAGACCAAGGCGCTGCAGAATCGCATTGATTCGATTTCGGCTGGGGGTCTGTTTTCCGTTTTCCAATCTGGACAATGTAACGGATTCACAAATGCCTGCACAGACCTGCTCCTGTGTCAACCCGAGATCCAAACGCCGCTGGCGGATATACTCCCCCAATTTGTAATTCTGCATTTAGCAGCTCCCTCCAAACTTTAGTATTGCCATAATTGTAATATACTAGATTTTGTACATGTGTGCAAGCGTCTCTTGTGCAAACCTGTCGTCCCATGTAATTTTTTATTACACCAGACGATATGGTCAATCGAAACCTTTTGTGATAAGATACAGGCACATGAAATACATTCTAAGCTCTTTGACATACGCATGGAGGAAACAATGATACACTATCTGAAAAAGCAATGGAGGCTCAGTACCCTCACCTGCTTGTTTGCCATCACCGCCTATGGTGCTCAGGCTCTGATTCAGCTTGCCTTGATGAAGGTTTTTGATGCCGTGGTATTGCTGGATCTGCGGAGTACTATCTTTTGGACGGCAGTTGATCTGACCTGCTGGGGAGGCTATTTTCTTTTTACTGCTTTACAGGAGCATTGTCAGGCCAAAACAATTCGCGCTTTGAACAATACGGTGCGAGATGGGCTGTATCACTCCTTCCTGCGCAAGAGCCATACCGATTTTCATCAGTCCGACACCGGAGAATATCTCGCCCGGCTGACCAATGATATAAAGCAATTAGAACAGCTTGCGTGGATTCCCTTCTTCGGCTGTGTAGGCAGAATTGCGCAGATCGTGTTCAGCATTTTGGGACTTGCCTTTTTGCATTGGTCGCTGGTTGTTTTTTCCGTGATCACAGCAGTTGTCCTTTGGCTCTCCCCAAAACTGTTCCAGAAGAAGTTGGAACTACTGGGGCAAAGCTGCGGTGTGCAGCAGACTGCCGCCATCAACCATTTGAAGGACCTTCTGACAGGCTTTGACGTACTCCAGTTTTTTGGCAGAGGAAATCTCTTTCTCCAGCAGGGAAATAGGATCAGCGATGACATTGAAAAGCCCAGTTGCCAGCTGAGCTATGGTAAATCTCGCATGGAGGCGTTGATTGGCTTTATCAACGTCGCACTTCAGCTCGGCTCGCTTGTGCTGATTGCTGCGCTGACCAGCATGGGACTTGTCACCACAGGCACACTTGCCGGTGGTGTCAATCTGATCGGAGGCGTGGCAAACGGCTTTAACAGTTTGGCCGGTTTGCGTCTCTCCCTCTCAGCCAGTAAGCCTTACTTTGGCAAGCTGCCAACGGTCGATACTGATTCCAAATCGGAAGAGGTTGCTTCTATGTCACCACTGAAAGCCTCCATTACGGTAGATAGAGTTTCTTTCTGCTATGATGAGAAAAAGCCCATCCTGAAAGATGCCTCCTTCCGCTTTGAAAAGGGCAAAAAGTATGCCCTGACAGGCCCCTCCGGCTGCGGAAAATCCACTCTGCTCAAGCTGCTTTTGGGCTGGCTGCCGGACTATACCGGTACGATTTCGTTTGACGATGTGGACATTCACACCGTTACACCCGCTCAGCTCCAGCAACAGATGAGTTACATTGAGCAGAATGTGTTCCTGTTCAATACTACGATTCGGGAGAACATCACACTGGGTGAAGATTTCTCGGAAGAGCAGCTGCATGCGGCCATTCAGGGCAGTGCCCTTGCCGCAGATTTGACCGCCATGCCCGATGGCCTTGACACCGTTGTAGGTGAGGATGGCAGTAATCTTTCCGGCGGTCAGAAGCAGCGTGTCGCCATTGCCCGTGCCCTGATTCACAATCGCTCCATCCTGCTGGTGGACGAGGGCACCAGTGCGCTGGATCAGAAAAACGCCGACCTTGTGGAAAAGAGCCTGCTTACCAATCCCGACCTGACACTGATCCTCATCAGCCACCACCTGTCGGCAGCGCGCCGTGCGCAGTTCGACCGTGTGTATGAGCTGGCACCTGTAACGCAATGATTGCCCGGTAATTTCCCCTCAAATCATAAATACGCCCTGCATGCCGACCAGTGCCGGTGTGTGGGGCCTTTTGCAGTGAAACCGAAACGCTCCACAAGGCTGCTCATATCCTGACCACCAAGGACAAGCCTGCCGATTGCACGGACGACCCCTTCCTTGTGGAGAAGATGTGTGCCGAGTTGGAGGGCCGATGCGTAGTAGTTCAGCGTGGTGGAGGTCTGTGCGTGTCCAAGCCGCCCGGAGACCGTTGTGATCGGTACATGTGCCGCAATCAGGATGCTGGCATTCGAATGGCGAAGGCTGTGAAAGTTCACGTCCGGGAGATCGTGTGTTTCCAGAAACTTCGGGAACCAGGACGAGATGATATCCGGGTCCATCGGCTCTCCATTCCATTTCGTGAATAGCATATCATTATCCACCACTTTGCCATTTTCCAGTGTGACCTTACGCACCCACGCTGAACCGATCCGGAATCTCTCCGCTTTCTGGTATCGCCGGTACTCCTGCAGCAGTTCCACGCAATCCGCTCCAATGCGCAGGCACCTCTTGCCTCGTCTGGTTTTCGGTGTGTTGAACACAAGGCCTATCCCGGGGATGGACTGGACCGTCCGCTTGATGGAAAGCGTTCCCTTCTCAAAGTCAATGTCAGACCAGCGCAGGGCGCAGATCTCACCCCGCCGGGCACCAAGCAGCAAGGCCAGCTGAGTGATCACGTTGTACTGCGGCGGTGCATCCGAAAGGGCATCCAGCAGCTTTGGAATCTCTTCCTCCGTCAGCACCCGAACGTCGATTTCCTCGGCTTTGGGATGTTCTGCACGGGAGCACGGGTTCTCGTTGATCAATCCCCACTGGACACCTTTCTTAAAGATGCTGGAGAGCATGGCCTGATAGCGGATGACGGTGTTGTTGTTCAGCTTCCCGTCCTTTTGGGTATGCTCCACAAACGCCTTTGAGAAGGCCAGCCCCACTGCAGCGGACACTTTTTCCGCCGTCTTTCGGCTCACACTCTTACCCGCATAGACCATCCGCATGGTGTCCTGACCGATCCCGGCCTTTTTCGCCAGTTCACCCCGGGTTCCACGTGGGAGCAGGTTCAGAAGGGCTTTCGTGGCGGTGTAGGTGCTGTCCCGGCGGACACCCCTCTCCTCCAAATTGTCATAAAACGCCATCACATGCGCCGGCTTGATCTTGGACACCTTGAGATGCCCGAGTCCGGCACTGATCCGGCCACGCATCCTTCTATAATCGTAGAGCGTCTTGGCCTTCAGCTGCTTGTTGGCGTATTCCTCAAACCAGCGGTCGATCAGGTCATCCAGCAGCATGTCTGAGTCCAGCACGAGGCCGTTCGTGACCTGCTGCGAATCCTCTCTGACCGGCTCTCCCTGTGCGAAGAACTGGGCCAGCGTGTCCATGTTGACCAACCACTTTCGGCTTGAGATGGCCGTATAGCAGATCTTGCCCGTTCGGCAGAGCTTGCGGACATATTCGGGTGTCACGTTGAACCGTGCGGCGGCGTTTTTCACGCTGGCCATAGTGGGATAAGGGTTCAGAACAGTTTAGAGTCCCCTCAGCCCGCCAGATGCCCCCACGTCATTCATTTTTAATTAAATCCTCCGGCAGGTGCTCCGGTATGCGCACAAAGCCCCTTTGAAGCTGTCGCATTTCTGTCGCACTTTTCAAGCCCCGCCGGGCGGATATAACAAAAAGAAACCCACGATCCAAGCCGCATTTGAAACGGTGAATCGTGGGTTTTCCTTTGGTGCGCTCGAGGGAACTCGAATCCCTGGCCCTCTGATTAAAAGAGCCCCCCGGGCAGAACACTCTGATTTTAGAAGTTTCGAGTTTACGTCATTTTTATGCAGAACATCGTGATTTTTCACTGCGTAATTTCTGCACCCTTTGTCGTATTTTGCAAGTCAGAGTGCCCATTGCATCCCTTGAAACCGTGCAAAAACAGTGCAGAAACCGTGCACTTACTCTGGGACAAATGAAAAATAATGATTTTTGATCCATGACTTGGTGGCGGTTTGAGTGACCACAAAGGTAAATCTAATATACAGGAAGAAGAATGCCCACTCGTCTGAGGAGTTCTCAGGGGAGTGGGCATTTCTACGCGGGTGGTTAATATAATTTCGATTATGATAATTCAAATTATATTAACTCGTTCCAATAAAATATTAGTTCTGCCAATATTTCGGTTTGCAAAGCGATTTTACTTTCTACTTTCTTATAAACTGATACACTCCATATTGCGGAGATTCGACAATGCCAAGACGACGGAGATCCCGGATGATGGCATTGGCACGAGAAATCTTCACATCGAAGAATTGAGCCACATTGATGGAATGAAAAGAATATTCGTATCTGTATCTTTTGAAAAGCCCCAAAGTTTTCTCTTTTGTTCTGCTTCCAAAGCTAGTCTCATTCAGCTGAATTTTGAAATTGGCTACCTCGCTGTCCATATCCTCTTTTTCTGAGGTTGCCACTTTTTCTTGGGAAGTTGCCACTTTTAGGGTCGAGGTTTCCACTTTTTCTTGCGGGGTTGCCACTTCTAGGGTCGAGGTTGCCACTTTTTTTGAAGAAGTCGATACTTCTGCAGGTTGAGTCTCCACACTTTCCATACTGACCTGTGCCGGAGTCGCGACACTTCTATTCGGCAGTGTGACGATAAAGAAATCCGAATCTGAGTAGAAAGTCGGCTTCTGGGCTACTTCCACATAAGAGTTCAGGATGCGGTCAATGCCGCTGCCACGGCGCTCCATAAAGCCAAGCCGTGAGAACACATCCGAGATCACCTGATTGCGCCGCATAGACGGAATATGCCGGATATCCATATCCTGCACCCTGCGGCCATTCATCATGCCGCCCGGTGAAGTGATTTCCAGCCGATCATCGAACACTTCCACATGAATCTCCGAACCAAGAATCTGATAATTCCGATGGATCAGCGCATTGACCAGCACCTCACGAACGGCCTTATACGGGTAATCACTGCGTTCTTCGCGGGTCATACCACGGATGCTCCACGGGTTTTTGCTGTTGTTGCGAACAAAATCTTCCGCATTTTGCAGCAGCGTGATCAGACTTGCACCCTGAAATTCCTTGTCATCCAGAGCATCTTCTTCAATGCTGCCCTTGTAGTTGCCTTTCCAGCGAGTGCAGAAAATACGGGATTGCTTCAGAACGCCCTGATCGCAAAGCAGCAGGCCGCCATTCGTGATTTGTCCATCATCTGTTACCAATCCTGCGGAGGGCAAGTCTTTTTCAAGGTCGAAATCCTCTTTTTTCAAATTCTTAAACGTCGCGGCCAGCAGTGTAAAACTGACATCACCCACTCGATAAGAACTGGGCAGGGCATCAAAGGTCTGGTTCATGCCTTGCAAAATCAATTCGTTCAGTTCCCGTGAGGTGGCTTCTTCGGACTGGTCGCCATGCCGCACATAGGCCGTATGGGAACCGTCAAAGGCATAATAATATGGATACGCCGGGCCGTCCTGTACTTCCAGATCAACGCAGGACTTGCCCTCTATTTCGACCTCCCGCACCCGATAGCGCGGCGTAGGGTCAATGCGGACCTTGATAAGTTCCGTCAATCTGCTCACCACAGCCTGCGGATTTTCCAATCCTACGACCTCGCGCGGCTCATTCTTTACGCCAAAAATCAAGTGTCCGCCCTCGGTATTGGCAAAGGCCGACACCGATTTCAGCCAGCTGCGCGGCTTTTTCTCTTCAAGGCGTTCCTTGTAATCAACATGAGAGGCTTCAATGTAATGGTCGAGGGGGAAAGGCATGGTATCACCTGCAATTCGGTTCAATATCGTTCAAGCGTATTATACCGTATTTTATTAGTACATTCCACCACTTTATGCAGTCACATGGGTGGCATTCTCTTTCACCGAATTGATTGTCTCCATCAGCTCACTGCCTGTTTTGCCATCAAACAGGCGGGTAAACAGAATGGGCTGGTCAAAGGGTGGTTTCATCAACACCGCTTTGCTTTCCACATAACCGTTCTGCTCGATGTAATGAATAACCTTCTGAACAAACGCGATCTGCTTTGCATTCAGCGATTCGTTGTTGATAAATTTTGAAAACGCCTGCATGGCAGCATCGTGGTCCAGCTTTGCCACTTTACGCACCAGCAGACCAAATGGGGTATCCCGAAACTCCCGTGCATAGTCCTCTTTGCTGCCCAGCTCACAGGTGAAGATATGTTCCAGCTCGGTATAGTCACCCCGGGAAAGCGGAATGTTCTGAGTCAGCTTGTGGATGGCCAGCGTATCGCTGCGGTGCTCCATGATGTAGCGGTTCACACGTTCCCGGTACTCGCCAAAATCGTAGCCGGAATCCAGCGTTTTGCCCTCGGCCTGTTCCAGTACCGGGTCGGCAAGGGCCGTGTAGACAGGCTTTTGCCCCTCGCCGCCCTCCACCAGAAACTTGATGAGTTCCCGCAGCTCCTGCCGCATTTCCTCAAAGTGGAGAAGATCATGCGAGGTCAAAAATTCGTCTGTCTGCACCTCCCGGATGAGGGGCAGCTTTGCCTGCACCTGCGGGATGGTAGCCTTCCCTTCCAGCATTGCCGCTGTGCTGCGCAGCTGTTTCTGGGCGCGGCCCAGTCCCGGCAGACCTTCCAGTTCACAGAGCAGCAAGCCATACACAAAGTTATCGAACCGCTTGGCGGCTTCATCTTTGTCGTCCAGCGAGATGAGCGGTGCAACCCCTTTCATCAAGGTGCCTTTGTCCGTTTCGGTCAGGCTGACAAAGGCTTCCGGCTTTTGATAGTGTTCCACGGCCTGTCGGTGCAGCCGCACGGATACCAGCTCCGGGTTCAGCGCTCCCACCTCGGCACGGCAGGTCTCCGTTAAGATCTTGCGCCAGTTCTGGTATTTTTCGTCCGCATAGGCTCCATCCTGCAGCGCGGCGGCGATCCGCACCTGCTTGCAGAAAATGCTCTCGGACAGGCTTTTGGTGTCCGCGCTCTCGTAGCCGTTGGGTTTCTGACGGAAAAATTCAAAGTTGCCGCAGTAGTCAAAAATCAGAAACCGCCGTTTGCCCGTATATTCGCCGTCGATGGCATCCACGCAGGCAAGGGATGGGCAGAGCCGCGTACCACGGCCGATCATCTGCCAGAACTTCGTTTTGCTGCGTACTTTTTTGAAGAACACCAGATTCGCGCACTCCGGCACATCGATGCCCGTGTCCATCATATCAACCGAGACCGCAATAAACGGCGGCTTATTCGGCTGTTTGAAGTCGTCAATGATGGACTGTGCATAGGTGTCATCGCAGACCACCCGCTGGATGAATCCCGGGTACTGGGTCTCCAGCTGCGGGTAGAGCTTGCCAAAGCGCTCCCGGATAAACTCCGCGTGGCGCTTGTTCTGGGCAAAGATGATGGTCTTGCCGATGCGGTCGCCGCCTGCCGTCTGGATGCCCCGTTCCATCAGGTCTTGCAGCACCGTGTCCACGGTGTTGGCGTTAAAGATGAACTTGTTCAGCTTTTCGGACGGGATGAAGGTGGGCAGGGTGTCGTCCTCGGCAAAATCGTCCTCGTAGCGCGCCTTATCCTCCGGTGAAAGCTGATCGTAGTGGATGCCCTCTTCGGTGAATTTCGTCTTGACCTCGTAGTTGTAGTAAGGCACCAGCACATGGTCGGTGTAGACCGCCGTGTCGTAATCGTAGGCGTAGGTGGGGATGCCGTGCTCCATCTCGAAAAAGTCGTAGGTGTTGCGGTCCACGTCGGTTTTCGGGGTGGCGGTCAGACCCACCAGAATCGCATCGAAATAATCAAAAATGGCGCGGTATTTCTTGAAAATGCTGCGGTGGCTTTCGTCCACGATGATGAGGTCAAAGTGGGCGGGCGAAAACAGCGGCACGCCGTCTTTGGTCTTGGCGTTGTCGATGGCGTTGAGCATGGTGGGATAGGTGGAAAACACGATGCGCGCGGCCTTATCGTCCTTGGAGGAGCACAGGTTGCACAGCGACTGGTCCGGCAGATACTTTTTGAAGTCGTCCCTTGCCTGCTTGACCAGTGCGGTGCGGTCGGCCAGAAAGAGCACGTTGGTCACATGACCGCCCCGGCTCAGCACATCGGTCAGGCTGGACGCGGTGCGGGTCTTGCCTGTGCCCGTTGCCATGACCAGCAGATTGCGCCGGAAGCCCTGCGCGATGTGGGCGCAGACTGCCCGGATGGCGTTTTTCTGATAGTAGCGGTCGGTGATTTTATCGTCAATTTCGATGGTGTCCAGCGGTTTTTTCTCGGTGCGGCGGTTCACCAGCTTCTGCAAGTCGTCCTTGCAGAACACCCCGCTCACGACACGCTGCGGGCCGCTCTGCTCATCCCAGAAATAGGTGGTGTAGCCGTTGGTGGTAAACAGCATCGGACGGCGGCCAAACTTCTGCTCCAGACAGTCTGCATAAAGCTGAGCCTGCTTGCGCCCGATGTTGGGGTCTTTGGTGCTGCGCTTGGCTTCAATGACCGCCAGCGGCAAGCCGTCCTTGCCCATCAGCACATAGTCCGCATAGCCCTTCTGCCCCAGCACGCCGTTCATGTTGTCCACTTCGTACTCGGTGCGCACATCGGCGTCCGGCCCGGTGAATTTCCAGCCCATGGCCTTGAGGTCGATGTCGATGATCTTCTGCCGCGTCTCGGCCTCGGTCAGGTCGGCGGCGGTAAAACTGCGGCTCTGCTGGTTCTGCTGTTTGCTGGCCGTGTACGCCGTCGAAAGGCTCTCCACCTGCTTGCGCAACGCTTCCAACTCGGCATCCTTCTGGGTCAGCAGACTTTCCTGCTCCCGGATCTTCTTTTCGTCCAGCGCTACCTTTTCGCCGGGGATGGCTGTTTCATCAAAGGAGCGCTCCACATAGTCCGTGCCGTAGCAGTAATCCACCCACTGGATGAAACCGAACAGTCCCCGCAGGCTGAACACTGCATCCGCCGCCGACACGCTATGCCCTGTATGTACCGCCAGATTGCCCGCCTTCACGATGCTGGGCAGCACGCTCCACACGTCCCGGTCCACCGCGAACCGGAAGCTCGGCTCATGCAGCAGGGATTGCAGGTTGTCCTTGTAGGGCATCGTGATAGTCTTGTCCGCCGCATACACCCACTTCACCGCCAGCTCCAACGCCTTCCGGCACCCCACCGCGCACATCGCCGGGGAGGTGGAGAACACTTTCTCGGCCTCGATGGCAGCAGATGCGAAGAGGGAGTATTCGGGGTGGGTGGAGAGATAGGAGAAGTTGGACATATAATCACCTTTCCTTTATTTTGCACTTTGAAGAAGCAAGGGAACCACAAACATTTTTACTTTTATTTGTGCGTACTCTTCATATGCAACAAAATTGTTCTTTTCGATGATTAGCGAAAAATCAAGTTTTTCCGGCATTGGATGATGAATTCGGTTAATTTCTGTTCTTAACCTCTTCTCATCTTTTTCAAGTTGTTTTTCCCACAAAGCAAAACTATTAAAAATAAATTGAATCGCACGTACTGCTGTTCCACTGTCGCCAGAAGACATCACTCCCATACTTGTCGGAAATAGCACTCCCCCATGAAATGGTATAAATGCCACACACCTTTTTGTCAATTCGTAAATTTGATTATCCGGTAAGTTCTCACACGGCCTTAGCCCATTCGGATATACTAACAGATTAGGCCAATTTTGATAAACAATCTCTAGTAAATCTCTATCAAACCAGTCGCTCCCCTGTGGGTGTTTTTTCACATCAATAAAATGAGCAACCTGCCCTTTTATTTGGAAAAACAACAAGTGCGGATTTGTACACTTTTTATTCTTTTGAACTTTCTCAAGATGAACATGGTAAATTTCCCAGTTTTTTAGCATGAAATCCGATTTTCTCATCGACGTCGTATTGATGTCCCTGCTCATATATTCTGTTATCGACTGACAATTTCGCAAACACCATTCAATCCTCTTAATTTCACGCCTATCTGACTCCGGTAAATAGGGAAGTTTCTGCAAAAGTTCTTTTGAATAAAGTACGTAATATGGAATATTCGAGTTTATATGGCGTTGCAATACCTGAAAGAGCTTTATGCAGATTTCATAATCATCCCATTCTTTTGGAACACTCATCCCAAGATTTCTAAACTCTTCTCTTGCCATTTCAGCAAAATCATGCCGGAAGTTCATTTTCACCGCCTCCTTTCAACATTCCGCACAGAACTATATCCTAATCTCAACTGCACAATTCCGAAATCTTATCCATAGAGAATTTATAGAACGAATTAAATTGTTCAATCGTCTGTGCTACAGAGACATTTTTCACACCAACATGCCAAATATCTTTATTATGATTCGAGTCAATACAATGAAAGCAAGGCTCATCTCTTCCAATAAGCATCCCCATCTGATTCGTTACTGCATGTTTTTGTGTGTTATCCATTTCATTAAGCACGGTCAAAAAATCGACATATTCGGAAAAACATCCCAAAGATTTTTTATTCTTCAAATACTTTCCAATGCCATCAATTTCCACTTTCGTGACAACGTCTTCCTGAGAAAGTGTCCATACAATGGAAATCATCATATCAGCAAAATGTTTCAAATCATGAACTATACTTTTCCCAAGATGGCTTTCTTTAAAGTTCAAATAGCTGTTTTCAATCAAAAAACGTCCACTTTTGGTTCGTATTTCTTTCCAAAGATCACAATATTCAACAATGTTTTCGTTTGTAATGTCAAGTTCAGCTACCAACTGTATCAGTAAAATCTGAAATCCGTAATCAACTGCTTTTTTTGATAATTTGGGTAATACCTTATCATTAAAATTTTCAATCGGTACTTTCCCTGTTTTTATCAGAGGATACTTTTCAATCCATCCTTTTTGCTGCTTCACCTTCTCGTCATGCTCAATCATTGCTTCCACTGCATCAGGCATAGCATAAATCGGGGGAAGCTCTCCTTTTGCTACTTTTTCTTGAAGCATTTTTATTATCTCATCATCAACCATTTTCATTCTATTACCTCCATCTATGAGTCTGATTCCAATTTTCCATCCATAGTTACCCAAAATATTCCTGCATCCGTGCTCTTTCACCAATTCCAGCACTTCCAGTCTCCACCACTCCCTCCGTCACGGCTGCGCCGTGCCACCTCCCTCTAAGAGGGAGGCTTTTACCTTACCTCTACGTTATAGGCTCCCTCCCAGAGGGAGCTGGCAAAGCCGCTAGGCTTTGACTGAGGGAGTATCTTCCAGTTCCTGAACCCGCTTCCTGACTTCCAAATCAATTGCACTGCAAACTTCTTGAAAGCTCTGCTCTATTTCCAGATTAGAAAACCGAATCACCTTCACACCATATTCGGCAAAAATGGCGGAGCGTTCTTTGTCGTATGCCAGTCCCTGCTCATCATAATGCTGTGAACCGTCCACTTCCACGACCAGCCTTGCAACGTGACAATAGAAATCCGCAATAAAGCCATCAATCGTTTTCTGACGCTGAAACCGCACGGGATAGCTGCGCAGAAAATCATACCAGAGATGATTTTCCTGTTTTGTTGCGTCTTTGCGCAATTCTTTTGCACGAGGGATCAATTTTCCTTGATATGGCAATGACATCTGGACGCGCTCCTTTCTGGAACTCCCTCCGTCACGGCTAACGCCGCGCCACCTCCCTCTAGGAGGGAGGCTTTTGCCTTACCACCACATAAAGGCTCCCTCCCAGAGGGAGCTGTCACCGAAGGTGACTGAGGGAGTTACCCAAAATATTCCTGCATCAGTGCCTTTTTCATCAATTCCAACTTTTCAAGGCTCTGCTGTACGGTCTGCTTCTGCTTGTCTACACGCTCTACAAAAGCGGCAAAATCATCTTGAAGTTTTTTAGGCGGCAAAATAACATTTATTTTCTTCAACATCGCAATCGATAAGTATGCCACTGTCGAGCCAGCTTGCAGACTTTCAATTTGTTTTTGGATATATGGTTGCGCAAACAAATATGAAATATAAATACTTGAAACTTTCGGACTAAAATTGGAGAGCCAGCTAATCATGCCATCTTGAAAATAGAATTCATCATCCGATTGAACGATATAACACTTTCCAAGAGTTCCTCTTGAAGTTATAAGAATATCATTTTCTGTGGGTGTTAGCTCTTTATGCAAAAGCTGTTCGTATCGTTCAAGAGGAATAAATGTCGAACATGAATATTTTCCCGTATCAATCAGCTCGTTCAAGTCCGCCACTTTTAAGAAAGGAATACCACTTATACTTTGTTCTTCTTGATAAATTCGTTTACTCGACCCAACATCGCAAAGTTCACATAAGTGATACACCAGAAATTCTTTGGG
Organism: Faecalibacterium sp. BCRC 81149; assembly: GCF_022750605.1. Classification (NCBI taxonomy): domain Bacteria; kingdom Bacillati; phylum Bacillota; class Clostridia; order Eubacteriales; family Oscillospiraceae; genus Faecalibacterium; species Faecalibacterium sp. BCRC 81149. The sequence goes on along the minus strand of NZ_QXJA01000012.1, from coordinate 55,791 downwards.
ATTAAACTCAAAATCTCCAAACATCTCCACAAACCGTACCTTTACCAGCTCGTCCAATTTGGAAAGCTGCTGCTTACGGAGAGAAATCAACTGCTCTAACTTCTTGAATTTTTCTGCAATTTCTTTCTGCTGGTTTACTTCAGGTAACGGGATTTCAATGCTTTCAACGATGGATTTAGAAATTTCTTTAAAAGTCGCACCACGTCCCAACGAATTGAGATAGTCTGTTTTTGATTTCAAGAAAAAATAGAGGTATTCATTATAAATCGCATCTGAGCAAATAAGGTTCTTGAATCCCTGATTGCAACACATTTCACAACCGGCAATTGCGGTTTTGCCAATCGGCGCGCGAGAAGATAAAATGACTGTTCCTGTCGGCAGATAAGACAATCCGGTTTTTTCTTTTCCCTCTTCAGTAATGTGCCGAACTGAATCCATAATGTAAAAAGTATCTTCGTTCAATTCAGCAGGTGTTATCCATTTGATGTTGCCATCCCAGTAGGACGTAACAGATGTTTTTGGTGTCGAACCAGATACAATAGTACAAACCTCTCCCAACTTCGCCATCACACCATCTCCTCCAGTTCTGCCAAACCCTTGGTAATCTCCATTTCCAGCTCATGCAGGTCGGCAAGGATTTCCGTGGTCGAGGGATACTCCACCGGCACATACTCCGTCTCTTTATACTTATTGATGGACAAATCGTACCCGTTGGCGGCAATTTCTTCTTTGGGCACAAAGAAGCTCTGCTCGGTGCGCTTGCGGTCAGTTTCGGCATCAAGGTTATGGAACCGGGCGATGATGTCCGGGATGTCGTTTTCCTTCACCTCGGTGCGCTTGTCGTCCAGCGAGAAGCCGTCGGCTTTCATATCGTAGAACCACACCCTGTCGGTACCGCCCGCGCCGGTCTTGGTAAACACCAGCACCGCTGTGGACACGCCTGCATAGGGCTTGAACACGCCGGAGGGCATGGAAATGACCGCCTGCAGCTGGTGGTTTTCAATCAGTTCTTTTCGGATGCTCTGGTGCGCCTTGCTGGAACCGAACAGCACGCCGTCCGGCACGATGCAGGCGCAGCGTCCGCCGGTTTTGAGCATCCGCAGGAAGAGCGCAAGGAACAGAAGCTCCGTCTTTTTGGTGTTGGTGACGGCTTTCAGGTCGTCGTTGATGCTCTCGGCATCCACAGTGCCCTTGAACGGCGGGTTCGCAAGGCAAACGGTATACTTGCTGCAAATAGAGTTTTGCTTCGACACGCTGTCCTTGTAGTCGATTTCCGGGTTCGTGATGGAGTGGAGCATCAGGTTCATGGCCGAAATGCGCAGCATGGTGCGGTCCGTGTCAAAGCCGGTGAACATCGGGCCGGCAAAATGCTGCCACTGCTCCGGGGTCATGCGGTCCTCGTAGTGGGCGCGGAGGTACTGCGCACTGGACACCAGAAAGCCCGCCGTGCCGCAGGCAGGGTCACAGATCAAGTCGTCCGGCGTGGGCTGCACCAGTTCCACCATCATGTCGCGGATGTGCTTGGGCGTGCGGAACTGGCCGTTCTGCCCTGCTGTTGCCAGCTTGCCCAGCATATACTCATACAGGTCGCCCTGCATATCAAGGTCGGCAATGTCGTGGGTGTAAAGATCCTCCAGCCCGGTGATGATCTTTTGCAGCACCTGCGGCGTGGGAATCAGGAACATGGCATCGTCCATATACCGCGCAAAGGCGGTGTTGCCCTCGTCCGGGCGGGCGGGGTCGTCCTCGATCTCCACCAGTTCGCCGCTTGCGTCAAAGTCCGGCAGACGGCCATACTTCATCTTTTTGATGGCAGGGAACACCCGCTGCTGCATGGTCAGGAAAATTTCGCGGGAGTCCTTGTCCTTGAAGCGGCTCCACCGCATAGACTGTCCTGCCGCGCTGGCCGGAAAGATGTGCTCCATCTTTTCGCCCGCCATGTTCTCAAAATCTTCGGTGGCAAGCTCTTTCTCGTCCAGTGACCGAATGAACATGAGATAGGTCAGCTGTTCAATGACGGTCAGCGGATTGGTAATGCCGCCTGCCCAGATGTCTGTCCAGATTTTGTCTACCTTATTTTTAATGGCTCCTGTTACCATGCGTTCCTCCTGAATGTTTGCTAATCGCAAACGTTTTACATCTTGAATTTTTGGTGATAATATCACAATTTTATTATAGCAGTGTACGGTTGTATTTTCAATGTAGAGTGTTTAGCAGAAGCGCTTTCTTGATCGCAAGGCAAAAAGTTAGTGGAACGTTAAAACAGCAATTTGCGATATGCAATTCAACGCTGTTGCTGTTGCATGAAGAAGTTGAATTGCTATAAAACGGTAAAGTGGATCTGCATTTCACAGACTGTTGCTTCTCGTGCTGCTGTTCCCAAAATAAAGTTGATGATAGCCCAACTGCGCCAGACAACAAAGCTGTCCTCACGTTTCGGCGGCTGAATCAGCGCACAAAGTTCTTCCTGCGTGTAAACGTCCTTGATGGTTTCTTGTGCCTTTACCATCTTGATTTTGAACGGTGCTATTTCGTCCTGCTCCATACACCAGTAAAGGAACACTTTCACCGAACGGATATAGTGGTTGACGCTGTTTGCAGTCATTCCGCTATCCGTCAAGTGGATAACATACCGCTTGAATCCTGCCTCATTCACGGCTAACTGTTCATCTGAAAGGAACTTCAAGAACCGTGTAATATCATACCGATAGCCGTTCAACGTGGCTTCTGCCGTGCCAGAATACTTCTTGTCGTCCAAAAAATCTTGCTTTAGATTATCAAACCGGACTGCATTCTTCTGAATCTTCTTCATTTTTGTACCTCTGACCTCTAAATTTTTTGAAAAAATCATAGGTACAAGCCCAAAAAGCCTATATAAAACAAAAAAGACGACAAACCGTTTCTCTCAACGATTTATCGTCCTTTTGGTGCGCTCGAGGGAACTCGAATCCCTGGCCCTCTGATTAAAAGTCAGATGCTCTACCGGCTGAGCTACGAGCGCATACATTATAAAGCGCAGTATAACACGATACTGCCGAATAATATTACCATACTCCCGGGCAAAAAGCAAGCTTTCTGCACAAAAAACTTTCCCAAAGCCGTCATCGGGCAGATTTTGCCACGAACTGCCCCTTTACAAACCGGGCAAGAACCAGTACAATCAAAGCAGTTCATTGCAAAACTGCAACCGACCTGCCGAGCGCACTTCCGCGCCGGGCAAGCCGATCCGATAGGAGGGCTTTTCCATGAAAATTTCTCGACGGTCCGTACTTCGCTATTCCGGGCTGACGGCGGCGCTGCTGGCGCTCGCCGGCTGCTCTGCAAGCCCCGGCAGTGCCATTCTGGGCGGTGACCTGCCCGACTGGATGAAGAGCCTGTTCTGCGGCTCGGCGGCATCCTCTTCTGCTTCTTCTGAAGCCGCTGCATCCTCTGCGTCCTCAGCCGGTGAGGCAGCCGCCTCCTCGGCAGCGTCCAGCGAAGCCGCAAGCTCTGCGTTCAGCCTTCTGCCTGCCTACGACGCTGACCCTCTGACCGGCGAAGCCCGCAAGAGCACCGGCCGGATGGTGGGTGTGATGGTCAACAACATCGCCAACTCCGAAAAGCAGAACGCACGCCCCCAGCGCGGCATCGGCTCGGCAGACCTGCTCATCGAGAGCAAGGTGGAGGGCGGCATCACCCGCCTGTGTGCCGTGTTCCGGGATGCGGACACCATCCCGGAGGTCGGACCGCTGCGCTCCGGCCGCGACCAGTTCCTGCAGCTGCTTATGCCCCATCAGGCCCTCTATTACCACGATGGCGAGAGCATTTTCTGCACCCAGTTCATCAATGTATACGATTACTCCGGCCTGAACATCGGCGGCAAGAGTTACTTCAACACGCCGGTCCACCCCCACGTTGCCCACCGTGACAACCGCGGCCGCAACGTAGCCTATGAACACACCGAATTCACCTCCGGCAAGGAGATCAAACAGGCGGCCGGCAACGCCGGCATCGGCCTGACCTACGCCAACGAAACGCCTTTCTTCCACTTTGCCGACTACCGCACCGCCGCCTCCAATGACCTGCCCGGTGCCCCTGCGGCCAAAACCATCAGCATTACCCACTCCGAGAGCTACAGGACCCGCCTGAGCTACAGCAGCTGGGGCCGCAGCTACAAGCTGGAAATGTACAACCGCTCCAAAAAAGCCTATGAGAACACGGTGGACGAGCTGACCGGCAAGCAGCTGACCTTTGACAACGTGGCGGTCTGCTTTGCCGATATCGCCGCCTATGCGGGCGATTCTCACGATGTCCAGTCGGTCAACTATGTGGCCGGTGGGCAGGCGTACCTCTTCACACGGGGCGGCGTGCAGGTGGGCCGCTGGGAGAAGCCGCATCCCACCCATCCGCTCAAGCTCTACACCGAAACCGGCGAAGAGATGACCCTGAACCGGGGCAAGACCTATCTGGCACTGGTGGACAATGATGAGTGGAGCAATTTCAGCTACTAAATCACCCGCCCTCCGGGGCAGAAGAGGGAAACCGATGAAACGCTTTTGGATGCGCGCTTTGCTCTGTTTTGCGCTCAGCGCCGCACTGCTGACAGGCTGTGCGCTCAGCCCCAGCTCCCAGCCCGCCGAAAGTCCCACTGACCCGCTCACTGGGCAGGAACTTGTCTGGCCGGGCCAGCGGCCGGTCGCCATCACCATTGACAACGCGGCCGCCAGCACCACCCAGTGGGGGCTTTCCACGGCCTCGCTGGTGCTGGAAGCCCTGACCGCACAGCAGCAGGCCACCAGGCTCTGTCTTGTCTACCCTGCCGTGGGGGCCGTGCCGCAGGTCGGGCCTGTCTCTGCCGGGCAGGACCTCTACTGGCGGCTGCTGGTGGGCCAGCAGGTACTGCCGGTACAGCGGGGCGGCGGACGGTTTGACCAGAACTACCTTGATTACTACTCTCTGCGCGCGGTAGACGCACTGGAGGTGGGTACCAATGCCTTTTCCTGTGAGACCAATTGGCAGAATGTCCCGCTGTGGCATACCAGCGGTGCAGCACTTTCGGGTGTGCTGGGCAGCCTGAACATCTCCCCGGCCCTGACAGAATCCCGCGTCACGGACACCTCTTCCAGCAGCTCCGACAGCGAGAGCGGAGCCCTCCTCTCCGTGCCCAATCTGCTGCCCATGCAGGAAAACGGCAAGCTGCCCGATGCAGATGCTTCGGACGCAATGAGTGTCCGGGTCCAGTTTGACGCACAGAACGCCACCGGCTTCTCCTACGATGCCGACAGCAAGACCTACCGGATGCTCCACGCGGACGGCACACCGCAGCTGGATGCCAACAACGGCCAGCAGGCAGATTTCGACAACCTGCTCATTCTGTTCAGTGCATCCACCCTGCGTGACGATGGTGTGACGCTGGATTACGATCTGACCATGGGCGGCGGTGTCTGGCTCAACGAGGGCCACCTGTGGAACATCACCTGGACGCAGGGCAGCGAGACCACCTTCTTCCTGTATGATTCCAACGGCCGCCCCCTGACCCTGACGGCAGGCCGCAGCTATCTGGCGCTGGTGTCCAGCCTGACCGGGCAGGAGCTCACCGTGCAGAACTCCACCGGGGAAAACCTGTTATAAACAAAAGAGACGGTCCTGCAATCCGATGCAGAACCGTCTCTTTTTACGCTATGCCATTTACAAATCGACCACGCTGCCCACCTCGGCAAGGGTGGCAGGCACCGCGCCCAGATGGACCTCATCGGCATCCCGGCGCACCACAAAATGGACGGTCTGGCCTGCGGCAAAGTCAGGCTGATAGATCAGCTCCAGCGTCTGCCAGTCCGCAGGGGTCTCGCAGAAACAGTGGAGCATCGCCCCGCGCCCTGCGGAAAGATTCAGGGTAAAGGCAGAGGCATCTGCCGCATTCTCACCGTAGAGGGGAGCTGCAAAGCTGCCCACCCGCACCTGTCTGCCATCACACAGAGCCGTCAGACCGGTGCCCAGGCTGTACAGGGCGTTCCTGCTGTCCAGCCCGCGGCTCTGCAGGTAGCTGGCCCCCACAGCCAGCGGCCGGGCCGAGAGGTTCTCCACCGACAGATAGACCAGCGTGCTGTCCAGCTCCGGCGCAGGCGCATAGCCCAGCAGCTCCACTGCCGCCTTGCCGTCCAACAGAGCAGGTTCGCCCTCATAGCAGGGGGCCAGAGCCGCGCCCGAAACGCCGGTGAGCAGGGCGGCAGCCAGACTGACTGCGCCGGAACCGGCATATTTCAGGAACGAGCGGCGGGACAGGGATTGTGACATCGGGGATTCCTCCTAACGGGAAAATAAGTTCTCTTTATACAATAGTAAATTCCTGGCTTTCTGTCAAGAGATTTGCCCGGAATTTTACCTATTCTTCCGCGATTTTACGTGTTTTGGATATTTTCAGGGCGGCGCGGCAAAGATTCTTACTCAAATGCCTCGTTTTCCTCGGCTTCTGCCTGCCCGCGCAGGGTATCGGCGTAACCAAAGGGGACGATGTCGATAGCCTCCACCAGACGGTCGCGCATCCAGAGCTGCACGTCGGTCTGGACGGTATAGCCGCAGCCGGGGTCGGCCATCCACTGTTCCGGGTGGCGGGAGGGCAGCGCGCGCTGGCTCAGCATACTCATGATCACGCCGCCATGGGTCACGCAGGCAGCCTCGGTCACATCCATCCGGATCATATACTCAAACAGCTTGAGCAGGGTCTCGGCGCAGCGGGCGTGGAACTGCTCGGTAGGCTCTGCTCCCTCGGGCACAAAGCCGGAGCCGGGGGTGATCCACTTCTTGAAATCCTCTTCCTTGACCAGATCCTTCACAGGGCGGTTCTCAAACACGCCGAAGCCCGCTTCCCGCAGGTCGTGCACTGTGAACTGGTGGCCTGCATTGGGGAACAGAATGTTCGCTGTCTCCACAGCGCGCACCAGCGGGGAGGAGAATACCGTGTCCACCTGCGGATACTCGAACCGCTCCTTCAGCTCCTTCAGCTGGGCGCGTCCCTCCTCACACAGGGGGATGTCCGTGCCGCTGCCGATGTACAGGCCCTGCAGGTTGCCGGCCGTCATGCCGTGGCGGATGAGATGAAGTTTGAACGTTTTCATGGAAAAACACCTCTATCTGGCAAAGAGTTCCTCTTTGCTGTAAAATTTCGCACCGGCAGTGGGCATCCTGCCCGGGCCGTGCGCCACAAAATATGCGTTGATTATCTTTAGTTTAGCATAGATATGGTATCCGGGGCAAGCCTTTTGACAAAAATGACGAAAAACGACGAGAATTTCCGTCACTTTTCTTGCTTTACTTTTGGTTTTTCACTGTGTATAATCAACATGTTGTAAACCAAAACTCAAAGAAGTTCAATTTCCACTACTGAGGAGTCCAAAATCATGGAATTCAACCGTATCATCAAGCTGCTGCGCAAGGAGCGCGGCATCACCCAGAAGCAGGCCGCGGAGGACCTTGGGGTGTCCCAGGCACTGCTCTCCCACTACGAAAAGGGCATCCGCGAGTGCGGTCTGGACTTTGTTGTCCGGGTAGCGGATTACTATAATGTGTCCTGCGATTACCTGCTGGGCCGCTCGGCTGAGCGCAACGGCATGATGCTGAACGCCGATGACCTGCCCAACCCCGATAAGATGAAGGACAACGTCTACCATGGCAGCGTTCTGCCCACCATGAACAAAAAGCTGATCTCCAACAGCCTGAACGTGCTGTATGCCAAGATCGCCGAGTGCCACAGCAAGGCCCTGACCACCGAGGTCAGCACCTACCTGATGATGGCCGTGGCCAAGATGTTCCGCCTGCTCTATTCCGCCGAACCCCACAACGCCCAGAGCCTGTTCAGCGTGGAGGCCCGCCGCTGGCCCGGCTACTCCGATGCCGTGATGCGGATGAGCGAGAGCAACGTGGAGGACCTGCTGGCCGGCGAGGACCTGAACGGTGCCGAGGGCGTGAAAGACCCCTCCTGCCTTGCCATGACCACCGAGAGCCTGACCCGGGAATACCCGCTGTACACCCCCAGCCTGCTGAATCTGGTCAAGACCAGCGAGACCCATGTGCGCGGCCTGGACCCCAACCAGTGAGCTTCTGTGTGAAACTCCTGTTAATTCTGTGCCCAGGGCCTTGCAATTTCCGGTAAAAAATGCTATAAACGAATCAGCGAAGAAAAAGATTTCTGCCATTGATTAAGGAGGCAAGCTTTATGTCGAACAAGATTTCCCGCCGCACCTTCCTCAAGGTCACCGGTGCTTCTGCCGCTGCTCTGGGCGCTGCTGCTGTGCTGGGCGGCTGCCAGGCCGGCGATAACTCCTCCATCGAGGTCAAGGTCGGCGATAAGATCAGCAACTGGAACAATCTGGCGGTCCAGCTGACCAGCGTCTTTACTCTGGCAAGTGCCCCCGATGCCGAGGGCTATGAGTACATTGCCATGCTGATCACCTCTGCAAACCGTTCCAGCCGCGACACCTTTGCCATCGGCGCACAGAACATTCAGGAGATCGGCGAGGCCTATCCTCTGGATACCCCGGAGCAGATCGCAGCCAACACTGCCGGTTACTTCCACGCTCTGTCCGCTTCCACCACCGACTTCTCCTTCACCTGCGACGGTCAGGCAGCCGAGGGCGGCGCTTATGTCCAGCTGTACGACAGCACCACCGAGAGCTTTACCACGGCCTCTGCCATTCCCCCGCAGGGTGCAGGCTACATTGAGCTGGTCTGCATGGTGCCCACCACCTGGCAGCAGATCGGTGTGACCTACACCCCGACCTTTGTTTCCGGCAAGACCCTGAACTTTACCATCAACGCCTCTGATCTGACCAAAGCCTGATCAAGCAGGACGAAATTTCGTATGATTTGCACGGAGACGGTGGGAAAATTTCACAAAATATTTGTGAAAACCATTGACATTCGCCCCCGTTTCGCCTATTGTATAGGCAGAGCCTTTTGGCATTTTCGTGCGCTTTGCACATTATAAGGAGGAACGATTATGTCGTTAGCATTTTCTCGCCGCTCTTTCCTGAAATACTCCGCTGTTGTAGCTGTGGCCGTTGCGGGTGCCGGCCTCTTCTCCGGCTGTGATCAGACTGATACCAAGAACCTGTACTGCGACGGTGCCGGTTCCATCACTGTTCTGCAGATCAATGCCGTTCTTGGTACCTACGATGACAATGCCAAGAAGTACAAGGATATTGACCTGACCGGCAATTCCATTACCTTCCCCTTCCAGATCACCGTTGGCCGCACCAACAACCTGCCCATCCAGCCCAGCAACTTCAAGGCGATTGTCTACGGTAAGGACGGCAAGCAGAAGGCAAAGTATGTCGGTGGAACCAGCAACGAGCTTAAGATCGACGCTTCCTTGCTGGACACCAACCTGGCAAACAGCGCTATCAATAAGGGCACCATCACGCTCAACACCTCTCTGGCTGAGGGCGAAAAGCTGGTCTTTACCTACTGCCCCGACCTGCAGTATGCCGAGTATTCCATGAACTGGGTTCTGGCTCGTGCCGCAAGCGCCAGCTCCGGTTCCACCTCCACCAAGTAATCTCCCCAACGTACATCCTAAGCCGTCCGGGAAAGCCGGGCGGCTTTTTTGCGCCGTCGCATTGGCAAAGTATCTCAATTTTTCTTCAAATTTTCGGCAATTCTGTATCTTGTGCACACCCGCATTTTCTGATACCATAGGTTTATGGAAAAGAATGGGAGCGCAGCGGCAGGGGCCGCCGCGCTGTTTGTGTTTCCGCCTGAGAAAGGCCAATGGGCCTTATAGTTTGACAGAACAGGAGTGTTGCAGTTATGATCAACATGGTAAAGCTTCCCACCAACAAGAGCAATCTGTTCCTGCGTGTGGCAAAGGGCCATTTCGCAACCAGCCACAGCCACATCAATTACTATATCGATGTCACCACCCAGAAGTCCCGCCTTTCCGAGGCAAAGGCCGTGGCAAAAGAGCTGGTGGCTGCCTACCAGCACAACACCATCGTGGATACTGTCCTCTGCCTGGACGGCACACAGGTCATCGGCACCTGCCTTGCCAACGAGCTGACCAAGGACGGCTTTGCCAACATGAACGCCCACCAGACCATCTATGTCATCACCCCGGAGTACACCACCGGCAGCCAGATCATCCTGCGCGACAATCTGGCCCCCATGGTCAAGGGCAAGCACGTGCTGATCCTGGCTGCTTCCATCACCACCGGCTACACCGTGCAGGCCGCGATCGAGGCGATCAACTACTACGGCGGCACTGTGGCAGGCCTGAGTGCCATCTTCGCCACCGCCACCGAGTGCCTGGGCATCCCGGTCACCTCTATTTTTGACCCCTCCAACCTGCCCGATTACGCCAGCTTCGATTCCCGCGAGTGCCCCATGTGCAAGGCGGGCCAGCATATCGATGCACTGGTCAACAGCTTCGGCTATTCGGCACTGTAAGCCCCATTGCCCGATCCGTTTCATCCAATTTCTGCAGACACAAAGACCCGGCTGTCATCGGCAGCCGGGTCTTTTCCTTATTCTGCTTTTTTCGGGAACACAAACGGGTCGTGCAGGTAGACCAGCACGAGGTACGCCGCCATAAAGCACCAGATGATGGGCTCACAGAGGATGACGGCGTTATAGGCAAACTTCGGGATGAAGAAGAGCACGAATACCACCTTGCCCACCAGCTCGATAACACTGGAGAAGAGGGGCAGGACCTTCTGCCCCAGGCTCTGCAGGGCATAGCGGGTGGCCAGCAGAACACCCAGCACCGAGTAGAAGGGCGCGTTCCAGAGCAGATACCGTGCGCCGTTTTCCAGCACCACAGACTCGCTGGAGCCGGAGATGAGCCGCACCATCCACTCCGCGCCCAGCTGCATCAGAAAGATCGCCAGCACGGCCACCACCACGCTGTACAGGGCGATCTCCTTCATGCCCTTGCGGACACGCTCCGGCTGGTTTGCGCCGCAGTTCTGGGAAACAAACGTGGAGCATGCCGATGCCATGGCCATGACCGGCATGGTGGTAAAGGAGAACAGCTTCCGGGCGGCGGTGTGACCGGCAATGACCAGCGTGCCCAGCCCATTGATGCCGTACTGCAGCACCACCGAGCCCGCCGAGACGATGCTGCTCATCAGGCCCATGGAGATGCTCTGGCTGAACAGCTCCCAGTAAAGGTGGCTGCCCACCCTGAAATGCTGTTTTTCCGGAAGCAGGATCTTCACTCTGAAGAAGATGTACAGGATGCAGAGCACCACCGAAACGCCCTGCGAGATGACCGTTGCCACAGCCGCCCCCTGCACCCCCATGCCCAGCCTTGCGATGAACAGGAGATCCAGCACCACATTCAGGCCCGAGGAGATGAGCAGGAACACCAGCGGCATCACACTGTTGCCAATGGCGCGCAGCAGGCCCGCGCAGAGGTTATAGGCGAACATGACCAGCACGCCCAGGTCGATGGTCAAAATGTAGCGGTACGCATCGTCCAGAATCTCCGCCGGGGTGTCCAGCATGAGAAGCAGCGGGTGCAGGCCCAGCACACCTGCCAGCGTAATGCAGAGGGAAGCCACCAGACCGATGACAAGTGAGCCTGCCACGGTCTTTTTGAGCAGATCGTGATCCTGCGCCCCGTAGGAGCGCGCTGCAACGATTGCAAGGCCATTGCCGATACCGAGGCCAAAACCGACCAGAAGCTCGTAGATCGAGCCGCAGGAGCCAATGGCGGCAAGGGCGGCATCGCCCAGCACATTGCCCACGATCATGGTGTCCACGGTGTTATAGAGCTGCTGGAACAGGTTGGAGATGAAGATGGGCAGCATAAACAGCAGCAGGTTTTTGAAAATGGGCCCGTGCATCAGGTCCACATTCATGCTGAAGGGGGATTTTTTCGCAGTTTGGGTCATAAGGTTCCTCACAGTTTACGGAAAACAACCCTCCCCGGCATTGCGCAGCAAAAACGGAGAGGGTTGTGCTTTATTTTTCTTTTACAGCTCCTGGGTCTCAAAGCCGTGGCCGGTCAGCACCTCCACGCTGGTGAAACCAGCTGCCTTGATGGCGGCGGCAGCTTCCTCAAAGCCGAAGGTCAGGCTGGAAACATCGTGGGAGTCGGAGGTGATGATGACCTTGCCGCCCATCTTGTTCCACTCCTCCAGCATCCATGCACTGGGGTAGAAGTCCTTGCGGTAGCCGCGGTAAACGCCGCCGGTGTTCACTTCCAGCAGGCAGTTGTGCTCTTTGGCAGCGCTCAGGGCCTTGAGGGCAGCGGCCCGGTAGCGGGGAGCCTCTTCATCAAAGAACTCACCCTCGCCGTTCAGCTTCTTGATGAGGTCGATGTGGGCCAGAATGTCCGGTCCCTTGGCAGCAACCTTCTCCACCTCTGCAAAGTAGGCCTCCACCGCGGCCAGCGGGTCGCCATCGAAATCATCAAAGATGCAGTCGTGCAGATCCTGCGGGCGGAAGTCGATCTCGTAGTACTTGCCGGTGTTCCTGCCGTACAGGTGATGGGCCGCACCGATCCAGTAATCGTAGTTCTCGGGCTTGTCCTCGCTCAGGCTGTCCCACTCGATGCCGCAGAGGATGTCCACCTTGCCCTTATATTCTGCCTTGAGCTTTGCAATGGTGGCCTTGTACTGGGCGGTGCGGCTGGGGCTCATGCAGTACTCACGGTCCCGCTGAGTATAGCTATGGCCGGAGAAGCCCAGGGTCGTCAGGCCCTGTGCACAGGCGGCACTGGCCATTTCCTGCAAGGTATTTCTGCCATCGCACATCGTCGAGTGGCAATGAACACTGGACTTCTTATAATCTGCCATAACTAAATCACTGCATCCTTTCCTGTTTGACCTTGTGGTCAATGACGTGTCGTTTTTCCAGCTCACGGGTGATCTCTTCCACCGTGATGCCCGCCTGCACCATCAGCACCAGCACATGGTAAGCCAGGTCGCTGATCTCATAGATGGTCTCGGCCTTGTCCTCTTTTTCTCCCGCAATGATGACCTCGGTGCACTCCTCGCCCACCTTTTTCAGGATCTTCTCCTTGCCCTTCTCGAACAGGTAGGTGGTGTAGCTGCCTTCCTGGGGATGATCCCTGCGGCCCTGGATGAGTTCGTAAAGCCCCTGCCAGCTGAACTGCTTGAGCTCCGGCGAGACATACACTTCATTGAAGAAGCAGCTCTCGGCACCGGTATGGCAGGCAGGGCCATCCTTGACCACCTCCACCACCAGTGCGTCCTTGTCGCAGTCTGCAGTGATGGACACCACATGCTGGACATTGCCGCTGGTATCGCCCTTGCGCCAGATCTCCTGACGGCTCCGGCTCCAGAACACCGTACGCCCCTCGGCAATGGTCAGTGCCAGCGTCTCGGCGTTCATGTAGGCAAGGGTGAGCACCTCTTTGGTGTAGTGATCCTGCACGATGGCAGGAATGAGGCCCTTTTCATCAAATTTCAGTTCCATGGTCCATACTCCCTCCCCAAAGGGGATACTTACAGTTTATCCTAAAGTTGCCCGAAACGCAAGAGCTTACAGCCGCATTTCGACACCATTTTCATTCAGATAGGTTTTCAGGTCGTGGATGGTCAGCAGTTTCTGGTGGAAAATGCCCGCCGCAAGGCCCGCGTCGATGCCCTTGTGGTGGAACAGCTCAAGGAAATCTTCCTTTCTGCCCGCGCCGCCGCTTGCGATAATGGGCACATTCACCCGGGCAGCGACCGCGTCCAGCATCTCGAGATCGAAGCCGGTGCGGACACCGTCGGTGTCAATGCTGTTCAGGCAGATCTCCCCCGCGCCATGCGCCGCGCACCAGCTGATCCAGTCCAGCGCGTCCCGGCCGGTATCCTCGCGCCCACCCTTGGCGAACACCCGGAACTGGCCGTTCACCCGCTTCACGTCCGCCGAGAGCACCACGCACTGATCGCCGTATTTCTGGGCCGCCGCCGGGATGAGGCCGGGGTCCCGCAGCGCGCCCGAGTTGACGCTGACCTTATCGGCGCCGCATTTCAGCACCCGGTCAAAATCCTCCAGCGTGTTGATGCCGCCGCCTACGGTCAGCGGGATGAAGATCTCGCTTGCCACCCGGGTCAGGATATCGGTGAACAGAGCGCGGCCCTCAAAGCTGGCGGTGATATCGTAGAACACCAGCTCGTCGGCACCGGCAGCGTTGTACATCCGGGCCATCTCCACCGGGTCGGCCACGTCCCGGATGCCCTCAAAATTCGTGCCCTTGACCACCCGGCCATTCCGGACATCCAGACAGGGAATGATGCGTTTTGTGATCATTTTCGTTCCCCTCCGTTTAATTCTGCACCAGTTCTACACAACGTTTCAGATCCAGTGCCCCGGTATACAGGCTCTTGCCCAGGATCGCGGCAGCGGTGCCCATCTTTTTCAGCTCCAGCAGCTCGGCCTCCGACGAGATGCCGCCGCTGGCCGTGAAGGCCACGCCCGGCACCTCTGCCGCCAGCTGGCGGTACAGCGCCAGATTCGTGCCCTGCATGGCACCATCACAGGCAATGTCGGTGTAGATGATGGCCGTGCACCCGGCATCTGCCAGCCGCCTGCAGAAGTCCACGCCCTTTTCGGCGCTGACCTCCTTCCACCCGTGGATGGCAACAAATCCATCTTTGGCATCCACACCCACGGCAATCCGTTCGCCGTAGCGTTTCAGCATCCGGGCCGTGAAATCAAAATCCGTCACGGCCACACTGCCCAGGATGCAGCGATTCACGCCCAGAGAAAGGTATTTTTCAATACGCTCCTCCGTGCGGATGCCGCCGCCCACCTCGATGTACAAGCCGCCCTGCTTTGCCAGCGCGGCAATGGATCCGTAGTTGGAAAGGGTGCCGTCCTTTGCGCCGTCCAGATCCACAACGTGGAGATACCTGGCCCCGGCCTCCACAAACTGCCGGGCCTGTGCGCAGGGGTCCTCCCCGTAAACGGTCATACGGTCGTAATCTCCCTGCGTCAGGCGGACAACTTTGCCGCCTCGCAGGTCAATGGCTGGGAATAGATTCATAGTTTCTCCTTTAGCGGCCTTACCCTCTCCGTCTTTGCTTCGCAAAGCCGTCAGGCCTTGACTGAGAGGGCGAGCCAGTTTACAATTCTGCAAACGCCTTCAAAATCCACAGCCCCGTCTCCCCGCTCTTTTCGGGGTGGAACTGGGTGCCGTACACCCTGCCCGCCCTGACCACGCCGGTCACGGGGATGGAGTAATCGCTGACAGCAAGTGTACTCCCGGTACAATTTTTGCCGTAGTAGCTGTGGACGTAATAGACATACTCGCCCTCACGGATGTATCGGAAGAGCGGGTCATCCCGTACGATGTGCAGGGCGTTCCAGCCGATCTGCGGTACCTTGAGGGTTTTGTCTTTCAGGTCAGGCTCCAGCGGGCAGACCTCGCCTTTGACAAAGCCCAGGCCTGCATGCTCGCCGTACTCATAGCTTTTTTCAAAGAGCAGCTGCATTCCCAGGCAGATGCCCAGCAGGGGCTTTTGCGCCGCCTGCTCCCGGATGACCGGCACCAGACCGGTAGCCGAGAGCTTGTCCATGGCATCGCCAAAGGCACCCACCCCCGGCAGGATGAGCCGGTCAGCCTTGCGGATGGTCTGTGCATCGGCGGTCACAACGGCCTCCAGCCCCAGATGCGTCAGGCTGGAGCGCAGGCTGAACAGGTTGCCCACGCCGTAATCGATGATCGCGATCATACCAGCAGTCCTTTCGTGGAGGGGATCTCGTCCCGGTGGGCGACATCAATGGCGACTGCCGCAGCCAGCGCGTGGCCCGCCCCCTTGAAGCAGGCTTCGAGGATGTGGTGGGTATTTTCCCCTGCAAATTGTACAAAGTGGAGCGTAGCGGGCACATTGCGGGCAAAGCCCAGCCAGAACTCCGAGGCGCATTCCACATCGAAATCGCCCACCTTTTCGGTCTTGCAGTGGACATCCCAGTTCAGGGTGCACCGGCCCGAAAGGTCTACCGCGCAGAGCACCAGCGCCTCATCCATGGGCAGGTAGAAGCTGCCATACCGCTGGATGCCCCGCATCTCGCCCAGCGCCCGGGCAAAGGCCTGCCCCAGTGCAATGCCGATATCCTCAGCCGTGTGGTGGTAATCCACCTCCACATCCCCGTGGCAGGTGAGCACCAGGTCAAACCGGCCATGGCGGGCAAACAGCTCCAGCATGTGGTTCAGGAACCCACAGCCGGTGTCTACCTCATAGCGTCCCGCACCGTCCAGATTCAGGGTCAGCTCGATCTGGGTCTCGTTGGTGTTGCGTTCCAGTGTCACTTCCCGCATGGGTCATTCCTCCATTATTTTGTCAAGGGTGTTCAGGAAGATCTGCATCTGCTCCAGCGTGCCGATCGTGATGCGCAGCCAGTTTTCAATGCGCGGGGCATCAAAGTGGCGCACCAGAACGCCCTTTCCCTTCAACTTCCGGTACAATTCTCCGCCGTTTTTCTTTTGTGTAGAGGCGAACAGGAAGTTGGAGCGGCTGTCCAGCACCGCAAAGCCCCGGGCTTCCAGCTGCTGTTTTGTCCAGTCCCGGGTGTCCACGATGGCGGCACGGGTCTTTCCAAAATAAACGGTATCTTCCAGCGCGGCCTGCCCTGCTTTCAAGGTCAGGCGGTTGATGTTATAGGGGTTCAGGCTGAACTTGACCCGGTTCAGGTCCGCAATGAGGCTGGCGCTGCCCATGGCAAGGCCCAGCCGCGCTCCTGCCAGCTGGCGGGATTTCGAGAAGGTCTGCACCACCAGCAGGTTGTCGTACCGGTCAATGAGCGGCACGCAGCTCTCGCCGCCAAAGTCCACATAGGCCTCATCCACAATGACCACATTGTCAGGGTTCGCTTTCAGGATGCCCTCGATGGCACTGCGGGGCAGGGCCAAGCCGGTGGGGGCGTTGGGGTTTGCGATGACGATGGTCTCGTTCAAGCCGTAGTAATCGGCGGGGTCAAGGGTGAAATCCTCCTTCAGCGGGATGATATGGCTGGGGATGTGCATCAGCCCGCACCAGACGCTGTAGCAGCCGTAGGTGATGTCGGCATAGGCCAGCGGGTGGGTCTCATCGCAGAAGGCCCGCAGGGCGAAGAAGAGGTTCTCGTCACTGCCGTTGCCGGGCATGATCTGATCCGGCTGCAGGCCAAAGTGCACAGCCGCCGTTTTCAGCAGGTCGGTGCAGGCGGGGTCGGAGTAGAGACGGAGCTTTTCCACCTCATGCTCGCTCACCGCCGCCACCACCGCCGGGCTGGGCAGATAGGGGCTCTCGTTGGTGTTCAGCTTGATGTATTGCTGGTCCTGCGGCTGCTCCCCCGGGGTGTAGGGGGTGACTGTTTCAAGTTTCGGAGAGAGATATTTACTCATAGCAATTTCCTCACTGTCAGCGTCCTCGCCCTCTCAGGCGCTTCGCGCCAGCTCCCCCAAAGGGGGAGCCTCTGGCGGTTTTCCGTAACCTTGCGGGAAATTGCCAAAGCCTCTCCCTTTGGGAGAGGTGGCATTGCAAAGCAATGACGGAGAGGGCGAGCCGCCTTTAGTCCTCTTCATATCTTATCGTCACACTCTTCGCATGGGCGTGCAGGCCCTCGCGCTCGGCAAAATCGGCAATGCGAGGTGCCACCTCGCCCAGCGCCTCGCGGGTGTAATAGAGGAAGCTGGACTTCTTCACAAAGTCGTCCACACCCAGCGGGCTGGAGAAGCGGGCCGTGCCGCTGGTGGGCAGGGTGTGGTTGGGGCCTGCAAAGTAATCGCCCAGGGCCTCGGGCACATTGCGGCCCAGGAAGATGCTGCCCGCGTTTTTGATCTCGTTCAGCACCCCGAAGGGGTCCTCCACGCAGACCTCCAGATGCTCCGGCGCAATGATGTTGCAGGCCTCAATGGCCTTGTGCAGGTCGGTGCAGACGATGATCTTCCCGTTGTCGTCCACGCTGGCGCGGGCAATGGCGGCACGGGGCAGCTGGGGGATCTGCACCTCCAGCTCTGCCTGCACGGCCCTGGCTAGCTCCGGGCTGTCGGTGACAAGAACAGGACTGGCCAGCTTGTCGTGCTCGGCCTGGCTCAGCAGGTCTGCCGCCACCCAGGCGGGGTTGCAGCCGCCGTCGGCCAGCACCAGGATCTCGCTGGGGCCGGCGATCATATCAATGCCCACCTTGCCGAACACCTTCCGCTTGGCGGTGGCAACGTAGATGTTGCCGGGGCCGACGATCTTGTCCACCGCCGGGATGCTCTGGGTGCCGTAGGCCAGCGCGGCCACGGCCTGTGCACCGCCAGTCTTGAAGATCTTGGTCACACCGGCGGTGGCGGCGGCGGCAAGGATGACCGGATTCACCCTGCCGTCCTTTCCGGCGGGGGTGGTCATCACGATCTCCGACACGCCCGCGACCCTGGCCGGGATAACATCCATCAGCACGGTGGAGGGATAGGCCGCCGTGCCGCCGGGCACATATACGCCCGCCTTCTCAATGGGGGTATATTTCTGGCCCAGCACGATGCCGGGCTTCTCGTTGATCACGAAGTTCTTGTGCACCTGCTGGCGGTGGAAGCTCTCAATGTTGGCGGCAGCCTCCCGCAGGGTCTCAAGGAAATAGGGGTCCATATTGGCAAAGGCCTCATCGATCTCCGCCTGCGTCACCTGCAGGTCGTCGATCTTTGCCCCGTCAAATTTCAGCGCGTACTCCTTCAGCGCCTCATCGCCCCGGGCGCGGACCTCGGCAATGATGCCGTCCACCACATCCTCCACGTTTTTCTCCGCGCGGATGTCCCGGTTCAGGATCTCCTCGGGCCTGAGCTCATCAAAATTATACAGCTTGATCATTTTGTTTCCTCCTGCAAGGTCTTGCGCAGCGCTTCCAGCATGGCATCCATCTCGTTGTGCTTGAACTGGTAGCTGGCCTTATTGGCAATGAACCGGGCCGAGATGGGCATGAACTCAGTGACCACCCGCAGGCCGTTCTCCCGCAGGGTGGTGCCGGTCTCCACGATATCCACAATGACATCGGAAAGGCCCAGAATGGGGGCCAGCTCAATGGAGCCGTTCAGCTTGATGATATCGATATCCCGCCCGATGGACGCATAGTAGCTCTTTGCAATGTTGACAAATTTGGTCGCCACCCGCACCGGGCGGCTGGGGTCATCCTTGTAATCCGCCGGGGCAGCCACGCACATCCGGCACCTGCCAAGGCCGGTATCCAGCAGCTCGTAGACATCTGCAGAGGCTTCGGTAAGGATATCCTTGCCCACGATGCCCACATCTGCCGCGCCGTGCTCAACGTAGATGGCCACATCGCTGGGCTTGACAAGGAAGTAGCGGATGCCCGCCGCAGGGTTCTCCACCACCAGCTTTCGGGTGGCGTTGTAGTCCTCGGTGCAGCCGTAGCCGATACGGGCCAGCAGGTCATACATCCTGTCGCCCAGACGGCCCTTGGGCAGGGCCACATTCAGCATGACCCGGTCCGTGCTGTTCCTCTGCACCGGCGGGGTGGGGGCGCTCAGGCGGTCAAGCTCGTCCAGATAGACCGCAAAGCCGATGGCCCCGGCCCCGGGGGTGAACTTCTGCATCAGCAGGTCATAGCGGCCGCCCTTGAGCAGGGGCCGCGGCAGGCCCTGCAGGTAACCCTGAAAGACCAGCCCGTTGTAGTATTCCATCTCACCGGCAAGGCTCAGGTCAAGGCGGACCGCCCCGCCGGAGGCCTCCAGCGTTTTGGCCAGTGCCCGCAGCTCAGCGGCGGCGGCGCGCATCCGGTCGTTGCGGCAGGCACTCTCTGCCTTTGCCAGCGTCTCCTCGCAGCTGCCGGAAAGCTCCAGCAGGCCGGTCAGGGCATCGGCCCCGGCGGCATCCAGCCCGGCGGCCTGCGCGGCGCGGCGCAGCTCGTGCGCATTCTTTTCCCGCAGCTTTTCCAGCAGGCCGGGGCGGGCATTCTCCGGCACGCCCAGTGCGTCGAACAGGCCGAACAGATAGCCCATGTGGCTGACTTCCAGCACCCACGCGGCCCCCAGCTGGGCCAGGCTCTGCGCTGCCAGCCGGACCGCCTGCTGCACCTGTGCTTCCCCCACCGCGCCCAGCATCTCAAGGCCCATCTGGGAGATTTCCTGGAAGGTGTGGCTCTCTGCCGAGGGGCGGTAGACGTTCTCATGGTAGTAATACCGCAGGGTCTCGCCGGGGGCGGGCTGGGCCGTCTTGGCGATAGACAGGGTCACGTCCGGCTTGAGCGCCAGCAGACGGCCATCCAGGTCGGTGAAGGTGATAACCTGCTCCGAGGACAAAAAGCTCCGGTTCTCCTGATAAAGCCCATACTCCTCAAAGCGGCCCATGTGATATTTGCGGCAGCCCGCCGCCTCATACAGCGCCCGCAGCGCAAAGGAGGCCCGCTCCTTGGGCTGCAAACTGTCCAGACTGAATTCCATCTCGATCTCCTCGTTCCCTCTCTGCGTATTTCCCACTTCTTTTGTTTATTTTACTTTATCAAGATAAAGTTGTAAAGCGTGAAAGTAACAGCTTTTCAGCCCTATCTTACCGTTTTTCTGTGCGTTTGTACAGAAAGGCGAAATCATTTCACCCCAGCGCCAAAACAGATGATGGAGAGCGAAAACCGGGGATGCAAAAAGGCCGGGCCAGTCTCCTGCATTGGAAACCGGCCCGGCATCTTTCTTATTTTGCAAGCTTCAGATTCTGCGGCTCTTTGGGTGTGAACACAAGCTTCAGGTCCATTCCCATTCCGTCTGCCAGACGCTTCAGCAGCTTCAAAGATGGGTTGCGTGTTCCATTTTCCAGCTTGCTGATATCCGCCTGATTGATGCCGGTGCGTTCGGCCAGCTCCTTCTGGGTCAGGTTCTGAGAAATGCGTGCATCTGCCATCGCCCGGATGATATCCATTTCCGGCTGGTTCTCTTCCCACTCCTTGCGGAACTCCTCATTTTTCAGCTGTTCATTCAAATACAGATCCAGTGTTTTCATCTGATTCACCCTCTCTTTCCAAAAAATCTTCCGCAGGGCGCTGGCCATCTCTTGTTTCATAAAATTCCACCACGAATGGTCCCATTTCAAAATCCTCCCTACACTTTTCCCCTTCAGTATATGGCAGATATGCCATATTGTCAAGTGCAAAAAGGCCGCCGCCCATTCGAAAACAGGCAGCGGCCATACGGCTCGATTTTTTTCTTTTAGCCCAGCAGCGCCAGCACAGCAGCCTTGGGGCGGGCACCCACAGCCTGATTGACCAGCTTGCCGTCGCGGAACACCAGCAGTGTGGGGATGCTCATCACGCCGAACTGGGAGGCCAGCTCGGGCTGTTCATCCACATTGACCTTGCCCACCTTGACATCGGTGCGCTCCTCGGCCACCTCGTCCACGATGGGACTCAGCATCCGGCAGGGGCCGCACCAGGTGGCCCAGAAGTCCAGCAGAACAGGCTTTGCGCTGTGCAGCACCTCTGCCTCAAAGTTTTCTTTGGTAATGGTAACAACAGCCATATCGGTTTCCTCCATTTTTTATCCGCACCCTCTGCGGGGGCGGTCAGTTCCCTCAAAAGAAGGAGTGATTCTTACTTATGGCTCTAGTATACCCCAACCGACAGGATATTTCCAGAGACAATTTGTGAACAAAAAAGGCGGCGGCCCGCCCGCTTGGGGGAGAGCCGCCGCCTTGTGTTGTTCTTTGGAGTTCTCCGGGCTGACCGGTCAAAACGATCAGGCCGTGACCCAGGCGATTGCGGTAACGGGCCACCAGCCGGTCAGGTTCAGAGCGGTGTAAACGCCAACGATCGCATTGCCGATGGACTTACTCATGTAATCGGCAGCGGCATTGATGCCCTTTGCTGCCAGATCGGTGATATTCTCGCCGTTCTTCTTGTTGTTCTTGATCCAGGTACGGGTCTGATCCAGACCCCAGATCAGGTTTGCAACAGAAATGACTGCGCCGATCGTCCAACCCACAGCAAACGGAGCGGTAAAACCGTCGCCGCCGCTGGTATAGGTCATTTCTTCTTCGTTCATCACGTTGTAGTTCGCGGGCAGCATGAGCTTCTTTTCCATAATAATACTCCTTTACAAAAGCATTTATTGCACGGTGCATCGTACACCGCAGGTTACAGAAAACAGACCCGGTATCCCACTTTCCCGGCTTACAGGATCAGCAGAACAGCGCTCAGGGGAGCCAGAGCCACCACCATGGTGCTGGAAACGGCATCCCGGACAAAGTTGGCTGCGGACTTGGACATATCCTCGCCGATAGCATCTGCGGCACGGCCCAGAACGGTGAAGAGGTTGCCCTCACGGTTGCTCTTCTTGTTCAGCCAGTCCTTGGAAGCGGAAATGCCCCAGATATAGCTGGCACCCAGCACCACAGCACCCACGACCGTAGCGGCAGCGGATGCAAATCCGCCAATATCGGAACCGCCCTGGGTATAGGTCATCTCTTCTTCGGAAAGCACTGCGTATTCAGCAGGCAGATTCATGTTCTTGTTCATAAGTCTCATACTCCTTTTTTGAGCAGCTTGAACCGATGGTCTTCTTTCCCAATTTA
The DNA here is from genome assembly GCF_022750605.1 of Faecalibacterium sp. BCRC 81149. Taxonomy (NCBI): domain Bacteria; kingdom Bacillati; phylum Bacillota; class Clostridia; order Eubacteriales; family Oscillospiraceae; genus Faecalibacterium; species Faecalibacterium sp. BCRC 81149. The sequence continues at coordinate 33,325 of NZ_QXJA01000012.1, read as the reverse complement.
CCATCCGGTTTCTAGCCTTATATTACTACACGAAACAGTTTCATGCAATGGATTTTGTGAAAAACAATCAAAAATCGGAAAGTCGCATGAAAAAACAAACGAAAGTTTGGTGAAAAGCACTGCAATAATTTTCCACTCAGCCTGCCACGCCCGCGCGGTAGAGATACGGATCGGTGGTGAAGCTGGCATAACTGTACAGCACAAGGATCTGGTCGTAGTCGTTGGCCGCAATGAGCTGGTCCAGCCCATAGTTATAGTTGCGGAAATCCACCACGTCGATGGCCGCATAGTTGGCTGTCAGGTAGGGCACAAAGCTGTTGGCATAGCTGTCCTTGATGACCAGGATCTTACCGGTGCCGCTGCCCTCCACCCGGCTCAGGCCGTTGTTGCCGTGCAGGAACATGGCATACTTATCATACACCCTCAGTTTATCCAGATCGTACAGGCCGGTGGTGGTGCCCTCGGTGGGCTGGCCCGGGCCGGTGACGTTCCAGACCGTCAGGCTGTTCTGCAGGTCGTACCAGGTAATGGTGTCGGGTTCGGCATTCCAGGTGCGGGCCTTGGAGTAGTGGGTGCCGTAGAAATCCTCACAGGTCTCGGCCGTGTGGGCATCCCGGTCAAAGGGGGTCAGGCCCAGCGTCTCACAGAACTGCTGGTAGGCATAGTAGGCCCCCAGCGTTGTCCAGTGGTGGTCGGTACGGTAGTAGAGGTATTCCCCTTTGTGCTCCGTCAGGGTGGGCAGAACATCAATGAACCGCCCGCAGGCCTCCCCCTGTGCGGCAACCTCCTCCAGAATGCCCTTTTCATCGATCTGAGGTGCCCCCGCCGGGATATTCTCAGGGTAGACCACCGAGGCCGACGGCACCAGCATGAGGTTCACCCTGCCCGGGTAGCGCTGAGCAAGGCTCTGGACGGCGGCAAGGTTCTTCGCCATCCCCTTTTCCTCATTTTTCAGGATGCTGTAATGCCGGGCGAACATCATGTGCTCCCGGCCCAGCAGGATGCCGCCGCTCTGGGTCTTTTGGAAGAGGGTGGTCTCCGCCGCGCTCTGCAGGCTGATCCACTGGTCGCGGCCAAACACCTGATCCTTGACGTATCGGGTGTAGCTGGTGAAGTAGTTGTTCAGCCCGTCGGCGGAAACCGCGGTCAGTCTGGGCCGCTGGGTCAGGGTGGTATTTTCCAGTTCACTGTATGCGCGGTCGGGCGTGACCATATCCAGCACGAACAGCCCGATAAAGAACAGCCCGAAGGCCACCAGTACCGGATACCGGAACAGAGAGGGAGTTTTCTTTGTATGCTTGTCCATTCAGGTCCCCTCCTCAGAAGTTGAAATACAGGAACGGGCTGTTGGTGCTGCCCACCACATACGCCGTGGAGAGCACCAGAAGCACCAGCACCGCAGCCACACGGGTCACGGTGTGTTTGCGCAGGGCGTTCCAGAGCTTCTCAATGAGCGGGGTGCAGCACAGGATGCTGACCGCCAGCAGCACGCCGTAGTTGCGCAGGAAGTAGACCGGAGACGCACCGCCCGAGGGAAGGAAGAGCTTGCGGAACAGCAGCCCGAAGCCCACCCCGGCCTCATTGCCCACGAACATGGCCCAGCCCACCACCACAAGGAACATGGTGTAGATGTGGGGCCAGATCCTGCCTTTTTCCAGATACTTGAGCAGGAACAGCTTTTCAAGGGCCAGCAAAACAAAGTAGTACAGGCCCCAGCAGATAAAGTTCCAGTCTGCACCGTGCCAGATGCCGGTGAGCAGCTCCACCACGAACAGGTTGAAGATCTGCCGCTTCAGGCCCTTGCGGTTGCCGCCCAGCGGGATATAGACATACTCGCGGAACCAGCCGGAAAGGGTCATGTGCCAGCGCCGCCAGAACTCAGTGATGGAACGGGAGATATAGGGGAAGTTGAAGTTCTGGGGGAAATCGAAGCCCAGCATCTTGCCCATACCGATGGCCATCAGGGAGTAACCGGAAAAATCAAAGTAGAGCTGGAGCGAATAGGCGATGACACCCAGCCAGACCAGCGGCGTGGACGCATTGGCCAGGCCCACAAAGGTGGTGGAAGGGCTGTCGGCAATGCCGATGATGTCTGTCCAGAGCGCGCCGACGGCATCCGCCAGCAGGACCTTTTTTGCCAGACCGAAGGTGAACAAGGTCATGCCTTCCTCGATCTGCTGTAAGCTGTAACGATGCTTGTAGACGTGCAGCTGGGCCGAGACATCCCGATACTTGACGATGGGGCCCGCGATGAGCTGGGGGAACATGACAACATAAGCGCCGAAGTCGATGATGTTGTGCTCAGTCTTTACCTCCCGGCGGTAGACATCAATGGTGTAGGAAAGGGTCTGGAAGGTATAAAAGCTGATGCCCAGCGGCAGGACGCTGATGCCCTGAATGGCCGCAAAACCGGTGCCCAGCAGGCTGTTGATGCTGCGCAGGACAAAGTTTGCGTACTTGAAGTAGAACAGCATCCCCAGACTGGCTGCAAGGGCGACCAGCAGCAGCACCTTGCGCACGCCGGGCTTTGCGTCAAACGCTTCCAGCCCCAGGCCGCAGAGATAGTTGATGAGGATCAGGGCCAGCATGACCGGGAAGAACCGGACCTCACCCCAGCAGTAGAACACCAGGCTGCACACAAAGAGCACCGTATTCTTGAGCTTTGCGGGCGCAAGGTAATACAGCGTCAGCGTGATAGGAAGAAACCGGAACAGAAAGATGATGGTGCTGAAAACCAAGGCTTCGACCTCCTTTTAAAAAAAGAGCTGCTGCAAATACCCTCTCATACTCGCTGCGCTCGTCAGCTCTCCCTTTGGGAGAGGCAGCAGTGCGGAGCATTGACAGAGAGGGCCTGCAGCAGCCCCATTCAGTTTTATTTTACGCTCCCAGTGCGCTGTCCACTGCGCTGTCCAGATCGGCAGTGCACTCGTTGGAAGCGATGACCATGACCACGGTGTTGTCCTTGAAGGCGATCACGGCGTTCTCCACATTTTCCTGGGCCTGTGCGAACTCAGCGTAGTTGCCGTAGAACGCCACCTGATCCTGCTGGTAAGCAGTCAGCTGGTTTGCAACCTCTTCCGCCTTGCCGTCAGCAGCTTCCACGACCAGCACCATACCGGCATCGCCGTTGTCGTTGCTCTTCACGCCCTTGTAGCTCACCACATCCTCAGCGGGCAGGTTGAAATCGTACTCAATGTTCATGGCAGCGATCTCAAACTGGTTGGAGATGGGGTTGGCATCCAGCAGGGTCTCGAACGGTGCGTTCAGGGCATCGGTGCTGTTGTCCTCGCCCAGCGGGATGCTGGAGGCCTGGCTCAGCACAGTGGAGGCAGGCTCAGAGGACGCGGCAGAAGAAGCGGTAGAACCGGAAGAAGAACCGCAGCCGGCCAGCAGAGCACAGCTCAGAGCCAGAGAAGCAGCAGTCAGAATGATTTTAGCACGAAGTTTCATGGATTATTCCCTCTTTTATCTGTTTTACACCGGTTCGCCCACGCGGAAGAGTTTCCGGCAACGAACCATTGTTATCTTACCATATCAAAGCCCGAATTGCAAACGACAGGCAGAAGATTTTACGGTTTCTTCACCAGCGCTTTGCCGCTCAGCCCGCGATCTGCTGCAGGGCGGCGATATAGTCCTCAAAGCACAGGCCGCTGGCGTTGATCTTTGCGGCGTTTTCCACGCCCACATAGCGCCAGTGCCAGGGCTCATAGGTGATCTCGGTCTTCTCCTCGGCCCCCTTGGGGTAGCGCAGGATGAACCCGTACTCCCCGGCGTGCTGGCAGAGCCAGCGGAAGGCAGCCGTGTTCTCAAAGCCCTCGTCCAGGCCGGTGTGCTCGGGGCTGTTCAGGTCTGCGGCCAGGCCGCAGTTGTGCTCGGAGTAGCCCGGCGGGTTGACAACGGCGGCGGCCATTTCCTTCGCCTTGGCATCGTCATAGCCCTGCTGCTTATAATAGTTGGTCTTTTTCTCATAGAGATTGGTCTGGTAGGACACGCTGCGGTAGCCGCTCTGCATCCAGACGGTCACATTTTCCGCAGCAGCGGCCTTCTGCAGCTCCAGAAAGGCATTGCAGGCCACGATCTGCAGGGTCTTGTTCACTGCGGTCTTGGAGCCGCACTCAGCGGTCTCAAAGGTGTAGTTTTCCGGCATCTTATTGGTGTGGTTCACAAGGATCATCAGCGGGTCGGCCAGCATGGCCTTCGCCTCGGCGGCGGTCAGGCCCAGCAGGTTGTCCCGGCTCTCCACGCTCTCGGCGGCGGCTCCGCTCACGGCGCTGCTCTCCACCTTGCTGCCTGGCGCAGCCGACGGCAGGCTGCTGGCCGCACTATTGGCGGTGCTCCCGGCGGCATCTGCCGTGGGTACCGGGGCCTTGCGGCGGGAAAGCAGGAAGGACACACCGCCCACGGCCACGCAGACCACAAGGGTCAGCCCGGCGATGCGGCGGATGGCGCGGTTGCGCCGCCGCCGCCGGATCTCTGCCCGGGTCAGGCGGCGGCGGTGGATGGGTTGCTGCTGATTCATAAGAGACCTTCTTTCTCGGTTCGTTTTCTGTATATTATGTTTCTCCGGGGGCATCCTAAACCCGAGGTGACAGCCATGAAGATGACAGCGGAAGAATACGCGCGGCGGGTGAAACAGGTCGGCCCCCGCTCCCCTCTAGGCTCCGACTGCCTGTGGGCCTTCTGCGTGGGCGGCGGCATCTGCCTGCTGGGCGAGGTGCTGCGCGGGTGGTATCTTGGTATGGGGCTGGATGCCGAGCTTGCCGGCACCCTGACCAGCTGCACCCTCATCGTGCTGTCGGCCCTGCTGACCACGCTGGGGCTCTACCAGAAGCTTGCCGCCAGAGCCGGTGCAGGCTCGCTGGTGCCCATCACAGGCTTTGCCAATGCCGTGGTCAGCGCTGCCATCGAGTTCAAGCCCGAGGGCCGGGTCTGCGGCACCGGAGCCAAGATGTTCACCATTGCAGGGCCGGTCATCGTATACGGCACTCTGGCCGCCGTGGTCTACGGCGGGGTGCTCTGGCTGCTGGGCGGCTGACCGCTCTGTCTACAATACGCCTGCCGGGATGCAAAAATTGCAGTTTTCCGGCAGAGCGGATGGAGCAGAATATCGCACGAGCGCTATTATAGCACAAATCCCAAAGAAAAACAGCCCTGAAAGGGGGATTTTTTCATGGCGACCCGCCGGGGTGACACCCTGATCTTCCCAAAACCGCCTGTCATCGCCGCACACGCCTGCATCGGCGGCAAAAAGGAGGGCGAAAGCCCGCTGGCGGCAGAGTTCGATGAACTGCACAGTGACAACCGCCTCGGGCAGGCCAGCTGGGAGGCCGCTGAAATTCAGCTGCAATTACAGACGGCGCGGCTCTGCCTGAAAAAAGCCCACGCCACCGAAAAGGATGTGAGCCTCCTGCTGGCCGGAGACCTGCAGGCCCAGTGCACGGCTTCGGGCTATGCGGCCCGGGCGCTGGGCCTGCCCTTTGCGGGGCTGTTCGGGGCCTGCAGCACCATGGCCGAGGCGCTGGGTGTTGGGGCCTGCCTGTGCAGCGCCGGAATGGCAGACGGTCTGCTGGCCATGACCTCCAGCCACTTCTGCACCGCCGAGCGGCAGTTCCGCACCCCGCTTTCCTACGGAGCCGTGCGCACCCCCACCGCTCAATGGACTGCCACGGCGGCAGGGGCCTGCCTGCTCCGCCCCGCCGGGCAGGGGGTTGGCATCCGGGCCGTGACCTTTGGCCGGGTGCAGGATCTGGGCATCCGGGACATCAACAACATGGGGGCCGCCATGGCTCCGGCTGCGGCGGCAACGCTCCTGCGCTACCTCACCGACACCAACACCCAGCCGCAGGAGTTCGATGCCATCTGCACCGGCGACCTGGGCCATGTGGGCAGTCAGCTGTTCCGGGAGCTGCTGGCCGCCGAGGGCCTGCTCCTCAAGAACCATGTGGACTGCGGTTCCCTCCTCTATGATGCCGAGGGCCAGTCGGTGCACAGCGGCGCTTCGGGGCCGGGATGCAGTGCAGCAGTGCTCTGCGGGCATCTCCTGCCCCGGCTGGAGCGGCGGGGCCAGCGCCGGGTGCTCTTTCTGGCCACAGGCGCGCTGATGAGCCAAACCACCTTTTTGCAGAAGGAGAGCATCCCGGCCATCTCACACCTGGTGGAGCTGGCGGCTCCGGAGGAACAGAACGGAGGGAACACATGAACTATTTCTGGGCATTCGTTGCAGGCGGGGCCATCTGCGTGGTGGGCCAGCTCTTTCTCGACCTGACCGCCCTGACCCCCGCCCGCATCCTGACAGGCTATGTGGTGGCGGGCGTGGTACTCTCGGCCCTTGGGTGGTACGCGCCGCTGGCCGAGTTTGCAGGCTGCGGTGCCACCGTTCCCCTGCTGGGCTTCGGGCATCTGCTTGCCAAAGGCGTGCGCACCGCCCTTGCCGAAGAGGGAGCCATCGGCATCCTGACCGGCGGGCTGACCGCCGCTGCTGCAGGCATCACCACCAGCCTTGTCTGCGGCGTGGTCTGTTCGCTGGTGGGCCGCAGCCACGATCAGAACTGAAGCAGGACCCTTCCTGGGACGATACGCTTTTTTCGTGCATCGTCCTTTTCTGCGCCGATTCGCGCCCTCTGCATGGTATACTTTTCCAGAAAAGGAGATGATAGTCATGCGTGAGACTCTTGCAACGATTTTATGGGAGGGCTGGACAGCCCTTGTGCTCTGCGCGGCGGCGATGTTCCTGCCCGGCAGCGAGGCCCTTACATATCCCGCCGTGCTCTGGCCCGGGCTGGTGCTGGCAGCTGCTGTGCCTGCAGGCTGGGCGTTCTGGGCACTGGCAGAGCGGCCTGCGCCCCTGCCCCCGGAACAGCTGCTGGAAAAACAAAAACCCCCGTATCGGGTTCCCGATACAGAGGTTTTGTTCGTCAGTCGATCACTTGATCTGTCGTAAATCAGGCGTTCTTGTTTGCACGCTTGGCCATACGGCTGATCTTGCGAGAAGCGGTGTTCTTCTTGATGACACCCTTAGCGCGAGCCTTGTCGATCGCGGAAACAGCAGCCAGGACAGTTGCGTCCTTGTCAGCGGCTTTAGCATCGATGGCAGCGTCTGCCTTCTTGACGACTGTTTTCAGGTTGGTCTTAATGGCCTTGTTGTGAGCCTGCTCTGCAGCAGCCTGCACGACGCGGTCCTTCTGAGATTTGATGTTAGGCATTCGTTCCACCTCCTTGGCTACCTATAACAGCGCACCTTATGATACCATATTTGCCGTACCAGCGCAAGCCTTTTTTGAATTTTTGTTTAGAAATTTTTCATTTTCCCATACTTCTGGTACCGTTTGGGCGGGAAAAGCGCCCAAATACGGAAATTCAGCCGGATGGGGGATGCAAAATGCGGGAAACTGACCTTGCCGATGAACTGTTCGGCCAGCCGGGCAAAACCGCCCTGCCCGCCGGGGTGCGCGTGGCAACGGCCCGTCAGGGCGGCGTGACGATCACCCGGGTAGAGATCGCGCGGGAGGGGCTGGCGCGGCCGCGGGGCCGGTATGTGACACTGGAGGTCCCCAGCGTGAGCCTGCTGGACGAGCGGGACAGCGCCGTGATCGAAGCCGCCGCTGCAGAGCTGCGGCCCCTGCTGCCGCCCGAAGGCCCGGTACTGGTGCTGGGGGTGGGCAACCGCCGGGTCACGGCGGATGCTCTGGGTCCCCGCACGGTGCAGAAGGTGTTCGTGACCATGGGGCCGCGCACCGTACCGGTGCAGGGCATCCGGCCGGTGGCGGCTGTGGCTCCGGGGGTATCGGCGGCCACGGGCCTGAGCTTACAGCAGCTGGCCGGGGCGCTGGTGCGGGAGCTGCGCCCTGCCGCCCTGCTCTGCGTGGACAGCCTTTGCTCTGCCGAGCCGGAGCGGCTGGGCCGGACGCTCCAGTTTTCAGACACCGGACTCCACCCGGCCCAGCCCGACCACTCCCGGCATCTGGATGCCGCCCGGCTGGGTGTGCCTGTCCTTGCGGCGGGCATCCCCACCCTGATGCAGGCCGAGGAAGGCCGGAATCTGGTCGTCACGCCCCGGGATCTGGACGGAGTCATCGCCCACGGTGCGGCCCTGCTGGGGGCTGCCATCAACCGGGCCCTGCAGCCAAAGCTGAGTGTGGCGCAGCTGTGCTGGCTGGTGGGGTAACCCTCTCGGTCTCGCCTTCGCTTGCCTGCTCCCCTGATAGGGGCCAGTTTTATGCTGCTGTCGGCCTGCTGCTCCTACTGGGAGAGGCAGCAATCCGTTCGCATTGACGGAGCGGTTCTCTCATATCTATTTTGCAGAAGGGGGTGAGGTTCCATGCGCAGGCGGGAAATGGCGGGGTGCGGGCATCCCCTGCCTTTTGCAGCGGCGGCAGGCCTTGCGCTGGGGCTGGCACTGTTTGCGCACCAGCTGCTCCTCACGCTGGCAGCGGTGGTCATCGGGCCGCTGCCAGCCGTGCAGACCGCCCTTTCCCTGAGCCGGAAAGACCTCTCCGAGAATGCCGCACAGGCTGTGAGCGAACCCGCGCAGGAAACACAGGCAGAGCCCGCACAGGAGGCTCCCGCCCTGCCTGCCGGTGACATTGAAGCCTACCTTGTCCCGCTGGAAGGCGATGAGGCCCGCCCGGAGGGAGCCGGTGCCATCCTGGAAAAGAACTATCCGCAGGGCAGCGGGGAAAAATACATTCCCTGCGGCAGCGGCAGCATCAAGAACAACACCAGCGTCTCCAGCGCCGACATTGCCGCCGAGATCACCAACCCGCTCCCCTTTGCGGTGGAGTGGAACAGCCCCGACCCGCAGATCCTCATCATGCACACCCATGCCACCGAGGATTACCGGCTCTCGGCAGGGCTGTGGTACCGCCCGGGGGACGGCTCCCGCACCACCGACCGGGACCTCAACATGTGCGCTGTGGGCCGGGTGATGGCGGACACCCTCAACGCCGCCGGGCTCAATACCCTGCACGATGAGACCCTGAACGACTACCCCAGCTACACCGGCAGCTATGCCAACAGCCGCGCGGTGGTACAGCAATACTTATCGCAGTATCCCAGCATCAAGATCGTGCTGGATGTCCACCGGGATGCCATCGAGACTGAGAACGGCTCCCGCATGGCCCCGGTGTGCACCGTCAACGGGCGGCAGGCAGCGCAGGTGATGATCATCTGCGGGTGCGACAACGGCACCACAGTCAGCCTGCCCAACTACCGGCTCAACCTCCGTTTTGCCGCCGCCTGGGAAACCGCCATGGAGGGCCTGTACCCCGGCTTCACCCGCCCGGTCCTGTTCAGCTATCGGTTCTACAATCAGGATCTGACCCCCGGCAGCCTGCTCATTGAGATCGGCGGGCACGGCAACAACCTGAACGAGGCTCTCTATGCCGGGCAGCTTGCCGCCCAAGGGTTGATTTCAGCATTAAAACAGTAAAACCTCCCAGTCCGCATCTGCTTCTTTGGCAAGTAGGACCTGCCCTCTTTGCCAAGGGCTCCCCTATCAGGGGAGCTGGCGAGCGAATGCGAGACTGAGAGGTTTATTTTATTTTTGCTTATTCGTATACGATGCAGCCCAGGATCTGCTTGCCCAGCCGAACGATCTTCTCGTTCTGCTCCCGCACGGCATCGGTGCGGGTGACCGTGCAGTCGGCAGCCAGCACAATGGCATCGGCAGCCACCACATGGGGCACGGTGGCAGCGGCCTTGAGGATGCTCTCGGCGGCGGTCACGCTCTGGCCGCGCAGGGGTTCCGTGGCCTGCAGGGCAGCGGCCAGTGCTTCCAGCTGGTCCGCAGGCAGATCGCCGGTAACCAGAATATTCTTCGCCTCCGGAGCGCGGCTGCGGATGGTCTGAGCCATCAGGCAGAGCATCTCAGCGTCCGCGCTGCCATCGGGGCGGCCCTCCATCTGATAGAGCTTTGCATCCAGCTTTCCGGCCTTCTTGGTGCGGTCGCTGGCCAGTGCGCCCAGCACGGGCAGGCCGGTGGAGCGGTTCAGCTCGCTGGCCGAGTAGACCATGCCGTCCAGCAGGAACTTGACCACGACCACGCCGCAGGCAAGCACACCGCCCAGCAGGAAGCCAATGAGCAGGTACTTTGCCACCGAGGAGGCAGCGCCGCCGCCCAGTGCGGGCTCAGAGATGTTCTTCCAGTCGCTCTTGGTAGAGTTCCAATTGTCGTCCAGCGTCTGCTGTGCGCTTTGCAGTTCCACCAGCTGGCTCTGCAACTCCTGGATATCGGCGTTGTTCTCCTGCTGGGCTGCCCGCAGTTCCATGGAAACGCCCTGGCTGATGCCGGTGCTGATCACCCGCACATCATGGCTGCCCACAGCAGCAGAAATACTGTCATGCAGGCGGTTCAGCTGGCCCAGCATCGCATCCAGCATAGCCTGGGCACGCACCTGATCTGCCGCGTAAGCCCGCAGGGTCAGAACGCCGCTGTAGGCAACTGTCTCCGTACCGCTGACCTGCGGCTCTGCCGCGATCACACCGGTCAGGTAGCGGGCCTGCAGGTTCACAGCCTCTGCCGCCTGCTCCAGCGCATCGCCGTTGGTCAGCTGGTTGCTGTAAGCCGTCAGCAGGGCAGCGGTACGGGAAGCATCAGCAGCATCCACATAGACATCCGCCTGTGCCGTCCAGACATTATAGGCGTTCAACTGGCCCAGCAGGGAATTTTCGGCGTAATCCCGGGCCTGCTCCAGTGTCTTCTGGGCCTGCTTCTGCATCTGCTGGTTGTTGGCCGTGCTCTGTTCGTACTGCTTCTGCTCGAAGGCGTAGTCGGCCTTCTTCTGCTCATACTCGTCCAGTGCCTGTTCATAGGCTTTCTGTTCCTCAGCCGAGGTGCTGCCACCCTTTGCGGCCCGCACACCGGCCACACCGCCAAAGAGCACAGCACAGACAACCGCGGTCAGCAGGATGGGCTTGAGCTTGTGTAGAAGGGTCACCATGAGCGCGACGAGGTCGATCTCTTCCTCATCCTGTGCGCCGGTGGGGTAAGTGGTTTGATTTTCGTTCATGCTCTACTCCTCAGGACAAAGCCAATCTTCATGTTTGTTCCGTTTTGTGCAATGCACATACTATAACAGGATAAATAATAGCATCCTTTCCGTCAGAATTCAACCGTTTTTCCACAAAAAGCCGATTGACAAACCGGTGCTGCTGTGCTATTTTTAGAATTACTGAAAAGCAAGGATCGGGAAAAGTAACGCATCCAGGACGCTACAGAGAGCGCGGCAGCAGCTGAGAGCCGCGTGCGGGCCAGTGCGCGAACGAACACCCGGGAGCTGCAAGCTGAACACGGCATTCCGCCGCCAGTAGGTGCGCCGCAAAGCCCAGCGTTACCAGGGCAGCGCTTATTGGAGCGCGCGAGCGACCGGACACTTCCGGTAATTCAGGTGGCACCGCGGACATTACAAGACAGCTTGTTCGCCCTGAAAATTCAGGGCAAAGCTGTCTTTTTATTTTTATATCGGAGGAAAGAAAGATGGAACGTACTGAGATCGTCTCGCTGTACAAGAACACTCCCGCCGACGGCACGGTGGTCACCGTGTGCGGCTGGGCCAAGAACATCCGTGATTCCAAGAACATCGGCTTCATCGCCCTGTCGGACGGCGGCTGCTTCAAGACCCTGCAGGTCGTGCTGGAGGCTGGCAAGCTGGGAAACTACGAGGAGGTCATCCATACCGGCCTGTACAGCAGCCTGCGCATCGTGGGCCGCATCGTCCTGACCCCGCAGGCAAAGCAGCCCTTTGAGCTGAATGCCGACAGCGTGGAGATCCTGGGCGACTGCCCCGCAGACGAGTACCCCCTGCAGAAAAAGAAGATGAGCATGGAGTATCTGCGCACCATGCCCACCCTGCGCCCCCGCACCAACACCTTCAACGCCGCATTCCGCGTGCGCAGCGTGGCTGCCTATGCCATCCACAAGTTCTTCCAGGAGAACGGCTTCGTCTACTCCCACTCTCCCCTGCTGACCGCTTCCGACTGCGAGGGTGCCGGTGAGATGTTCCAGGTCACCACGCTGGACCTGCAGAACGTGCCCAAGAACGAGGACGGCACCGTGGATTACAGCCAGGACTTCTTTGAGAAGCCCGTCAACCTGACCGTTTCCGGCCAGCTGGAGGCCGAGGCCATGGCCATGGCCTTTGGCAAGGTGTACACCTTCGGCCCCACCTTCCGTGCGGAGAAGAGCTTTACCACCCGCCACGCCGCCGAGTTCTGGATGATCGAGCCTGAGATGGCCTTCTGCGACCTGAAGGGCTACATGGACACCGCCGAGGCCATGACCAAGTTCGTCATCCGCTACGTGCTGGACAACTGCCCCGATGAGATGGCCTTCTTCAACCAGTTCATCGACAAGGGCCTGATCGAGCGCCTGGAACTGGTGGCAAACAGCGAGTTCGGCCGCATCACCTACACTGAGGCCATCGAGATCCTGAAGAAGAACAACAAGAAGTTCCAGTTCCCCGTGGAGTGGGGCGTGGATATCCAGACCGAGCACGAGCGCTACCTGACCGAGGTCGTGTTCAAGAAGCCCGTCTTTGTCACCGATTACCCCAAGGAGATCAAGAGCTTCTACATGAAGATGAACGCGGACGGCAAGACCGTGGCCGCAGCTGATATGCTGGTGCCCGGCATCGGCGAGCTGATCGGCGGCAGCCAGCGCGAGGAGAACTACGACAAGCTGGTGGCCCGCATGGACGAGCTGGGCATGGACAAGACCAACTACGAGTGGTACCTGAACCTGCGCAAGTTCGGCGGCGTGGAGCACGCCGGTTACGGCCTGGGCTTCGAGCGGATGATCATGTACCTCACGGGCATCCAGAACATCCGTGACGTGCTGCCCTTCCCCCGCACCGCTTACGGTTTCTAAGGATTAAATTCAACCCTCTCAGTCAAAGCCTGTCGGCTTTGCCAGCTCCCCCGAAGGGGGAGCCTATTGCGGCTCTTGGATAAAGGCAGCATAGCCTCTCCCCTCGGGAGAGGTGGCATTGCGGAGCAATGACGGAGAGGGTTGTTTTCAACAAGGAGATAAATACAAGTGGAAAATATCGCTCCTGCCCTGTTGGACTGGTTCTACGCCAGCCGCCGCATCCTCCCCTTCCGGGAGGACCCTACGCCCTACCATGTCTGGCTGAGCGAGATCATGCTGCAGCAGACCCGGGTCTCGGCGGCGCTGCCCTACTACGAGCGCTTCCTTGCCGCCCTGCCGGATATCCCCGCGCTGGCCGGATGTGAGGAGGAAAAGCTGCACAAGCTGTGGGAGGGGCTGGGTTATTACAGCCGGGTGCGCAACCTGCAGAAGGCAGCGAAGATCGTCTGCGCTCAGTACGGCGGGCAGCTGCCTGCTGATTACAACGCCCTGCTGGCCCTGCCCGGCATCGGGGAGTACACGGCGGGGGCCATTGCCTCCATCAGCTTCGGTCTCCCGGTGCCCGCCGTGGACGGCAATGTTCTGCGGGTGTTTGCCCGGCTCTACAACGACCCCCGGCTGATCACCGACCCGCAGGTGAAGCGGGAGTTCACGGCACGGGTCATGGAGCACCAGCCGCCCGCAAAAGCCGGAGACTACAATCAGGCCCTGATGGAGCTGGGCGCACTGGTCTGCCTGCCCAACGGCGCACCTCTGTGTGAGCAGTGCCCGCTGGGCACGCTCTGCCGGGCCCGGGCCGCAGGCACCGCCCTCTCCCTGCCCCAGAAAACGCCCCCCAAGGCCCGGCGCATCACACCGGTCACGGTGGCGCTGGTGCTGAACGAAGGCCGGGTGCTGCTCCAGCAGCGGCCGGCCAAGGGCCTGCTGGCCGGGCTGTGGCAGCCGGTGCTGTGGGAGGATACCACCCTCACCGCCGCAGAGACCGCCGCCCGCCTTGCTGCCCTGGGGCTGGACTGCACAGGGGTACATTTCACGCCTCTGCCTGCGGCCAAGCACATTTTCACCCACATCGAATGGCACCAGAGCGGCTATTTCCTCACTGTGCCGGAGCAGTCCGCCCCCGCAGGCTGCGTCTGGGCCGGAAAGGAGCAGCTGGAGGCTGCGTACACCCTGCCCGGTGCCTTCAAGGTCTACAAAAAACTGCTGCTGACCAAATTGCTGTGATTGCCCGGATTGATGAAATTTCTGCATTTCGGATTGTAATTTTTTGCTTTTCCGGGTATAATAGCCTTATCAAAATGAACTCCGGTTCCATGAACCACCGTTCCCCACCAGAAAAGGAGTGTGTCCTATGAAGAAATCCTGTCTGATCGCTGTTATTGCCACGCTGGCCGCTGTGGCCGGTGCGCTGGCCGCCGTGGCTGTCTATCTGCACCGCCGTGAGAAGGAGCTGGACGAGTACGAGCGTCTGCTGTTTGGCGAGGATAAGGCTGAGACCGTTGAGCCTGCCGCAGAGCAGCCCGCAGAAGATCCTTCTGCCGAGGATGCCGCAGAATAAACCAAACATCGAAAAGCGCACCCGGCTTGTCTTTTTTCGACTGGTCGGGTGCGTTTTTTCATAACGGCATCCCCTCTCAGACGCTTTGCACCTGAAAAGGGATGCCGCCTAAGGAGTACATATCCATGAAACGATTTTTGTTGTGGGTCGTTGGTGTCATTCTGGGCGTTGCCGTGCTGCTGGGCGCGGTGATGACCGTGAGCTATTCCTTTACCGGCGAGGGTTCCCGCCCGGCGGCAGACACGCAGTTCGGCGGGCAGACGCTGGAAGTGAACGGCTCCTGCTGGCAGGTGCCGCTGCTGGGCGGCGTGTTCGATAAGGTGTTCACCAGCCCGGAGACCCTGACTGTGCAGAAACTGGGCGTGCTGTATGACGCACACCCGGCCCTCGCCCTGCCCGATTGGGCCAGCTACACCACCCTGACCATTGAAACCGACATCGGCAGCATCGTGTTTGCTGGGTCGGCCTCTCAGTACGAGGACTTTCTCTTCCCTGCCAACGGGGATTACAAGGCAAAGCTGACGGTCTGGCGGCTGCCGCAGGACTATCTTGCCACCCAGTTTGAGGGCGGTGCCACCGGTGCCATCCGCAGGAACCTGGGCGTGGAGCACCCGGCCAAACCCACGGGCTGGTACAGCTACTCCTTCCGGTTCACCCTGCAGGCCAGCGCGGAGGTCGCCCTTTCCACCGAGCGGCTGGAGCAGGGCGGTGTGGCGGCGCTTTCCATCACCGGCCTGACCGGCGAGACCGCTCCCGCCGTGGAGACCGACCTGGGCAGCGTTCAGTGCGTCCGGCTGGGCAGCGGCTGGCGTGCCTACATCCCCGCCGCCTACAACGCTTCGGCGGGTGGGCACACGGTCAACGTTACCGTCAACGGCGAAACCTTTGCCCGGACGCTGACCGTTCTGCCCAAGGATTTCGGCACCGTGGAGGTGGAGCCGGAACCTGCATCCACCGAGGCTGCCAACACCGAGTTCCGGAACAACATCTGGCCCCTGTACGAGCAGCCCGTGCGGGAAAAACTCTGGGCCGGTGCTTTCCTCTGCCCGGCAGAAAACTACATGACGCTGGTGGATTTCGGTCAGGTCAAGGTGACCGGCGGCCAGCAGGGCAGCCGCTCCAACTCCACCCGGCTCTACACCATCCCCGGTGAGCCCTGCCGTGCCCCGGCGAATGGCGTGGTGGTGTTTGCAGGCGATCTGGCTCTCACCGGCAGCACCGTGGTCATCGACCACGGCTGCGGCGTGCGCAGTTATCTGTATGGCCTGCAGGAGCTCTCCGTGACCCGCGGCCAGACCGTGGAGCGGGGGCAGGCTGTCGGCGTGCTGGGCGAGGAGCTGACCATGGATTTCAAACTCGGCAGCAAGAGCGTGAACCCCTGGCCCCTGTTCCAGACCAGCGGCGGATTATTCTGGCAGGAGAAGGGCTGAGCCTGCAAAAAATTTGCAGAAACCTGTAACGCTTTCTCCTTTTCTGCGTTATTGGGGTGAAAGGCCATGAAAAAGGAGGGCAAAATACGATGAAAACGAATTGTGATATCATCCGTGACCTGCTGCCGCTGTATGCGGAGCACATCACCAGCGAGGCCACCAACGCACTGGTGAAAGAACATCTGGCCGAATGTGAAGCCTGCCGCGCCGAGCTGGAACAGATGGAGCAGCCGGTGCCGGTACGGCCGGAAGCGCAGCCGGATGCGCCCCTGCGCAGGATCAGGGCCGCCCTGCAAAGAAGGAGCATCCGTGCTGCAATCGGCTCCGTGCTGGCTGCCCTGTGCGCTCTGGCAATGATATTCTGGATGGGCACTGCCCGCATCCCGGCCACCGCAGAGCAGGCTCAGTTCTGGACCTACAACCGCAAAGAGAATGGAGCAGACATCTGCATTCTGGAAGTGCAGGGCGAGGGTGTCTGGCTGGATATGGACGGCACCTTCAGCTGGGGCAAGCCGCAGATCACTGTGCGGGCCATGCGCTACCGCTTTCCGGGCGTGCATCGGGTACTGACAGCCCTGGTGGATTCTGATCGATCCACTGTATGGGTCATGGTGTCTCGCACCCAGCTGCTGACCGTGGACTGCGCAGACCAGACCCTGTACTACCGCGATGGACAGCTGGTAGACCGCTACATCGTGCAGGAAAACCCGGACGGTACCTTCGACTACGCCTACGGCACCGACCAGGAATACGGCATCGACTATAAGAAGGGCTGAGCCTATGGACATCGACAGCATTTACCGGCTCTACTTCCGGGATGTGTTTCTGTTCCTGCAGGGCCTGGCCCACAACGAAGCGCTGGCCGAAGAACTGACACAGGAGACTTTCTTCAAGGCACTGGACGGCCTGAAGGACTACGACGACCGGCAGGATGTACGGGCGTGGCTGTTCACGGTGGCCCGCAACGCCTATTATTCCCACTGCCGCCGGACAAAGCACACTGCCCCGCTGGAAGATGCCGAAACCGCCCCCGCCGACACGCCGGACATTGCCCAGCTGCTGGTCGATCAGGATGCGGCATTCACCGTGCATCAGTGTCTGCACACGCTGGACGAGCCTTACAAAGAGGTGTTCAGCCTCCGGGTATTCGGCGAGCTGCCCTTTGAGCGCATCGGGCTGATCTTCGGCCACAACGCCGCATGGGCCCGGGTGACCTACTACCGGGCCAAGACCCAGCTGCAGAAGATGCTTTCCTCTTCCACCTGACATTCCCTATCACAGCAGAACACCCCCGCGCCTTTGGGCCGAGGGTGTTCTTTTTGAAATACAAAAAACGGCTCTGCCGAAGCAGAGCCGTAAAGATACATCTGAAATAAATCAGCGCTTGGAGAACTGAGGTGCATCGCTGGCAGGGCTGCGCCCTGCACGCGATGCTTGAGCAAAGATTTTTAGCGCCACCGGCTCGCCCCTTGCGGGGCAACCGCCGGAGATGCGCAGTCGTGCTCCCCAGTTCTCCGGGAAAGCAGGCAACAAAAAACGGCTCTGCCGAAGCAGAGCCGTAAAGATACATCTGAAATAAATCAGCGCTTGGAGAACTGGGGTGCACGACGTGCAGCCTTCAGACCGTACTTCACGAAACCGAAGCTCGATTTTGCTTGATTTTACGCGGTTTTTCAAGCTTTTTGCTCTTCGTCCACCAGTTCTTAAACCCACGATTTTGTAGGCTTTTGTCGGATTTTAACCCTAATCTTTTTTTGATGTGTCGATTGCTCTGTTGATCACCCCATGTAATTGGGCAGGTTTATTATACTTGACTTTGGCGTAAATGTCCATAGTCACCTTGCTGTTTTCGTGTCCGGCAAGATACTGTACGGTTTTAGGATCAACCGAAGCATAAATCAGATTCGTGATATAAGTGTGACGCAATTGATGCGGTGTCACTTGAAAATCCATCGTATATACCAACTTCGGATTGTTCGGCTGATGCTCACCAAGCTTCGGCTTTACCACATGCTTAATCTTCTGCTCATTCACATAGGTGTAATAGCAGCGTTCTTCCGTAGAACGAACTGCTATGTACTTCCACACCCTCACGAACTGGGATTCAGCCAGAGCGTTACCATTCCTGTCAGAGATCACATATTCCGATTTTGACTTTTCTTTTGCCTCTTTCAAACATTCCACCAGCTTGCCCGGAATAGGAATGTCCCTTTTAGCTGCTGGCGTTTTTAATTCTGTTGAAATTACCGGACGATTATTCACAGAACGCCATGCTCGCCGTACCGAAATATATGGAGTGGCTTCATCCAGGAAAACACAATCCCATCGCAGTGCAAGAATTTCTTCCCGCCGCAACCCTGCGTACAACCCAATCATTACGAAGACATACGGTGGTAATCCCCTGATTGTATCCAGAAGAATTTTCACCTGCTCATCCGTCAATGCCTTCTTTTCCTGCTTTGGTGTTCCGCCTTTTGCGGAAAGCGACGCAGCCGGATTATAACTGATGATTTTGCTTTCTTCTGCTGAATAGAAAACACATTTGATCAGCATATTCATTTTGCTGTACAGGGAAGCTGATTGCTTGGAGATTGGCACCAGCAGCAAGCGAAGGTCATCGGTCGTCACTTCGTCCATATACATATCTCCAATAGCGCCAATAATATATTTTCTTATCGTGCGCTCATATCCACTCAATGTGTTTTCTCGCACACTCGCCGAGCGCATCTTCAACCATTTTTCGCAATACTCAGCTACTGTCGGGTTATTCTTCCGGAATATTTCATCCTCAATACTGCGCTTCATCTCAATGGATTTATCGTACAGCTCTTCAGGAGTCTGTGCATATAGCGAAATCCATTTTCCATCCGCATCCTGCATTCGTGTTCTGTAATATTGAACGCCCCTCTTCATAATTGTTCCATATTCCGGCACTACTTTTTTTCTTGCCATTATTGCTTCCTCCATTTTCTTGATATATCCAAATTGATCTTTGCTCTTTAATTATCCAGAATGCTGCTCCGGTTCTCAAGGATGTCGGCTATATGTAAAAAGAGCAGGGATTATCCCTACTCTTTTTGATCTCATTCATGAAACTGTCTGGCCTATTCTGCATCCCACAGTGTAAAGGTATCCTCTAATATACCCGCCAGTTCATCCGGTCGGTTATACTTTGCCTTTGCATAAATGTCCATCGTTATCTTGCTGTTCTCATGACCGGCAAGATATTGAACTGTTTTAGGATCAACCGATGCGTGAATAAGATTTGTAATATAAGTATGCCGCAGCAAATGTGGTGTCACTTCAAAGTCTAAGCTATAAACCACCTTTCCATTATGCGCAGCTCTTTCGCCCAGCACTGGTTTCACCGTATGCTTCACTCGTTTTCCATTCTCATAACGGTAGTAGCTCCGTTCCTTTACAGTTCTGGTCACAATATACTGCCAGAGCCTCTTAAACTGCGTATATGAAAGCGGTTCGCCCTCGTTGTTCGCAACAACATAGTCTGATGTGGAATTCTCCTTTGCTTCTCTCAGGCATTTCGCCAGGCAATCAGGAAGCGGTACATCTCGATGAGCAGCCTTTGTTTTCAGTTCAGACATTATTATCGGTCGATTGTGCTCTGTATGCCAAGCTCTGCACACTGTCAAATACGGTGCTGCTTCATCCAGAAAAACTGAATCCCACTGCAATGCAAGAATTTCTTCTCGCCGAAGCCCCGCATACAAACCAAGCATCACAAATACATACGGTGGTAATCCTCTTATCGCATCCAGCAATCTCTCCACCTGATCATCAGTCAAAGGGTTTTTCTCTTTTTGAGGAACGCCCCCGTTCTTTCCAGACAAATAAATTGTAGGATTGTCCTGAATCACTTTGCTTTCCTTTGCCGCCGCAAAGATGCTCTTATAAAGTATATTGACCGATTTGTACACAGACGCTGATTTTTTGGATACCGGAACCAGTGCCAGACGAATATCATCCGCTGTAACATCTGCTATATTCATATGACCCAGAGGCTTTATAATATGCCGGTTTACTTTCGATGTGTAATCCGTCAACGTAGTGGCTCTTACCTGTGCGGATTGTAACAACAGCCACTTTTCGCAATACTCCTTTACTGTGGGGGATGATCTACGAAAAGTATTATCCTCAATCTGCTCTCTCGCTTCGAGCACTTTATCATATAATTCTTCACGGGTTCTGCCATACAACGCCACCCGCTTTCCATCAGCATCCTCAATTCGAGTCCGGTAATATTCCTTACCCGCCATGATGACGGTTCCGTACTGAGGAATCGCATATCTTTTTCTTGCCATCTTCGACACCTCCAAACTTTTAGCTGATATATTCATTATTGCGAATAACCTGCCAATACTCAACGATGTCGAATTCCGCTCCTGGCTGTTCTCTTCTTTCGGAAAGTCGGATTGTTATCCTTCGGCCTTGCACGATGTGTAGACCTTGCAATATACTCCTGAAGTCCAACTTCAGTAAAATAAACACAGCCATTCTCAACATACTGAACGTAAGTGATCAGCCCTTCCATTCTTGCATGATCCAAGGTGTCCAGGCTAATCCCCAACATCTCAGCGGCTTCTTTACGCTTAATCAATTTATCCACCATCAAAATTCACTTCCTTTCGGCATTTGCCTTGTCTTTTTTTCTCCGCCTGTTCCGGAATATAATATCCAAGCTGCACTTTCACAGCTTCATCAATTCCGCGCATCTGTCCCTTACTTACCTTGCCGAGATACCGAATCACACAGGTCTTATCACATGTATCAAGCTGCTCCGCCAATACCATCGAAGATCTTGCCAGCCCTTTTGCCTTCCGAAGGAAATAATGTGTTGGCTGGCTTCTTTTCTTTTGAATCTTCGTTGTCAGAGGAGCAACCGTAATCGTCGGCGAATAAAAGTTGCCGACATCGTTCTGAAGAACCACTACCGGACGAACACCGCCCTGCTTTGATCCTATCGGAACACCAAGATTGGCAAGGTAAATATCTCCTCGCCGGTAAACCCAGTTTTCTTTCATCTGGTTGCCTCCAATCCCATAATCATCTATGGATAAAAGCTGACAAAAAATAATACAACTGCTTTATTCTGACAGCTTTTCTTAAAATATGGTTTCTCTGTACTTTTTCTTGGTACCCCAGAGATCGGGGATTTCTCACAAGCGGCAGTGTGCTTCACTGCTCCATTGGAATTTAACCATCCCGCCTTCTTTATGGCCGGACCGCGAATTACGGAAGTATCATTGTCCCTGACAGGCTTTTACACCACCGTCGGTTGCAATCCGACATTTGCTGCTGCGATTCCGCTTCGCCCCTGTTGGGCATCATGGCGTGCAGTCGAAGGCTCGTTCTGTCAGTAATGTACTTGGAGAATGAGTATTCAATTTTCATAGTTCATCAGCCTTGTTGCCTTAGCTGTAAAGTAAGTATAAAAGAATGCGGTTTTACATAACACGCCGGAAACTGCGACTTTGCCCACCTAATTTTGCGAGTTCACATCAGTGCTTCCTGAAGCTGCGTAATGGCATCCTGCACTCTCTTTTTCAACGCATCCACATCCTGTCTCTTGCCAATAATCAGATAATCCAGCGTTACTCCAAAGAATTCCGAAAACAGAATCATGTCGTTATAAGATGCCGATATTACTCCGCGCTCAATTTTTGAAATGCGTTTTGCATCAATATCAATCGCCTCAGCCAGAGCCTCCTGCGTATACCCTTTTGATTTGCGCAGCTCTTGAATTCTTGCTCCACATACATGCTGATCGTAATACATACTTTCTCCTTCCGCACAGCCGGTACAGAACCGGACCAACGGAAGGTCAAAAAAGGAGCCGCATGACGGTGAAGAAAAAATCCTGTGCCGATAAAACAGAACATGGGTATTCCATAATTCTGTCTCATGCGGCATTCGGAAGACTTCGCCTGTCAGCGGCTCCACAGCACAGCTATGACTTATAAAATTGTGTTAATAGGGTTATTTATTGTCATCTCAACCATTCAGAGACGAATAGTAGAGCTGCAATCTCCGTAATCTTCTCATCTCCAAAACATTGAAGACGGTCTCACGTCCGCAGGCCTTGCATTTGGTCTGCACATGTCCTCTGGTATCCTCAAAGACGATGATTGAATTATGTCGGCAATAAGGACACCTGACAATCCTGGGCTTTTGCGAAGCAATCGCATCCTTTGCCCGGATGATTTTAATCTGCATTTCCGCAGATGGTTCCGATACTCTGATATTCCTGCTCATGGCCACACCTCCAATGGATCACGATATTCATAATCCTTTTTCCGGTTCAGATAGCCCAGTTGTTCCAAGCGGATAGCAGCTGCCGATCTCGAAACGCCAAAGACACCACAGAAAGTATCTATCTTCACCTGGTCTTTGTTATAAAAACGCCATCCATAACATGTCAGAGGCTTTCTGCTGTTGATGAACCACATCGCCCGATCCACTTCTAACTGGGGCATCAGGATGGCAGCTCCCAGCGAATTGGCCTGCCACTCGTTCCAATCTTCCTGCGTTCTCAGAACGCGGGAACCTTTTTTCCTCACTTCCGGTCTCTTATGGCAGGCTATCTTTCGGTCATCGGCATCCAGCTGAAACAATATCTGGTGAGCGCACTCATGTGCCAGCGTAAATCTGCGTTTTCCGCAGAGTTTCCGAATATTCTCTGGTTCAATGAAACTCTTGTCCAGAACCACATCATTAGTTTTCAGGAAGATGCTCCTCTGACTTCCATCAACCTCTATCTGATATTCTGTATCCACATACGCGGTCAGACCATAGATGCTTCCGTCCGAGGACAACTTTTGAAATGACACCTTCAGGTTCAGATAATCGGATGCAAACTGGTCAATGGGTGTCGGAAGCGCAAATCTTGCCGGATCATCTGCTTCGCTGCCGAAAAAGGACTTTTGAAAATCTCTTATCACTGCAACAGCGATTTCTTCTATTTTTTTCTGTGAAAGGATCATAGGCACTGCTCCTTTGCCTCAACGAACCATTTTTCATCTTCGTTGAACAGAAAACTCTCATGCCCACCGATCATGACCGTATAACGAATTCCGCAGCCGCCCACTTTCGTGGAAGAAGCTCGGCACTTATGCTTCAATCGGTCGATCTCATACACCCGTCCGTCAATCCATCGAATTAGGCGCGGGCGAATATTTCCCTCTGCATCCACATCTAAGTTCACAGGTACATATACTTTTCTACATTTCTGTTCCGACATATTCTACGCTCCTCCTCTGTAAACCGGCGAATGTGTTGACTTCTTTTAGCAAAGAACTCACCAGATTCTACCGGTGCTGTATTAACCAATCATTCCTGTCGGCATAACCAAATCCACTTTTCGCTCTGTCGGCATCTTGCTTTTCTGAAAAAGTACCCCATTTTTAATCGCATCTTTCCCAAATCGGAATCGAATCTGCTCAATCGCTGCGTCCAGCCGTTCCTGGCGATCCAGTGATTTCACGTCGGTGAATAGGTCGTATTGTATCGGACAATCCTCTTCAAACAGGTTGATTGCCCGAACCGTCACTGAACGAATCGGATGCTCCCACTGATAGTTCTTTGCAAACAGTGCAAATGCGGTTTTCGCCAGATAGGTAGGGCTTTGTGTCGGAATACCAATCCGGCACTGCCACTCTTTCGTGTAAAGCTCGTTGTTGCGGATGGAAATCGCTATTCCGCCAGCTTTCTTTTTATGTGCTCGCAGCTTGGTTCCGATCTCCTGCACCAGTTCCAGCATGACACACCAGACTTCGGCGTTATTCTCCAAATCCTGCATGGTCGTTATTCCGTGCCCAATGCTCTTTACTGGGGAGACATAATCGGAACGCATAACCGGCGAATCATCCAGTCCATTGGCATATTTCTTAATCGCCAGTCCATTCTTTCCAAGGCGGCACTTCAAGAAATCATCCGATGTTGCAGCAAGCTCTCCAATGGTATGAATCCCATAACCGGACAGAACCTTCTCGGTCGCTCTGCCGACTCCAAGCAAGTCAGAGGCGGGAAGACACCAAATCTTCTCCTGGAACGAATCTGCTTCGATGCAGGTAATCGCATCCGGCTTTTTCATATCCGACCCAAGCTTGGCAAAAATCTTATTGAAGCTCACTCCTGCGGAAATCGTAAGTCCCAATTCAAACTTAACCGTTCTGCGAATCTCATCTGCGATTTCAAATCCGGTTCCCATGCAGCCGCTTCCGGTCACATCCAGCCAGCATTCGTCCATCCCATACGGCTCGATCTGATCGGTATAGCGACCGTATATCCCACGAGCCAGCTTTGAAAACTTCATATATTGCTCATAGTGCGGCTCCACGATCACAAGATCCTGGCACTTCTGCTTTGCTTGCCAGATTGCCTCTCCCGTGGAAACGCCAAACGCCTTTGCTGCGTAGTTCTTCGCAAGTACGATACCATGCCGTTCCTCCACAGAACCACACACTGCCACCGGCTTGTTCTTCAGTTCCGGATTCAGCATACACTCGACAGAGGCATAGAAATTATTCATATCACAGTGAAGAATCACTCTTTGCATCCTGTATTCCTCCTCTCCGTTCGTGAAAGCACGAACAACTTTTCACGAACGCATTGACACACAGCATTTCTTGTGATACTATAATTACACGAATTGTATTTCGTGTTTTCATCGTCATTATAGCAAGCACAGTTTTTCGTGTCAATAGGTTTTTATGAAAAAGTGTTCGTGTTCGTTATCAAAAAAGAAAGAGGTATTTCTATGGTCTTCAAAGAAAGGTTGAAAGAAAAAAGAACAGAAGCCAATTTAACTCAGGTAGAACTTGCAGAGAAGGCCGGTGTAACCGCCCGCACAATTCAGAATTATGAGCTTGGCAGCCGCAAACCATCCAATATGGTTACGATCCAGAAGATTGCGGATGCGCTGAATACTACTACTGAGTACCTGCTGGGAAGCAGCGGCACCTATGTCGTAGAAGCTCATGAAAAAGGCGGCGCAAAAGCAGCGAAAGATATTGAAGAACTGGTCAGCGAAGTGACCGGTATGTTCGCTGGCGGCGAATTAAGCGAAGATGCCATCGAAGGAGCTTATAAAGCTCTGACCGATGCCTACTGGATTGCCAAAGAGAACAATAAAAAATACGCCCCGAAAACGAGGCGTAAAAAATCCGATCAGTGATATGTATCGTACACACTTTTCGCTATACTGTAAACTGGAGGTGGTATGATGAATGCGGAACAGCTTTCACGGGTCGGTGAGAAACTGGTAAAACGCTGCGGTTCCAGAGACCCTTTTGAAATTGCAAGGCAGCTTGGTATCAATGTCATGCTTTGCGAAAATTTCGGTTCCCTGAAGGGAATGTACCGGGTGATTAAGCGAAATCGCTTTATTTTCCTGAATAACAGTCTGGATGAAAATATGCTGCGCATCGTGTGCGCACATGAATTAGGGCATGATCAGCTTCACCGGAATATGGCGAAAACCACCCCGATTCATGAGTTCATGCTCTACGATATGAAATCCAAACCGGAATATGAAGCGAACATCGTAGCAGCAGAGATTCTGATGGACAGCGATGAAGTCCTTCGTTACATCTATGAGTATGGATACACAGCCGAGCAGATCGCCAGTGCGATGTCCACCGACATCAATCTGGTTGCGCTGAAGGTAGCGCACCTGGCTACACTTGGCTATAATCTGCACGCGCTGGAACACAAGAGCAACTTTTTGAAATAACGTACCTTTGAGGAGTCTGGACTGGCTCCTCTTTTTTGTTGCACAAATTGTGCAGGCGGTGCTTGCACAATTATCAACCTAACATCTGCATTCCATACAATCTCGATATTGTCCTCCTGTTGTTCTGCGTTATGCTTTCTCCGTGCATTTTCGTATTATTTATTCTGCCATCTGACTTCGCCCTTGGACAGAAGCGGATAACAGATCAGCTGATCTGAATCCAGATTTTCCGCATGCATGTCAACCGCTGTGATCTGATGATTATCATAAGTCGTATAATAGTAAATACCTTTTGCTGTATTACAACAGGACGTGTATATCGTGATCTCATATTTGCCTTCTGTCACCTCACAGCATCCACGCTGCTGATCTACGGATCCTAAGATATGGAAGAACTGACTTACACTCTCATCCTCTTCTTCACCGGAGATCGAATTTAATTTTGTAAAGGCAACTTTCACAAATCTTGACTGGCTGGAAAGATCTCCAGGTATTCCCATTCCACCCATTCCTCTGCTATATGCATCAAGCTGTAATACTCCTGCAAAAGTACTCTCCGGCTGTTTTCTGGATACTCCGGCATAATTATTCAGTGCAAACATCTGACTCGGGAATGGTGGATTATTGGTAAGCACTCCTACCGGATTATCATATACATGCAGCCCATCTTTCATAGACTCAACAACGATACAGGAGTCTTTGTCTGCAATGATCCAGTGAAGCTGTGCTGTCGGCAGCTGTTCACTGAATGCTGTACCTGTCAGTCTCATTGCTGCCAGCTTCTCTCTCGCCTCTGCTACAGTAGCACACTGTGTAAGGATCCATGGGATGAACTCGAACTGTGCCACCTGGCTGACTTCTGTTTCATCTTCCGGCAAAGCCTCTTCATATGCCGCATTGCCGACAAAATTAAGACCTGCCATTCCAAGGCCTTTTTCATTAACAGCATCATAATAAAGCGGATAACCTTCTGCAACAAATGCCATTCCGATCAAAGCATAATGGCTTTTTATCTTCCCGGCAAACCGGAAATCAAATTCGTAATTTCTTGGCGTTATCGTGATCTGTTCCCCATAGGAAAATTCATAATCAAGCGTTCTGCCCATATAAAAATCTTTTGTTTTGTAAGTTGCTGCTGTACACATATCGAACACCTCTTCTTTCTGCTATAATAGTCCTGCAAACAATCTCATAAACAACTGTCCGAGCCATAAATATGCACTCCGTCCTGTGCGGTACTTTTCGGTCACTTCCCTGCATTCATTCGAGGATTTTTCTTTACACAATAACTCCATATAATTACCGGAATCAGACAAAGCCGAAAAAAGAAAGAAGATTAGGAACCGTAATAATTCTATTCAAATTTTCTTCCTGATTCACTTCACTCTGCATGTACGGTCACCTCACTTTCCTTTTTTTAGGCATAAACCAATAAAATATAACACAAAATGCTAAAGCAAACACAACACCAAAAACATTTTGACTCACTCTAAGACCAACCGCTCCTTGTAGTCCATATGTCTCTGCAGCAATGGCTAAAGCACCAAATGTGTTAAATACTGCCTGCCAGCCATATTGTGCTGAAAATCCTACACCGATTCCACCAAGAATTCCTATATATGCATAGATTGACGAAGGAAGCAGAAAATATAATACTGTAAAACATATAACACCTGCAATATTTCCGACAATCCTTTTACGGACTCTGTAGTGCATATCTTCCATAGACGGCAAAATCACGGACATGGCCGCAATACCAGCCCACATTGCACGTGGCATATTACAAAGTTCTGCAATGCAAAGGACAATCGGTACGCATAAAATCTGACATATCTGCCATTTTGTTCTGGAAGAAGTGATATCAAATTCTTGTATCAGATCTTTCAGATTTCTTTTATAAGTTCTGTTTTTATGATTTCGATAAAATACGAAGCAGGTAAGTGCTGCACCTAAAGCCATTCCGACTAATCGCATCTGATAGCTTTTTCCCGTAACATCATAACCATATAGCAGCAGATACCCAAGAACCAATGTAGATTGATTAAACATGGATGGATTATGGCATCCGAACAGAATCAACACAGCCAGTGCCGCAATATTTAACAGCATTCCCAATACCGGTGAAAACTGATTTGCTAAATGCGGACATACAGTCATAATTACAAAGAACAAAGCCAAAAGCATCGTAGATTGTCCGGTGTGAATCCCCAGATCCGCATTCCTAAACACCATGAGACATAATAAGACTACTACACCTACAATGCTGTTCTCATTTCCAAATAGGATGCTGAAAATACTAACAAAGAAAAAACAAAATGCCATTGTAGCAGCTATCTTCACCAGATATACCCACATATGATATAGTTTTTCTTTTAGTGTTTCACTCTTTTTCAACAGGTTTTTAGAACCTGCCTGATTTAACTGCAACTCCTGATAAAATGTCATATAAATCCTCCCATCTTCTAATTTATCTTAAAACTAGATAATCTCATCTTTCTGCTTTGGCAGCTCTATAACAAATCTGCATCCACCATATTCACGGTTTTCTGCTTTGATTGTTCCTCCGGCACTATCTACAATCCGTTTTACAAGTGCAAGACCTAGGCCATTTCCTTCTGCTTTATGAGATCCATCTACCTGATAGAACTTGTCAAATATTCTGGATTTTACATCATCCTCTATTCCTGGTCCTTCATCTTCCAGAATGAACTTAACAGAATCCTGTTCTTGTTTCAGAAACATCGTAATTGTCCCCTTTGAAGGGCTGAACTTAATCGCATTATCTAAAAGATTTATCCAGATATGCATAAAAAGTCCTTCATTCGCAGTATATTTAACTTCCTCCAATTCTACCTGAAAACCAATTTCTTTTTCTGTCCATTTTGTTTCCAATGAAAGAACTGCCTGGCGGATCTGTTCATCCAGACGATATTCTGTTTTTTTCATTGGTATATTCTGATTCTCTAACTTGGATAACAGCAAAATATTACCAACCAATCCGGAAAGTCTTTGGGTGTTAAATAAGATTTTTTCTACATATTCCTCTTGATCCGGAGACAGTTCTTCTCCCTGAAGCAGCATTGTATATCCTTCAATGGCATTAATCGGGGTCTTAAACTCATGAGAAACATCAGATACAAAATCCATCTGCAGCACCTCTGTTGCACGAAGTTCTTTTGTCATAACGTTAAAACTTTGATAAGATTCTCCAACTTCTGCTATACGGCTATTCGTTTCCAAATGCTGTTCAAAATCTCCCCGAGAAACTTCCTTCATTGCTTTACTAAGTCTTGTAATTGGTTCTAGTAACTTTGCATTAATAAAGGAAGTGATCAGCCCTGCAATCAATGTATTGAAAATCAAAAGCCAGCCAAGCACAGGTATGCTGCCCGGCAGATTAAAAAAATGATTCAAAAAAGCAAATAATAAAGCAGATATGACTGTTGAAAATACAAGTGCCAGCCAGATTGCACCAGTCAGACAGGATCGAATCCGCAATCCTTTTTCTTTCTTTTGTTCCATTATTTTTTCACCACCTTGTATCCAATTCCACGCATTGTTACGATTTCAAAATCAGGGTTATCTTTCAAACGCTCCCTGATTCTTCCTATATGTACCTCTATCGTATGTGGGTCTGCCTCCGTCTCGTATCCCCATACTTCATCCATCAACTGTTGTTTTGTAAATATTCTGCCTGGCGAAGCTGCAAGCTTATATAAAAGCAGGAATTCTTTTTTAGGCAAAACAAGACTTTCCTTATCAGTTGTAACCGTCATTGCATCATAATCAAACTCTGTTGAACCGATCACAATTTTGTGTTCATTCAGTATCTGTGCACGGCGAAGCAGTGCTCCGACTCTTAAAACCATTTCATTCACATTTACCGGTTTTACCATATAATCGTCACTTCCCGAAAGAAATCCCTGGCGCATATCATCAAAGGAACCTTTCGCAGTGATCATAAGTACAGGTATCTGATATCCTGCTGAACGGAGTTCCGACACCAGTTCATAACCATCCATAACCGGCATCATAATATCAGAAATGATCAGATCAATATATTCCTTAACCAATACGTCTAATGCCTGTGCTCCATCCGATGCACTTTTGACTTGATATCCATTCTTCTCAAGCACTTTTTGGAATAGCTGGCTTAATTCTTTATCATCTTCTACAATCAATATTTGAAACACGTTTTCCTTCCTCCTTATTAAAACAGATACCTTGCCCATCCAAGCAGATGCTGTACCAAAAATATTTTTCTCTGACGTTTCTTTGTTAATTCGATTGGCTCTACATGATATGGATCACGATAGGTTCCATCTTCCAATACCTGGCGGGACACTCTTTCATATTCCATCATGCCCTCTTCCAACTGTTTATTAATATCTTTACTGCGAATTACAAGCATCAGTTCCGTATCCAGATATGCACTTCTCATGTCCATATTAAAGGAACCGATTACAGACAGATCATCGTCAATCAGAATACTTTTTCCGTGGTATGAATAACCGCCTTCATATTCCCAGATATTAATTCCTGTACTTAAGATTCTATTTCTGTTTTTCGCATAATCGGCAGCTCCAAATGGATTTCCATTGTTGGCAACCGAATTGGTCATGATAGAAAAATCCGGAACTCTCTCCGCAATCTCTTTCCATGTATTAGACATCATATCATTGCAGATAATATATGGTGTATGAATTTTCACGCGCTCTTTTGCATTTTTCATTAGTTCTCCCAGTTGATACCAGACTACTGGTTCCTTGGGACCTGTGTGGATAGGATTTGACACTAATGCAATCTTTTCTGTCTCAAAAGTTTCGTCCGTGTAATCGGTATCGCAGATTCTTTCCTTATTCTCTTCAAAATATTTCTGATAGCCGTTCTGCAGCTCTAAAACTGCGTTCTTTACAGATTTTCTATTTGCCAGTTTTTTATTGTCATGAAAATAACCACTGTCTTCTTGTTCCCATATCGTTTCAAAATACTCTAACAACTGATTAACTGAATTTTCTTTCTCAGGTTCATCGCAAACCACTAACACATCTCTGTCATAGTTCTTATGTCCCAGAAAATCACCCAAGAAATAATTGTATGTATTTCTTCCACCAAGAATATATGTCTTACCATCTGCAATCAAATATTTATCATGCATTCTCCCCATCATCTTCCATGGTTTCAACGGATTGGCCTTATTATACAGTTTAATTTCAACATTCTCATGGGAAGATAATCCATAGAAATACGGATTTCCTTCCATATCAATCCAGCTCTCCATTCCATCTACTAACAGACGAATATGTACACCTCTGTCTGCCGCATCATGCAGTGCTCCTAAGATCAATTTTCCACTTTCATCGGATTGAAATGCAAAAGTAGAAAGAATAATTTCCTTTTTTGCATTCTTGATCAAACGCACTCTTTGTAAAAGCGCTTCTGGATTCTTTTCTATGATTACTGCCCGTTCTGTATTTTCACTGCATTCGTTCCATGACCCATTTTTTGTTTCTTTTTTGGTTGTATTGGACACTTCCGGCTGCTTTTTATATGCAACGCAGATTCCGAGCAATTCATAAAAAACCACACATAAAAATTTGACAGTATAGCAAAAACAATTTTAAATATCTTACGTTTTCCCATCGCACATCACCTGACTTTTTTCATCTTATGTCTATACAATACAAAGTCAGCCTCAATTTAACCTCAACAAGGTTTGTTTTTTTCATCCATGCAAAATCTTCTTTGTACAACAGACTGTTAGATATAGCAAAAACGGCCTTTCAAAAACAGTTAACTTCTAAATCAACTGTTTTTTGAAAGGTCGTTTCATCAAATTCTTATAGCAATCCAGCAAATAATCTCATAAATAATTGTCCCAGTCGCAAATATGCACTTCGTCCGGTTTGATATTGGTCTGTCACATCACGACATTCTCCCATCGTTCTTATCAGATCATTTTTTATTTCCACAACTGCCTGACAATCTGCCATAAAACAGCCGTTTTCAAAATGGTGATATAAACTTCGATAATCCAAATTAATTGTTCCACAAGTTGCCATACAGTCATCTGCCACACTCATTTTTGCATGACAGAAACCAGGAGTCCACTCATAAACACGAACACCATGTTTAACTAATCCATGATAAAAAGAACGAGTTACATTATAAATGAATTTTTTATCAGGGATACCAGGTGTGATAATTCTTACGTCTACCCCTCGCTTAGCAGCCAGACATAACGCATGCGTCATTTCATCTGTTATGATTAGATATGGAGTCATAAACCAACAATATTTTTCAGCTTTATTTATCATACTGATATAAACTTCTTCTCCGACCTGCTCATTATCCATAGGACTGTCTGCATAAGGCTGAACAAAACCTGTTTGCTGTGCTTTATAATCGTAATGAATAATGTATTTACTAAAATCAGTATCATTCGTAGCTTTTTCACTAACAGCATTCCACATTTCTAAAAATGTCACTGTAAGCGACTGAACAGCATCTCCTTCTAAACGAATACCTGTATCTTTCCACTGTCCATACGGGTGTGTGTAATTAAAATATTCGTTTGCTAGATTATATCCACCTGTAAATCCGACTTTTCCATCAATAACTGTTATTTTTCTATGATCACGATTGTTCAAAAACAGATTTAAACCTGGCATAAACGGATTGAATACACGGCAATGAATTCCTATTGTCTCCATTTTTTTCACAAAATCTGTGTTAATAAAGCCTATAGAACCCATGTCATCGTAGAATACTCTAACTTCCACACCTGCTTTTACTCGCTCTTCCAGAACATCTTGAATCTTATGCCATGCTTCAGCGTCTTCTATCGCATGATATTCCATAAAAATAAACTTTTGTGCTTTCTCCAAATCCTTAAGCTGTGCCTCTAATCCTTTCACTGCTTCATCAAAATACACAATATCCGTATTCTGATAGATTGGATACTGCGAATTTCTTTGTATGTAACTTGCTATATTTCCTGCTTTCGGAATTGTTTCTTTTATTCTGCTCAAACACTCCTGACTGTCCGGAAGCATTGGTAACAATTTGCTATCAATTTCTGCATACCGCTCACGCATTTTATGTGTGCCACCATTCAAACCAATCAACAAATACAGGCCTACACCCATAATTGGGAAAATTAGAATTAAGATGACCCAAGGCATTTTCATAGAGGATGTCTTATTTGATGCGTACAATCCCAAAACCAAGATCCCACTCAAAATCCTTGTAAATAAATTTATGACTTCTGCATATTCATTCAAGCGTGTTACGATAGTAATAATAAAAATCACTTCCAGAAGAATGCAGATTATGGAAAAACACAGCCGTTTTACCCCATTTTTTGTTTTTGCTTTGCCCTCTAAAGTATCTTGTTTCATATATATTCCGCCTTCCTACTTGCTCAGTTTTCTCCCTAAATTTCGTGGAACATACCAATTTTGTCTTTTATTCTCTGCATTTCATTACACCGGACTGGATAAGTTTGGTGCGGATGTCCTCATACAGTGAAATAATTTGATACTTACAAGTATATTCCAAATAGTCAGAATTGCAATAGGTACGCAGATCACCTCGAAAGTCCGGTCACATCTGCGAAATAGTATAAAAGTCAGTATGCTTCATCCGGTTCGGTAGGTGCTGCGGTAATATCGCGGTAGAAAGTGGCCCATGCAGCTTCCTCATAGGGGCGTACAAAAAAGAAGCCA
>NZ_QXJA01000011.1:0-94673 GCF_022750605.1 Faecalibacterium sp. BCRC 81149 | reverse complement strand
CGCTCAGCACGCAATCGCTTGCGTCCTGTGTGAATTACTTTGTTTGGAATTGTTTAACGTGTTTTTCCAACACGAAAATAGGTTCCGTTACAAGTTTTTCGATATTGTTCAATTTTCAAGGTCCTGTGCGCCTCAGCCTTGCGGCTGACGACTTGATTATTTTACCACAGAAGTGATTTTTTGTCAAGTACTTTTTTCAGAAGCTTTTCGATCTTTTCGAACTTGTGGTTCGTTTTTCAACGTATCCATATTGGTTCTTTCGCTTTGCTTCTGCCGCTTTCAGAAGTCATTCTTTCCGGCGGCCCTTGGCGCTCAAGTATAATACCATATCCCGACACGTTTGGCAACCCCTTTTTTCACTTTTTTCGTTTCTTTTTTCGTCTTTGACTTTTTGACTAGTTTTTTAACTGCAATTTACACGTTCCTTGACGTGGAAGCTGCGGCGACCTCAGAGGTCATTTTTCTCTATATAATAAGGTATTGTTCTATCCAAACTTCCAGAGAAGTATACACCGCCGCGGATATTACGCCCCGGAATGCAAACACTTTCCTTGCACAGTTTGTCAAGAGCTTTGGCCTCAAATTTTGCTCCAAGATTCTCGGCTCAATTTTGGCGAAACCGCCAAAACACAAAATGTAGTGGTTTCTCCATTGACATATCACTAAATAGTGATATCATAGAATCACATCAATTGAACGCATCCCAAGACTGCTTTGCGGGTGCCTCTTGCGAAAGAGGCACCCGCTTGAACTGTACACAGATAGAACGACGGAGGAACACTATGAAGATCATCAAGCGCAACGGTTCGGAAGTTCCATTTGATATCACCAAGATCATTACTGCGGTCACCAAGGCCAGCGATTCGGTCAGCCGCAAGAGCAGCCTGACCCAGGAGCAGATCCTGTCCATCGCCAACGATGTCACGGAGCAGTGCCAGGCGCTGAACCGTGCCGTGAGCGTGGAGGAGATCCAGGACATGGTGGAGAACAAGCTGATGGACATTCAGGCCCACGATGTAGCCCGCCATTATATCACCTACCGTTATGTGCAGAGCCTGAAGCGCCAGACCAACACCACCGACGAGCGCATCCTCAGCCTGATCGAGTGCCAGAACGAGGAAGTCAAGCAGGAGAACGCCAACAAGAACCCCACCGTGAACAGCGTCCAGCGTGACTATATGGCCGGTGAGATCTCCAAAGACCTGACCGCCCGCCTTCTGCTGGACCCGGAGATCGTCAAGGCACACAATGAGGGCCTGATCCACTTCCACGATTCCGACTACTTTGCGCAGCACATGCACAACTGCGATCTGGTCAACCTGGAGGATATGCTGCAGAACGGCACCGTGATCTCCGGCACCTATATTGAAAAGCCCCACAGCTTTTCCACCGCCTGCAACATTGCCACCCAGATCATTGCGCAGGTGGCATCCAACCAGTACGGCGGCCAGAGCATCAGTCTGACCCATCTGGCTCCCTTTGTGGATGTCTCCCGCAAGAAGATCGCCGCTGAGGTCGAAGCGGAGATGGAAGGGCTGGACGTTACCCCGGAGCGCAAGAAGGAGATCGTGGAGCGCCGCCTGCGCAACGAGATCAACCGCGGTGTCCAGACCATCCAGTATCAGGTCGTGACCCTGATGACCACCAACGGTCAGGCCCCCTTCATCACCGTGTTCATGTATCTGGGAGAAGCCCGCAACCCGCAGGAAAAGGCCGACCTTGCCATCATCATCGAAGAGACCATCCGCCAGCGCTATCAGGGCGTGAAGAACGAGGCCGGTGTCTGGATCACCCCAGCCTTCCCCAAGCTGATCTATGTGCTGGAAGAGGACAACATCCGCCCCGGCACTCCTTATTATTACCTGACCGAATTGGCTGCCAAGTGCACTGCCAAGCGGATGGTGCCCGACTACATCTCTGAGAAGAAGATGCTCGAGCTCAAGGTGGACAAAAACGGCGAGGGCCACTGCTACACCTGCATGGGCTGCCGCAGCTTCCTGACTCCCTATGTGGACCCCGAGACCGGCAAGCCCAAATACTACGGCCGCTTCAATCAGGGTGTTGTCACCATCAATCTAGTGGATGTAGCCCTTTCCTCCGGCGGCAACTTCGAGAAGTTCTGGAAGATCTTTGATGAGCGCCTGGCTCTCTGCCACAAGGCACTGCAGGCCCGCCATCAGCGCCTGATGGGCACCCCCAGCGATGCCGCCCCCATTCTGTGGCAGTACGGCGCACTGGCCCGCCTGAAGAAGGGCGAGAAGATCGACAAGCTGCTCTTTGGCGGCTACTCCACCATCAGCCTGGGCTACGCTGGTCTGTATGAGTGCGTGAAGTATATGACCGGCAAGAGCCACACCGATGCCGGTGCCAAGCCTTTTGCCCTGAGCGTGATGCAGCACATGAACGACAAGTGCACCGAGTGGAAGAAGGCCGAGAACATGGATTACTCTCTCTACGGCACCCCGCTGGAATCTACCACCTACAAGTTTGCCAAGTGCCTGCAGAAGCGGTTCGGCATCGTGCCCGGCATCACCGATAAGAACTATATCACCAACAGCTACCACGTCCATGTTTCGGAGCCCATTGATGCCTTCACCAAGCTCAAGTTTGAGAGCGAGTTCCAGAAGCTGTCCCCGGGCGGTGCCATCAGCTATGTGGAAGTGCCCAACATGCAGGACAATCTGGAGGCCGTGATAAGCGTGCTGCAGTTCATCTACGACAACATCATGTATGCCGAGTTGAACACCAAGTCCGATTACTGCCAGTGCTGCGGCTACGACGGAGAGATCAAGATCGTTGAGGATGACGGCAAGCTGGTGTGGGAGTGCCCCAAGTGCGGCAACCGTGACCAGAACAAGCTGAACGTTGCCCGCCGCACCTGCGGTTATATCGGCACCCAGTTCTGGAACCAGGGCCGGACACAGGAGATCAAGGATCGGGTGCTGCATCTGTGATGAATTACGCAACAATCAAGTATTACGACATTGCCAATGGGCCGGGGGTGCGCACCAGCATCTTTGTTTCGGGCTGCAGGCATCACTGCCCGGGCTGCTTCAACGAGGTGGCATGGGATTTCGGGTACGGCCAGCCCTTCGGCAAAGCCGTGCGCAACGAGATCTTTGCATCCTGCCAGCCCGACTATATTGCAGGCATCTCCCTGCTGGGTGGTGAGCCTTTTGAGCCGGAGAATCAGCGGGAGCTGCTGCCCTTTGTCCGCAACTTCAGGGCGCTGTACCCGGATAAGAGCATCTGGTGCTATTCCGGTTACACCTGGGAACAGCTGACCGGCAGTGTTCCCTGCCCGGCCCGCTGTGAGGTCACCGATGAGCTGCTGAGCCTGCTGGATGTTCTGGTGGATGGCCGCTTTGTGGAAGCCCAGCACGATATCTCCCTGCGCTTCCGGGGCAGCTCCAACCAGCGGCTTCTGGATGTGCCCAAAAGCCTTGCCGCAAAGTCCCCCGTCTGGTGGGAGGACGAACAGGTGTTTGCCACACACACGATGTAATCCTCTCAGTCGCGCTAACGCGCGCCAGCGTACGGGTTGCGGCTCCCAGCGTCCGCTTCGTGCAAGGTTTTGCACTTGCGTCCTGCTGGCCGCTGCCCCAACAACTCCTCCCTGCTTCCGCCACTGGCGGCGGTCGTCGTCGTTGCCCTAGTAGGGGAGCCCTTGGCATAGCAATACACTTTCATGCAATAAAACAACGCCCGATTTTCAACACTCTATACAAAGTGAGTGGAAAACCGGGCGTTTTATTATTTAACGGGATGATACCATATCCTCGATCACACTGAGGAACTCCTGCCCGTAGCGGGCGGCCTTTTTCTCGCCCACACCCGGGATATTGAGCAATTCCTCCACGCTCAGGGGCTTTTTCAGCGCCATCTGGCGGAGGGTGGAATCGTTGAACACCATATAAGCAGGGAGCTTCTGCTTTGCGGCCAGCCGCTTGCGCAGGGCATAGAGGGCCGCCAGCAGATTCTCGTCTGCTTCGCTGAGGGCATCTTCGTCGGCACGGCGGCGGGAGGCCGAGGCCAGCCGCTTTGCACTGGCCGCGGCACGCTGGCGGGCCTGTGCCGCCTGCTCCTCCACCTGTTCGGTAGCCTGTGCTGCCAGCAGACAGTTGGAACAGTTCTCGCACTTTTGGGGTGCGGCCTCGCCGAAGTAGCTCAGCAGATACCCCCGCAGGCAGCGCGGCGTGGTGGAGTAGAAGGTCATGTACTTGAGCCGTTCCTCTGCCTTGCGTGCCGCTTCGGCCTTGACATCCGCAGGCAGGCCGTTGTCAGCCTCCATCTCCTTGTCGATGAAGAACCGGATGGTGCGCACATCGGTGCCGGAATAAAGCAAGGTGCAGCGGGCTGGCTCCCCGTCACGGCCCGCGCGGCCCGCCTCCTGATAATAGCTCTCCAGATCCTTGGGCATATTATAATGGATCACGAACCGGACGTTTGGCTTATCGATGCCCATGCCGAAGGCATTGGTCGCCACCATGATCTGCACCCGGTCATAGAGGAAATCGTCCTGATTCTGCCGCCGGGTATCCGCATCCAGTTTGGCGTGGTAGGCTGCCGCACGGATGCCCCGGCTCTGCAGCAGGCGGGTGGTCTCGTCCACCTGCCGGGTGGTGCTGCAATAGATGATGCCCGCATTGTCCCGCTCCCTGAGCACAAGGTCGAGCAGAACTTTGGGCTTCTCGCTGGGCAGGGCCCTGCGGGTGGCAAAATAGAGGTTGGGCCGGTCGAAGCTGGTGGTCACCTCGTAGGGGGTGTGGAGTTCCAGATGGGTGCGGATGTCCTCCCGCACATGGGCGGTGGCGGTGGCTGTAAAAGCTCCCACCACCGGGCGCTTAGGCAGGCTGTCCACAAATGCCTTGATGCGCAGGTAGCTGGGGCGGAAATCCTGCCCCCACTGGCTGATGCAGTGGGCCTCGTCCACCGTGACCATGCTGATCTCCCGCTCCTGCGCAAACCGCTGGAAGCCCGGCATCTCCAGCCGCTCCGGAGCCACATAGATGATCTTATACCACCCCTCCCGGGCGCGGCGGAGCATCAGGGCCTTCTGGTTGTCCGTCAGGCTGTTGTTCAGGAAAGCTGCCGCCACACCGGCCTGTACCAGCGCCCCCACCTGATCCTTCATCAGGCTCACCAGCGGCGAGACCACGATGGTGATGCCCGGCAGCAGCAGGGCCGGCACCTGATAGCAGATGGACTTGCCCGCACCCGTGGGCATCACAGCCAGCACATCCTGCCCGGCCAGCAGGCGAGAGACGATCTCCTCCTGCCCCGGGCGGAAGCTGTCGTAGCCAAAGACTTTTTTCAGAATACTATGCGGACTTTCCATGGTTCCTCCTATCCATACAAAACCGCTCCGTCATTGCTCCGCAATGCCACCTCTCCCAGTAGGAGAGGCAAGTCTTGGCTCCCCTACCAGGGGAGCTGGACGCAAAGCGGCCTGAGCGGTCTGTAACCCAATCAGTATACCACAACTCCCCGGATAATTGTAAAACATCTCTGACATTTCCCACGTTCGATAGCATTTTCTGCACAAAAATGCTATAATATGGGTACATATCTCCATCCCGGCTCCTGCCCTGCGCATCTGCCGGAAAAGAGCAAAGGAGTATTTTGTATGGCTCAGAAATTGATCACCTTCGCCGTTCCGTGCTACAACTCGGCGGCATATATGCGCCACTGCATCGAGACCCTGCTCTCCGCCGGGGAGCAGGCCGAGATCATCCTGGTGGACGATGGTTCCACCAAGGATGACACCCCCGCCATCTGCGATGAATACGCCGCCAAATATCCCACCATCGTCAAGGCCATCCATCAGGAGAATGGCGGCCATGGCGAGGGCGTGAATCAGGGCATCCGCAACGCCACCGGCCTGTATTATAAGGTGGTAGACAGCGACGACTGGCTGGACGAGGCCGCCCTCAGGACCGTGCTGGCCAAGCTGAACACGCTGACTGCCCGGGGCACCGCACCTGACCTGATGATCTGCAACTATGTCTACGAGCATGTGGAGGACAACACCAGCCACACCGTGCGCTACACCAACGTGTTCCCCCAGAACCGGCTGTTCAACTGGACGCATGTCGGCCACTTCCGGCCCGACCAGAACCTGCTGATGCACTCGGTGATGTACCGCACACAGGTGCTGCGGGACTGCGGCATGGTGCTGCCCAAGCACACCTTCTATGTGGACAACATCTTTGTCTACCAGCCCCTGCCCTTTGTCAAGAGCATGTACTATATGGATCTGGACCTGTACCGCTACTTCATCGGCCGGGCCGACCAGAGCGTGAACGAGAGTGTGATGGTCAAGCGGGTGGATCAGCAGCTGCGGGTGACCCGCCACATGATCGACTGCCAGGACCTGGATGCCCTCAAGGGCCAGAAGAAGCTGCGCAGCTATATGCTGCACTACCTCTCCATGATGATGGCCATCAGCGACATCTTCCTGCTGCTGGACGGCAGCGCCGCCGCCAAGCAGAAGGAAAACGAGCTGTGGGCTTACCTCAAGGCACACACCAGCGCCGGGGTCTACCGCTCCATCCGCTACGGCTTTGGCGGCGTGACCAACCTGAAGATCCCCAAGGGCGACAAGCTCGTGCTGGGCGGTTACCGCATTGCACAGAGGATTTTTAAATTCAATTAACAAATGTTGCTTTTCCTCCTCAGATAAGATATACTTTTTAACGTATCTTAATTTCTGAGGAGGATCTTATTTTATGGAGCAATTGCTCATCTGTATGTCTCTTTCGCTCATTGCAGGCCTGTTGGCATCCCGTGCAGCGAAAGCGATCCGCCTGCCGGCTGTCACCTCTTATCTGGTGGCAGGACTTCTGCTGGGACCCTTCTTTCTGGGTCGGCTGGGCCTGAGCGGCTGGGGCTTCGGTTTCGGAAGCCTTGCACAGGTCGAAAGCTACGGCATCATCACACAGGTGGCACTTGGCTTCATCGCCTTTGTCATCGGCAACGAGTTCCGGCTCAGCGCGCTGGAGAGCATGGGCAGGCAGGCGGTCACTGTGGGCATCCTGCAGGCCGTTATCACCACCGTGCTGGTGGATATCGCTCTGGTTGCCCTCCACTTTGCCCGGCCGGATGTCATCTCAATGGCATCCGCCATCACACTGGGTGCCATCGCCTCTGCCACAGCCCCTGCCGCCACCCTGATGGTGGTCAAGCAGTACAAGGCCAGCGGCCCCCTGACCCGTCTGCTGCTGATGGTGGTCGCCATTGACGATGCCGTGGGTCTGGTGCTCTTCTCAGCCTCTTTCGGCATCGCAAACGCGCTGGAGCAGGGCCGCATCGACCCCATCAGCATCCTTCTGGAGCCTCTGGTGGAGATCGTGCTCAGCCTGGGTCTGGGCGCGCTGGCAGGTCTGCTGCTCAACCAGCTGGAGGTCTACTTCCACTCCCGCTCTAAGCGCATGAGCCTTTCGGTGGCCTTTGTGCTGCTGACGGTGGGCCTTTCCATGGTCAGCTTTAAGGTCGGCCCCATCCACTGCAGCTTCTCGCTGCTGCTGGTCTGCATGATGACCGGCACCGTGTTCTGCAACATCTGTCCCACTTCCGATGAGCTGATGGACCGCCTGGACCGCTGGGTAAGCCCGGTGAACATCCTGTTCTTCGTGCTCTCCGGCGCGGAGCTGGATCTGAACATCCTCGCCAACCCCATGGTCCTGCTCATTGGTGCCGTCTATATTGCTTCCCGCTCTCTGGGCAAGATCTCCGGCTCCTATGTCAGCTGCAAGGCCACCCGCTGCAGTGAGAAGATCCAGAAGTATCTGGGCATCACCCTGCTGCCGCAGGCCGGTGTGGCGCTGGGCATGGCCGCCGAGGCCGCCGAGCTTTCCGACGGCCACATGGTGCGCAACGTGGTACTCTTCTCGGTGCTGGTGTACGAGCTGGTCGGCCCGACCCTGGCCAAGATCAGCCTGACCGCCGCAGGCGAGATCATCCCCGAGGGCCGCACGAGCGCCCGCACCACCAACAAGCCGGAGGAACCGGTCAGCGTGGACTGATCTTCCCCATCAGCCTCACCGCAGGTGACGGAGCGTTCTTACACTACAAAAGCCGCTGCACAGTTGTTACGCTGTGCAGCGGCTTTCTGTTTGCTCTTTATTTTAGCACGATCTCATCGTTC
The DNA here is from genome assembly GCF_022750605.1 of Faecalibacterium sp. BCRC 81149. NCBI lineage: Bacteria > Bacillati > Bacillota > Clostridia > Eubacteriales > Oscillospiraceae > Faecalibacterium > Faecalibacterium sp. BCRC 81149. The sequence continues at coordinate 86,527 of NZ_QXJA01000011.1, read as the reverse complement.
TCAGCATCCACGGTCAGGGTGGAGCCGGAAACAAGGGTACCGTCGATGATCTTTTCAGCGGCGGGGTCCTCCACAGCCTTGCGGATGGTGCGGCGCAGGTCGCGGGCACCAAACTTGCCGCCCTGGCTCTTGTGCACCAGCGCTGCCAGTGCCGCCGGGGTATAGCTGTAGGCAATGCCCTTGGCCTCCATGCTGGGCTTGTACTCGTCCAGCATCAGGGCGGCAATGCCCTGCAGGGTCTCCTCGCTCAGCGGCTTGAAGGTGATGACCTCATCCACGCGGCCCAAAAACTCAGGGCGGAGGAACTGGCTCAGTGCCTTGCGGCTCTTCTCCTCGTTTCGCTCCTCCTCGCTGCGGTTGAAGCCCAGACTTGCAGTGGTCTGGTCGCTGCTGCCCGCATTGGAGGTCATGCAGATGACAGTGTTGGAGAAATCCACGGTGCGGCCCTGGGCATCATTGATCTTGCCCTCGTCCAGGATCTGCAGCAGGATATTCATCACATCGGGGTGGGCCTTTTCGATCTCATCGAACAGCACCACGCTGTACGGGCGGCGGCGGACCTTTTCGGTCAGCTGACCCGCCTCCTCGTAGCCCACATAGCCCGGAGGGGAACCGATCATGCGGGACACGGCGTACTTTTCCATATACTCGCTCATATCCAGCCGGATCAGGGGGTCGGGGCCGTCAAAGAGCTGGTTTGCCAGCTGCTTCACCAGCTCCGTCTTGCCCACGCCGGTGGGGCCCACAAAGATGAAGCTGGCCGGACGGCGGCGGTCCGAGAGGTCGGCGCGGCTGCGCTTGACCGCCTGCGCCACCAGATGCACGGCATCGTCCTGACCGATGATCTTCTTTTTCAGCTCAGCCTCAAGGCTGGCGAGCTTTGCGTACTCGGTCTCCCGGATCTTCACCGCCGGGATGCCCGTCCACAGCTCAATGACCTTGGCCACATCGTCCATGGTCACCTGGATCTCCCCGGCTGCAGCCTGCTTGGCGGGCAATTCCCGCTCCAGCTGTGCCATCCGGGTCTTGCGCTCTGCCACACGCTCGTAGTCGATGGGCTCGTTCACATCGGCGTTTTCCATGTCGGCCTCTTCCTGCTTGAGGGCCTCCAGTTCCTTCTGCATGGTCAGGTACTCGGAGATGACCGGGTGGGCCAGATTGCAGCAGGCACAGGCCTCGTCCAGCAGGTCGATGGCCTTGTCGGGCAGGTAGCGGTCGGTGATATACCGCTCGCTCAGGGTCACGGTGGCGTTCAGCACATCGGCGGGCACCTGCACATGGTGGTGCTCCTCGTAGTAGTGCTTGATGCCGCCCATCACGGCCAGCGTATCAGCAACGCTGGGTTCCTCCACCCGCACGGGCTGGAACCGGCGCTCCAGCGCCTGGTCCTTCTCGATATACTTGCGGTACTCGTTGAAAGTGGTGGCACCGATGACCTGGATCTCGCCGCGGGAGAGGGCGGGCTTCAGGATGTTGCCCGCATTCATGGCACCCTCGCTCTCACCGGCAGAGGTAATGGTGTGGATCTCGTCAATGAACAGGATGACATTGCCCGCCGCCTTGACCTCGCTCAGCAGACCCTTGACCCGCTGCTCGAACTGGCCGCGGAACTGAGTACCTGCCACAAGGCTGGTCAGGTCGAGCAGGAAGATCTCCTTATCCTGCAGCCCTGCCGGCACCTGCCCCTTGGCAATGCGCTCAGCAATGCCCTCGGCAATGGCGGTCTTGCCAACGCCCGCCTCACCAATGAGGCAGGGGTTGTTCTTCTGGCGGCGGCTCAGGATCTGGATGGTGCGGTAGATCTCCCGGTCGCGGCCGATGATATCATCCAGCTTCCCCTCCCGGGCTTTGCGGGTCAGGTTCTCGCAGTAGGTATCCAAAAACTTGCGGCGGGGCGGCTTTTTGTCGTTTTTGCCCGCCTTCTTTTCGTTTTTGCCGTTCTGGGCACCGCCGTTCACCCCCAGCGGGAAGGTGGCGCTGGAGCCGGGCACAAGGTCGCCGTCCTCCTCGCTCTGGTCCGGCTGGCCCATACCCATCATCATGGAGAAGGGGTTCATGCTGCTCATGTCCCCCATCTCCTGCATCATGTTTTCCATCCGGTCTTCCATGGCATCCATGTCCTCATCAGACATGCCAAACTGCTTCATCAGATCATCGACCGGTTTGATGTGCATCTCCCGGGCACAGTGCAGGCAGTACCCCTCGTTTTTCATCTGGCCATTTTCCATCCGCTGGACAAAAATAATGGCAGGCCGCTTCTGGCATCGAATGCAGACCATTGTTCCTCCTTTTCCCTCCCCGCTCAGACAAACGGGTTGAATACATTGAATACTTTATAGTAAAGGCTGCCGCTCATCACCGTGTCGTTGAGCATGGTGAGGTTGCCGCCGGTGATCACAATGAGCGCCCAGACCACGCAGAGCACCAGATAGATGTCCACAAGGCTGGCAATGCCGCCCACGCCCCAGCCCAGCCAGTGGTTCACTGCACCGATCACGGGCAGCTTGTTCACCAGCCCCAGCACCGTGACCAGCAGGCTGACCAGCATCCGCAGCAGGGCGAACGCCACAAAGAACAGCACCAGCGAGATCACCGGGGTCAGCAGCGGAGCCAGCACCTTCTGGACGATGGTATCCGCCAGCACAACGGCATTGTCATTGAGGACGGCAGAGATGGAGCGCTCGCAGGCATCCACGATGGATGTCCGGAACGCCTCGGGCAGAAAGCCCGCGTACCGCTGGGCAATGCCATCCAGACTGACGGCTCCCCCGGCGGCGATATTGGCAGCGATCTGGTCCCGGAAGCTTCCGGCGAGGAAACGCTCGAACACCTGCCCGGCTGCCCAGCCTGAAAAGGCTCTGGCACCGAACAGGCTGATGAGGCTGCCCGTCAGCTGCACCACCGAGGCCAGAAAGCCTTTGCGGGCATACCGGACGGCCAGCACCAGCCAGACCACCGTACATAGGATATCAAAAATAAATGACGGATTCTTGAACATACGTTTAACCTTATTCCGAACTGGCTCACCCTCTCAGTCACGACTGCCGTCGTGCCAGCTCCCCCAAAGGGGGAGCCAACGCTTCTGACAGGGGAAGCCACAAAATAAATTGCACTCTCTTTCCTCAAAGCCGCAATTGCCTCTCCCTTTGGGAGAGGTGGCCATGCGCAAGCATTGACGGAGAGGGCTATTCAGCGGGTGCTTCCAACTTCTGCACCGTGTTGCCGCTGAACAGCAGCAGATCCTTGCTGTTGGCCAGCAATGCCTGCGGGCTGGTGTCAAGGTTCTGGCTCCACTGCTGGGTGCCGGATGCATCAAAGCACTCCACGGCGTTATCGGCCAGCAGATAGAACAGGTTCCCCGCCCGGACAATGGAATTTGCCGCCGAGACAGCAGCGCTGAACTGGACGTTCAGGTTTTTGTCCAGCGTCACAGCCTGAGAGACCTGCCCCGATGCCAGCAGCAGGGCCACATTGCCTGCTGCGTCCACCGAAACATCCTTCAGCTCCGTGCCCGCAAAATCATAGACCGCACGCTCACCGCCGCCCGCATTGTAGAGCACAGCCCTGGTATCGTAGACAGCCAGGATCGTGGAAGCGGAGGTCCACCCCAGCCACTGGGGCACACCGCCCTGATTCACCAGACTGACGGGATCGCCCGATGCCAGATTGATGAGGTAGAGGTTGGTCATCACCTGTCCCCCGCTGACGGTGACGGCTGCCGCCGCCAGCTTCCGGCTGTCGGGGGAAAAGGCCATCCGCAGGGGGGTGCCGTCGTTGGAGGTCATGCTCCAGCTGAGCTGCTGCTCCATGGAGGGGCTGTATACCAGCAGCTTTGCCATGCTGGTCTGGTCCTCCGTGACCACAGCCAGCGTGCCGTTGTCCGACATGGCGCAGAGGAAAATGCTGTTTTCCAGCTGCTTGGTGTAAAGGTTCTGGGTGCGGCTCTCCACCCGCAGCTCGTTTCCGGAGCGGTTGTAGAGGACAAAGCGGGTCTTGCCCGCGGCCAGCGCCGGGCGGGCATAGCCGCTCTGGATGCTGTTCAGCTTTTTGCCGGTGCGCGACCAGACCACACAGCCCTCGTCCCCCAGCTCCACAAAGCTGCCGGTCAGGGGGGCCATCTGTTCCAGCTCGGCCACACCGGTCTGCTGGGGCCAGCCGGAGCCGGGCAGCAGGGCAATGCGGGCCGTATCGGTCAGGTCCTTCAGGGCCGCCACCGAGCTGCCCGCGATGCCGGTGGCAAACAGCACCACCGCCGTCAGCAGCACCAGCAGCACCGCCGTGCGGCGGATGCGCCGGTTCCGCACACGCTGGCGGGCAGCTTCCAGATATTCGACCCGCCCTTCCGAAAGCGGCTCGTCACTCTCCGGACGGTTGCGATTTTTTCTCATAGGTCGTAGTCCACCTTCTCCAAAAATAGCCCTTTCGCGGGCAGCGTCGGCCCGGCCTGGCTGCGGTCCCGGCTGGCAAGGATGCCGGGGATGGCATCGGGCTGCATCCGGCCCGCGCCCACCTCACACAGGGTGCCTGCCAGAATGCGCACCATGTTATAGAGGTAGCCGTCCGCTGTCACCTCAATGTCCACCTCGTCGCCCTTCCGGATCACATGGCAGTCGGTGATGGTGCGCACGGTATCTCCGTGGGCAGCAGCAGAGGAACCCGCCGCGCACAGGGCCAGAAAATCGTGCTTTCCCACAAACTGTTCCGCCGCCCTCTGCATGGCATCCACATCCAGCCGCCGGGGCACCCGGGTGTAATATTTTTCATCAAAAGGCGAATCGATGGGGTGGTTGTGGATGCGGTACAGGTAGGTCTTGGTATGGGCGGCATAGCGGGCGTGGAACTCCTCCGGCACCACCCGGGCGCACAGCACCCGGATATCCGGGGGCAGGTGCTGGTTGATGGCCAACGGCAGCTTTTCGGGGGGGATGCGGGTCTCCGCGTGGAAGTTCAGCGCAAAGCCCAGCGCGTGGACACCGGCATCGGTGCGGCTGCACCCCTTGATATCGGGGCGGCTGTGGAGCACCGCTTCCAGCCCATCCTGAAAGGTCTGGGCCACGCTCCGCCCGTTGGGCTGCACCTGAAAGCCGCAGTAGTTGGTGCCATCGTAGGCAAGGGTAAGTAGATAGTTCTGCATGGAACTCCTTCCGTCACGGCTTTGCCGTGCCACCTCCCTCAAAGAGGGAGGCTATAAGGCCCCCTCCTCGAGGGGGCTGTCGCCGCAGGCGACTGGGGGAGTTTTTAAAAATTCGGGAACACCAGTCTCGAGCTCAGGATCACCATAAAGCAGACGATGCACACCGCCAGATCGATATAATCCTGCCGGGTGCAGCGCAGCACCTTCAGGCGGGTGCGGCCATCACCGCCGCGGTAGCAGCGGCACTCCATGGCCATGGCCAGCTCATCGGCGCGGCGGAAGGCCGAGATGAACAGCGGGATAAGCACCGGCACCAGCGCCTTGACGCGCTCCATCATGGAGCCGTTGTCCAGCATGGCACCACGGGCTTTCTGGGCGTTCATGATCTTGTCGGTCTCTTCGATCAGGGTCGGGATAAACCGCAGGGCAATGCTCATCATCATAGCCAGCTCATGCACCGGGAAGTGCAGCCTGCCCAAAGGCTTGAGCAGCTGCTCAATGGCATCCGTCAGCACGATGGGGCTGGTGGTATAGGTCAGCAGGCTGGTGCCCGCGATCAGTGCCATCACGCGCACCGCCATCAGGATGGCATAGCGCAGGCCCTCGGCGTAGATGTTCAGCACCCAGAAGTGCACCAGCGGCTCACCCTCGCCCGAAACAAAGAAGAGGTTGAGCACCGCGGTAAAGAGGATGATGGGCAAAATGGGCTTCAGGCTCTTGGTGATGAGCTTGAAGGGGATCTTTGCCACGCCGTACATGGCCACAAGGAACACAAGGGACAGCGTCAGGCCCAGCGGGTTGGACGCGGCAAACAGCAGGATGATGTAGACGATGGTCAGCACCAGCTTCATGCGGGGGTCGAACTTATGCACAAGGCTGTCGCCCGGGAAGTGCTGGCCGATGGTGATATCTCTCAGCATGTGGCAGCGCCCCCCTTCTTTGCATCCACACGGGGCAGCACAAGGCTTTCGCCTGCGTCCCGGCGCTTCTTGGCTTCCAAAATCATCTTGACGGCATAGGGCACGGTGTAAACATCCGCCGGGACATCCACACCCATCTCCCGCAGCTTGAGGAAGATCTTTGTGACCTGCGGCACGCTCAGGCCCAGCGCCAGCAGCTCGGGCGCACGGGCGAACACGTTCTCCACGGTGTCGTACATGGCGATCTTCTTGTTGCTCATCACCAGCACACGGTCGGCGTATTTGGCAATATCCTCCATGCTGTGGGAGACCAGCAGCACGGTGGTGCCGGTCTTTTTGTGGTACTCCTTGACCTCAGACAGGATCTCGTCCCGGCCCTCGGGGTCCAGACCGGCGGCAGGCTCATCCAGCACCAGAATGCGGGGCTTCATGGCCATCACACCCGCCACGGCCACCCGGCGCTTCTGGCCGCCGGACAGCTCAAAGGGGCTGCGCTGCAGCAGCGCCTCATCCAGGCCGACAAAGTCCGCTGCTTCATGCACCCGTCTGTCGATCTCGGCCTCGTCCAGCCCCATGTTTCTGGGGCCAAAGGCGATATCCTTATAGCAAGTCTCCTCAAACAGCTGGTACTCCGGGTACTGGAACACCAGACCGGTGAGGAAACGGAATTCCCGGATCTTTTCCGGCTCGGCCCACAGGTCGCGGCCATCGATGATGATGTGACCGCTGGTGGGCTTGTTCAGGCCGTTCATGTGGGTGATGAGGGTGCTCTTGCCGGAGCCGGTGGCACCGATGATGCCCACAAAATCTCCCTCTTCCACCTCAAAGCTCACGTCATCCAGCGCGGTGACGGCATTGGGCATTCCCGGGTTATAGACATAACTCAGGTGATCTACTTTGATAATGCTTCCCATCTTCCGTCCCCTCCCTTACTTCAAAAGCTCATACAGAGCCTGTGCGCACGCGCCGGTGTCGATGATGCCTTCGGGCATGGGGATGCCGGCCTTGACCAGCTCATCCCGCAGCTCGGCAGCCTGCGGCACATCCAGCCGCAGGGCGCGCACCTTTTCGGTCTGGCTGAACACCTCTTTCGGGGTGCCCTCCATGACCACATTGCCCTTGCTCATCACCAGCACGCGGTCGGCCTGAGCAGCTTCTTCCATATAGTGGGTGATGGACACCACCGTGATGCCCATGTTCTTGTTCAGATGGTGGATGGTCTGCATCACCTGCTCCCGGCCCCGGGGATCAAGCATGGCGGTGGCCTCGTCCAGGATCAGGCAGTCGGGCCGCATGGCAACCACGCCCGCAATGGCAACGCGCTGCTTCTGGCCGCCGGACAGGTTGTGGGGCGCACGCTCCCGGTATTCATAGATGCCCGCCATCTTCATCGCTTCATCCACACGGCGGCGCATCTCCTCCGGCGGCACGCCCAGATTTTCCAGCGCAAAGGCGACATCTTCCTCCACCACGGTGGCAACGATCTGGTTGTCCGGGCTCTGGAACACCATGCCCACGGTCTGGCGGATATCGTAGATTTTGTCCTCGTCTTTGGTGTCCATCCCCTCCACCAGCACAGTGCCGCTCTCCGGCAGGAGGATGGCGTTGAAGTGCTTGGCCAGCGTGGATTTTCCACAGCCGTTGGCCCCCAGCACTGCCACAAATTCGCCCCGCTTCACCTCAGCCGACACGCCGTTCAGGGCGTAGTCCGGCTGTTCCGGGTCATAGCGGAACTTCAGATCTTTCGCAGTTAAAATCGTTTCTTCCATAGGTTTTCTCTTTCCGGTGGTGCGCCCTTCTCAAAAGGGCTGTACCCCATTCTTGGTTCTTCTTCATTTTTTCAGAATGGCTGCCGTCAGGACACTCCCCCAGTCTGCTTCGCAGACAGCCCCCTCTGAGATGGGGCCTCTGGCGCAACCGAGAAGTTTTCCGGCAAACGGTCAACGTTCCCGCCATGCCAAAGGCTCCCTCCCCGAGGGAGCTGGCACGGCGACAGCCGTGACTGAGGGAGTTCATTCTTCCCAAATGGCCGTTGCGCCGCAGGGCACAACGCCGCCGGTGGCGGAAACGGGCAGGCCGATCTCATCACAGCTGGTCTTGCCGCCAAAGCGGGGCACCAGCGTGGTCTTGAGCATATACTCCATGACCGCGGGGGACAGGCCGGTGGTGTAGCTGTTGACCGCAAAGAAGAGGGGCGTATCGCTCAGCACTTCCTCGCACTGGCTGATGAGCTCATAGATGCAGTCCTCCAGCTTCCAGATCTCGCCGCCGGGGCCGCGGCCGTAGCTGGGCGGGTCCATGATGATACCATCGTAGGTGTTGCCCCGGCGCTTTTCCCGGGCCACGAACTTGGCGCAGTCGTCCACCAGCCAGCGGATGGGCCGGTCCGCCAGACCACTGGCCACGGCGTTGTCCTTGCCCCACGCTACGATGCCCTTGGACGCATCCACATGGCAGACAGTAGCCCCCGCGGCGGCACAGGCCAGCGTTGCGCCGCCGGTGTAGCCAAACAGGTTCAGCACCTTGACAGGGCGGCCTGCCGCGCGGATCTTTTTGGCGTACCAGGCCCAGTTGACAGCCTGCTCCGGGAACACGCCGGTGTGCTTGAAGCCGGTGGGGCTGACGATGAGGGTCAGCTTGTCCTCGCCCTCACCGCAGGAGATCTTCCACTTCTCAGGCAGACGGCGGCGGTACTCCCACTCACCGCCGCCCTGATTGGAGCGGTGGTAGACGGCATCGGCCTTGGCCCAGAGCTGGCTCTGTTTCTCGGTTTTCCACACCACCTGCGGGTCGGGCCGGATGAGGATGGTCTCCCCCCAGCGCTCCAGGCGGTTGCCATCGGTGGCATCCAGCAGCTCATAATCTTTCCAACTATCTGCAGGGCGCATAAGCGTCCTCCTTTCTCTCTTCAAACGGCTCAGAACAGGCTCTGCTGGCCGTTGTCCTCCGGGCTTCCGGTCTCGGGGGCTTTCAGGCCCAGGTGCTCATAGGCAAGGCGGGTGGCACAGCGGCCCCGGGGAGTGCGGGTCAAAAAGCCCATCTGCATCAGGTAGGGCTCACACAGGTCCTCCAGCGTCACGGCCTCCTCGCCCAGCGCCGCCGCCAGCGTTTCCAGGCCCACAGGGCCGCCGTTGTACATCTCAATGATGGCGCGGAGCAGGCTGCGGTCCAGCTCGTCCAGACCCAGCGCGTCCACGTCCATCCGCTTCAGGCTCATCAGAGAAACGTCCCGGTCGATGATGCCATCCCCCAGCACGGTGGCAAAGTCGCGGACACGCTTCAAGAAGCGGTTTGCCACGCGGGGGGTGCCCCGGCTGCATTTTGCCAGCTCGTAAGCGCCCTCCGGGGTGATGGGCTGGTCGAGGATGCCCGCCGAGCGCTGGATGATCCGGCTCAGCTCATCGGGGCTGTACAGCTCCAGCTTGAGCAGCACACCGAAGCGGTCCCGCAGGGGGCCGGTGATCTGGCCCGCACGGGTAGTAGCGCCCACCAGCGTGAAGCGGGGCAGGTTGATCCGGATGCTCTGGGCGCTGGGGCCCTTGCCGATCATAATATCCAGCGCGTAATCCTCCAGCGCCGGGTAGAGCACCTCCTCCACCTGCCGGGACAGGCGGTGGATCTCATCAATGAAGAGCACATCGCCCTCCTGCAGATTGGTCAGCAGGGCGGCAAGGTCGCCGGGCTTCTCAATGGCAGGGCCGCTGGTGATGCGGATCTGCACCCCCATCTCGTTGGCGATGATGCCCGCCAGCGTGGTCTTGCCCAGGCCCGGGGGGCCATAGAGCAGGATGTGATCCATGGGCTCACCGCGCCGCTTGGCGGCTTCCAGATAGATTTTCAGGTTCTGCTTGACCTTGTCCTGTCCGATGTAGTCCTCCAGATGCTGCGGGCGAAGGCTGTTTTCCTCGTTGTCCGCCGCCGTTAAGCCGGGCTGCATCATTTTTGCGCCATAGAGCGCGGTTTCGTCCTGCATGGATTACCTCCTGCCTGCCATGCCCCGCAGGGCCAGCTTGATGATCTCTTCCACGGGAAGGCTTGCGTCGATCTTGGAAACGGCCAGGGCGGCTTCGCTCTGGCTGTACCCCAGCGAGACCAGCGCCGCAATGGCCTGCCCGGCTCCCTGTGCGGCGGGGGCGGCAGTGGCCGCGCCCACATCCTCGAGGTTGATGCCATCTACAAAGCCCTTTGCCACCTTATCCTTCAGTTCCAGCACGATGCGCTGGGCCAGCTTGGGGCCTACGCCGGATGCCGCCTTGAAGGCCTTGTGGTCGCCTGCCGAGATCGCCAGCGCCACCCGGTCAGGCTCCATGACGCTGAGAATGGCCAGACCCACCTTGGGGCCCACACCGGAAACGGCGGTCAGCAGCTCAAAGCAGCTCTGCTGCTCCTCAGTGGCAAAGCCATACAGGCTGATGTCATTTTCGGTCACGCTCATCACAGTATAAAGGGTGGCTTCCTTGCCCACCCCGGGCAGTGCACCCGCAACGCTGGTCGGGCACTGCACATAGTAGCCCACCCCGCCGCAGCTCACCACCACAGCGTTCAGGGTCTTTTTGATGATTTTTCCAGTTAAAGAGTAGATCATAAAGTGTTTTCCCTTTTCGGTCAGCTTCTCCCCTGTCCAACCTCTCCGTCATTGCTCCGCAATGCCACCTCCCCTAATAGGGGAGGCCTTGGCATAACGGGCAGCTCTTCCTCTTCGCCAGAGGCTCCCCTGCTAGGGGAGCTGTCGAACGAAGTGAGACTGAGAGGTTGTACAAAGGGAAGCCTTCCCTTATACACGAATAACAACAACTAAATCGGCCCAACGCCCCTTCTTGCAAAGCGGTTCAGCTGGTTGCCGTTGGTATGGCAGAAGGTGATGGCCATGGCCAGTGCATCGGCGGTATCATCGGGCTTGGGCACAGCGGGCAGATGCAGCAGGATGCGGGTCATCTCCTGCACCTGCTTTTTCACGGCCTTGCCGTAGCCGGTAACGGCCTGTTTCACCTGCATGGGGGTGTACTCGTAGATAGGGATGCCCGCCTGCGCCGCCGCCAGCAGGATGACCCCGCGGGCCTCGGCCACGCCGATCACAGTGGTCTGGTTGTGCTGGTAGAACAGCTTTTCGATGGCAAGCACCTCAGGCTGTGTCCGCTCGATGACCTCCCGGATGCCGGTGTAGACCTCGTCCAGCCGCTGCTCAAACGGCACCCCGGCATCGGTGCACACGGCCCCGAAATCCACCGGTGCAAACCGGTTGCCCGCATAGTCCAAAACGCCCCAGCCCACGATGGCGTAACCCGGGTCGATGCCCAAAACTCTCATTCTGCGATACCTTTCCTATTATAATCAATGTATTATACCACAAACCGGCGTTCAGGGCAACGGAAACGCCTTGAGTCGGTTTACAAAATGTGCGCTGGGCGGCTGATTTTCCATTCCCGGCAAACCGGGCATCAAAAAGTTTGCAGAATTTTCAAAAAAGGGCTTGCTTTTTGCCCGGCGGTATGATATCATAATCAAGCTGATTGTGGCACAAACAGAATATGGACGGTTAGCTCAGCTGGTAGAGCATCTGCTTGACGTGCAGGAGGTCACAGGTTCGAGTCCTGTACCGTCCACCATACAGTTCGTACTCGAACCCGATTCTTTACGAAAAAGGGTTCGGGTACGTTTTTTGTTTATCGGAGGTTCTGCGGCGAGAGTACGCAGAGCGGTAAACGAACAAAGGCAGGGTATCACCGTGGCGGTGGTATCCTGCCTTTTGCTTTGCGGAATCAAGTTCGCTTTGTGCGAACTTGGTCGTCATATCAGGGATGTTCTTTCATTGGCGGGTATGGTATACTCGGCTTAATAAACTGGAATGAAGTGGTGCACCACATGAAAGACGTACATTGTATAGAATTCCATACAGGCAGCAGAGAAGAGCGCATCCCGGAGCTTGCAAAGGACTTTCCATATACTGCCTCAAGAGCCACGTTGGATCGCTACATCGGCAGCACTGTGCCATGGCACTGGCATCAGGCGGTAGAGCTTTTCTACATGGAAAGCGGCTGCGTTGAATACACCACACCAGGTGGAAAACTTGTATTCCCGGCGGGAAGCGGTGGTTTTGTCAATTCCAACGTACTTCACACCACAAGGGCGATTTCTCAGACGGAAGAGAACGTGCAGCTTCTTCATATTTTCGATGTTTCTCTGCTGGCAGGGGAACGAGGAAGCCGAATCGAGCAAAAATACATTCTGCCCATTACATCCGACCCACAACTTGAGATCCTTCCTCTTTTACCGGATCATGCGGCAGGGCGAGAAATCCTGAAACGACTCAAAGAATCTTTTTGTTTGTCTTGTGATACATTCGGGTATGAGTTGAAACTGCGAGAGATCCTGACCGAGCTATGGTTAATGCTTGTGGAGCAATCGCATTCTGTAAGCTCTTCCAATCGGAACTCTGCCGGAGGCAACGATAAAATAAAGCTGATATTGATTTATATCCATGAGCACTACCCGGAAAACCTCTCAGTCAAGGAGTTGGCAGCAGCAGCCTACACAAGTGAACGAGAGTGCTATCGCATTTTTCGTGAACACCTTCATACGACCCCGATTGCTTACCTGACCGCATACCGCATTCAGATCGCCTGCCAGATGTTGGCGGAAAGCAAGGCTTCTATTACAGAGGTCGGGACTGCTTGCGGTATGGGAAATTCAAGCTATTTCGGAAAAGTTTTTCGGGAGGTTGTCGGCTGCACGCCACGTCAGTACCGATACAAACGGCAGAATAACAACACCATCTGACAGCATCAAGATATTATTTTTAGGCTGTAGGCGTTATAATGATAGTAGCAGAAGTGCACGATCCGTAAGTGCATATCATATTTGAAAACCTTTGATCTTCGGATGCGTTTTGCTATGAGAGAAAGGACGGTCCCCTTGGAGCTGAATTGCAATACAGCAGAAGCCGCTCTGGCTTGGGCAGGGCAGCAGAATCCCGGAAATTGGATCGGACATTCCCGTTTTGTAGCCCTTGCCTGTAAAAATATAGCAGCCAAATGCAACAATATGGATGCAGATCAGGCATACTGCTTTGGGCTGCTGCATGATATCGGGCGTTATGCAGGGGTAAGTTCTGAACGTCATTTGATCGACGGATACCGTTTCTGTATGGAACGAGGATGGAAAAAGGCTGGACAGATCTGTATTTCTCATGCTTTTATGATCCAGGATATCCACACTTCTATCGGAACCTTTGACGTTTCAAAAGAAGATTTCCGTTTTATGGAAAAATTCATTCAAACCGCTGTCTATGATGATTACGACCGTTTGGTACAGCTATGCGATGCCTTGGCGCTGCCCACCGGATTTTGTCTTTTGGAAAAACGTTTTGTAGATGTAACGCTTCGGTACGGTGTCCATCCGGCAACGATAGACCGATGGAAGAAAACGCTTGAGCTAAAAAATCTGTTTGAAAAACGAATCGGAGGATCGGTTTATACCCTGCTCCCCGGCGTTCTGGAAAATAGTTTTTCGCTGGAGGTAACCGTATGATAAAAATCGCTTTTTTTGATGTAGACGGAACTTTGCTCAAGTTGGGCAGTAAGGTGCCGTCATTCCAAACCGTACAGACCTTACAGCAGTTGCAGGCAAAAGGGATCTTACTGTGCATGGCGACAGGCAGAGGCTACCTCTCCGTCCCACATTTTGAAGGCGTTGATTTTGATCTCTGGCTGACCTTCAACGGCTCTTATGTCCGTAGCAAGGATGCAGTGATCTCGAAGAACCCACTGGACGCTGACGACAAGCGCAGAATTTTGCATAATCTGAAGCAAATGCACCGGGCGGCTGCCATCAGCAACGAACACTTTATCGTGACAAATGGGACAGACCCGGACTTGGAGCAGTATTTTTCCTTCGGCAACGAGAAGCTGATGATCTCCGAGCATTTCGACAAGCTCTGTGAGGAGGATATCTATCAGATCATGTGTTCCTGCAGCCCTTCTGAATACGAACGCATCCTGTTGGGAACCCACGCCACACAGATAACCGCATGGTGGGACAAGGCAGTGGATATCATTCCGCTGTCCTGCGGAAAGGGAAATGCTGTAAGAGCTGTTTTGGCGCATTACGGCTTTTCAAAAGCAGAAGCAATCGCCTTTGGGGACGGCCGAAACGACATTGAAATGCTGGAAGCAGTCGGCACAGGCGTTGCCATGGGAAACGCCCTCGATGAAGTCAAGGCAAGGGCAACAGATTGCTGCCGTTCTGTGGATGAGGAAGGCATCTATCATTATTGCCTTGAAAAACACCTCATCTAAAGGAGCTGTAGGAGCTGTTTTCTGGGTTTTTGTATCCGTCTACAGCAGGGTTTGGGGCAGGCACGCCCCAACAAGAAGCTGTCCCAAAGGGGCAAGAATTTTCAAGAATTGAAAATTTGTGGCCACGGGACGATTCTTGCTCTTACCTAATATGCTCAAATTCGATTTTCTGTGATTGTTTCCAGATTGTTAAGGCGCACAAGCAGCAAAGGAACTTCTTTCTTCTAAAGTGGTGGTGCTCACCGTGAGCACCACCACTTTTCTATTTTATATTTGAAGCTCAGAATCATTATTTTCACAATTTTGAGCAGTGACAGCGATTTAAAATCTTCTTGCAAACCGATGTGAAATATGGTATATAGGTTATACGAAGTATCGCCAAAATGATGTGTAAAGAGAGGTGCAACCATGACCGCCGTGATCTACGCCCGCTATTCATCTGACAGCCAGCGAGAAGCGTCCATTGAAGGACAACTGCGCGACTGCAAGGACTACGCCGAGAAGAACGGCATCACCGTGGTCGGCACCTACATTGACCGTGCCTACTCTGCCAAGACGGATGACCGCCCGGACTTTCAGCGGATGATCAAGGACAGCGCGAAGAAAATCTTCGATGTAGTTCTGGTCTGGAAACTGGACCGCTTTGCCCGGAATCGGTTCGATGCCGTGAACTACAAGTACCAGCTGGAAAAGAACGGTGTCCATCTGGTGTCTGCCATGGAACCCATTTCGCAGGGGCCTGAAGGCATTATGGTGGAGAGTATGCTTATCGGCATGGCGGAATACTATTCCGCCGAACTCGCCCTGAAAGTAGCGCGCGGTGAGCGCGAAAATGCCCTCCAGTGCAAGTATAACGGCGGTATCGTTCCGCTGGGCTTCACCATTGGCAAGGAGGACAGGCTATATCATATCGACCCGGAAACGGCTCCCATCGTGCAGGAGATTTTTACCCGGTATGCCGACGGCGAACCGGCTGAGAAGATTGCCGCATCCCTGAACGAGCGCGGCCTGCGTACCCGCACCGGGAAGCCGTTTGTGAAGAACAGCTTCTTCCAGATTTTCCGGAACCGCCGCTACATCGGCGAGTACCGCTATAAAGACATCGTGACACCGGGCGGCATTCCCGCCATCGTGGATGAGGACTTGTTCAACCGGGTGCAGCAGCGTTTCGAGCAGAACAGGATCGCCCACGGTCGCCCTGCAAAAGAGGATGTGAGCTATCTGCTGACCACCAAGCTGTTCTGCGGCAAGTGCGGTACGCTCATGGGCGGCGAGAGCGGCACTAGTCACATGGGAAACACCTACTATTACTACAAGTGCGGCAACGCCAAACGCCACGGCAAGGCGCACTGCGACCTGAAAGCCATCCGTAAAGAGCCGTTGGAACGGTTCGTGGTGGAGACCGCTATCAAGGTGATTCTCAGCGATAAAATCATCGAACGGCTGATAGATTTGATTATGGAAGCCCAGCAGCAGGAGAACACCCGGCTGCCTGTCCTGAAAGACCAGCTCCGTGATACGGAGAAGCGGCTGGCAAATCTTCTGGAAGCTATTGAACAGGGCATCCTGACCCCGACCACCAAGCAGCGGCTGGACGAACTGGAAGCCCGGAAAGAAGATCTGAACACCAGCATTCTGGAAGAAGAGCTGAAAAAGCCGGTCCTGACCCGCGAATGGATGCGGTTCTGGTTTGAAAAATTCCGCAAGGGTGACGTGGGCAGCACGGAACACCAGCGGCAGATCATTGATACCTTTGTCAACTCGGTCTACGTCTTTGATGACCGGGTCGTACTCAATTTCAACTTCACGGACGATGCCAAGACGGTTACCCGTGAAGAGGTTTTAGGTTCGAGTGCTGTGGACAATGCTCCACTCGTGAAAAAGAACCATCGGCTTCGGTCGGTGGTTCTTTTTGTTTTGCTGGCGCTTTGCGGGATGGTGTGGTATACTCAGCTTGGTTCAACAACTCGGAATTTATAAAGGAGAATATTGATGAAACTATTTTTATGTTCGCACTTTTCAAGTGTAGGAAGTCTGATAAAGGAAGAAATTGAGAATAAGAAAGTCGCATTTATTCCAACAGCTTCGCTGCGTGAAGGCTACACCGGTTATGTCGGCTCGGCTCGAAAATTATTCAAAAAGTTGGGAGCAATCGTAACTGAAATTGATATTTCAACGGAGGCTTATTCAACGATACAGTCTGTTTTTGAAGAAGCAGATGTGATATATTTTACCGGCGGAAATTCTTTCTTCCTTATGGACCAGCTCCGTAAAACGGGAACGGATGCGCTGTTGAAGAAGGAATTGGAAAAGGGAAAACTGATGATCGGTGAATCGGCAGGCGCAATTATATGCGCTCCAAGCATCCAATATATCGAGCAAATGGATGAAAAGCCGGAGGACTACTCACAAGAAGATGATGCAGGGCTTGATTTGATTGATTTCTATGTTCTTCCGCATTATCTTACAGCACCATTTAAGAAAGTTACCGAGAAAATAATGACTGAGTTTTCGGATTTGAATCTATGCCCAATTAACAACCGTCAGGGAATTGTAATTGATGGTGAAGGTTCAAAGGTTATTTGCAAAGACTAATTTGAAAATTCGCGTTTGCGAAGCAATGAAAGCCCCAGTGGGGCTTTTAAGTGACCGAACGGTCTGCGAGAGCAGATGGAGGGGCCTTGCCCCGACAAGTTCCAGTTTGTCGTACACGTTCCTGGCAGGGTTTGGGGTGGGACCGCGTTTGCGAAGCGCAGCGAAGCAATGAAAGCCCCAGTGGGGCTTTTAAGCGGCAGCGCGGTCTGCGACAGCAGATAGAGGGGCGTTGCCCCGACAAGCACGCCCCAACAAGAGCACTTCGGAAACTCACAAGCGCTTGAGAAGTGAAGTTCCGGATGACCCCTGCTCCACCCGCAGACAAGAACCATCGACTTCGGTCGGTGGTTCTTTTTGTTTTGCTGGCGCTTTGCGGGATGGTGTGGTATACTCGGCTCAGTTCAACAACTCGGAATTTGTGGAGGAAAACATGCAAGGTGAAAGAAAAACGTTGACACAACTATCTGTGCCAATATGTCTGGAAACTTTATTTTATATGCTTTCAGGTATGGTTGATACACTGATGTTATCATCAGTAAGCGACCAGGCTGTTGGGGCTGTCGGAACAGCAAATACATATATAGGTGTTTTTATCATTATGTTCGGGGTAATATCATCTGGTATGGTAGCGGTGATGTCACAGAATATCGGGGCTGGAAGACCTGGAATTGCATATCAGGCGAGACAGCTTGGACTTGTATTTAATGCACTGACAGGTATCTTGATATCTGTTGTTCTTGCTGTCTTTTCAGGAGGGATACTGAGGGCAGTGAGTATTGCTCCTGCTTTGCTTGAATCAGCTGAAACATATCTTAAAATTGTTGGAGGCGCAAGCTTTTTAAATGCGCTTATTCCTATTTTTTCCAGCTATTTAAGAGTATTTGGATATACAAAACATTCCTTGACAGGGACAGTTGTCGGTAATGTAATTAATATTATACTGAATTCAGTATTCCTGTTTGTGTTTCACTGGGGAGTCATGGGAGTTGCTACTGCAACAGTTATTTCAAAAGCTGTGAATCTTATTATTGTAGCGGCAATGGGGGCTGTACTTATAAAAGCAAAGCAGAGCCCTGAACGTGAACAACCACGAAGGATACTTGCACAGATTGTTAAGATCGGGTTTCCTTCTGCATTTGAGACAGCACTTTATAATGTAGCAATGACATTTATAGTGCGTTTTATGAACCAGATGGATACGGATGGAATGAATGTTACAGCTCGTTCGTATGCTATGCAGATAGCCAATTTCTCATATTGTGTGGGGGCAGCACTTGCACAGGCAAATGCTATTATGACTGGCTGGAGAATCGGGGCAAAGAAGTATGAGGAATGCGACAGGGGTACACGGAAAGCTGTGATATATGGTCTTGTAACAGCAACGTGCTTTTCTGTGACATTTGCAATGACCGGACGTTTTATCGTTCATATATTTACGGATGATACACAGATGATTGAGCTTGTAGTAAAATTGTTGATAGTAGATATATTCCTTGAATTTGGAAGAGTGACAAATCTTGTATATGGACAGGCATTAAAAACAAGTGGAGATGCTATTTTTCCAGTTATAATTGGTGCAATATTTATGTATCTGTTTGCAGTTGGTGGAACATATTTTCTTGGAATACACATGGGACTTCTGGCGGTAGGAGCATATATTGCCATGGCGGGTGATGAGTGCGCTAGAGCAATTGGAATGGTGCTTAGATGGAAGAGTGGAAAATGGAAAAGTAAGAGCCTGATAGAATTGTAGATTTGATGTTAAATTCAAGAATACATGATATGGCAAAAGAACTTGGGAAAACATGTATTTACAACTTCCAGTTTGCCATACACGTTCCCGGCAGGGTTTGGGGTGGGACCGCGTTTGCGAAGCGCAGCGAAGCAATGAAAGCCCCAGTGGGGCTTTTAAGCGGCAGCGCGGTCTGCGACAGCAGATGGAGGGGCGTTGCCCCGACAAGCATACCCCAACAAGAGCACTTCGGAAACTCGCAGGAGCTTGAGAGGTGAAGTCCCGGTCGGCCCCTGTTCCCTCCGGGGACAAAAACCATCGACTTCGGTCGGTGGTTCTTTTTATTTTGCTGGCGCTTTGCGGGATGGTGTGGTATACTCAGCTCAACAAATCAAACTCTGGAGAATGACTATGCAAAAGATCCGTACTGCCACCTTTGAAGATCTGGATGCCATTGCTGCCGTGGAGGCGGCCTGCTTCCCGGCTGCGGAAGCGGCCACAAAAGAAGAATTTGCCGGGCGGCTGACCCATTACGCCGACCACTTCTGGCTGCTGTTCGAGGACGAAAAGCTCGTCTCCTTTGTGGACGGCTTTGTGACCGATACCCCCGACCTGACAGACGAGATGTACGCCGACGCTTCCCTGCACGATGCGCATGGAGCATGGCAGATGATCTTTGGGGTGAACACCCTGCCCGAATACCGGAAGCAGGGCCTGGCCGGGCAGCTGCTCCGCCGGGCCATCGCCGATGCAAAGGCTCAGGGCCGCAGGGGGCTGGTGCTCACCTGCAAGGACAGGCTCGTGCACTATTACGCCGGCTTCGGCTTTGTCAGCGAAGGCGTTTCCGGCTCCACCCACGGCGGCGTGGTGTGGTACCAGATGCGGCTGACCTTCTGAACTTCCTACAAAAAGCAGCGCCCCCGCCTGCCGGAAACACCGGTGAGCGGGGGCGCTTTGCATTTGCTGGGAGGATATGGTCTACCTGCACCACTGGGCAAACTCTGCGTCTGTGCACTTGACGTAGTGGCTGCCCGCAACATGGTGGCTGGTACCCAGGCTGTAATCGATGCCGGAGGCGGCGTAATCGTAGGTCTCGGCCACGCGGCGCTTTTCCACAACAGGGTTGGGCAGTGGGATGGCCGACAGCAGGCTCCGGGTGTAGGGGTGGATGGGATGCTCAAAGATCTCCTCGGTGGTGCCGGTCTCCAGCAGGTGGCCCAGATGGAGCACCCCGATGCGGTCAGAGATATACTTGACCATGGAAAGGTCATGGGCGATGAAGAGGTAGGCCGTGCCGGTCTCCTGCTGGATATCCTTCATCAGGTTGACCACCTGCGCCTGAATGGACACATCCAGTGCCGAGATGCACTCATCGGCAATGATGAGCTTGGGGTTCATGATCAGGGCGCGGGCGATGCCCACGCGCTGGCGCTGGCCGCCCGAGAACTGATGGGGGTAACGCTCGGCGTGCTCCGGGGCAAGGCCCACCTTGGCCAGAATTTTTTCCACCTTCTCCCGGCGATCCGCCGGGGTCTTGTACATGTGGTGGATGTCCAGTCCCTCGCCGATGATGTCCTCCACCTTTTTGCGGGGATTCAGGCTGGCCATGGGGTCCTGGAAGATCATCTGCATCTGGGTGCGCAGGGTGTTGTTCTGTGCGTGGCTCAGGTGTCCGCTGATGTCCTGCCCGTCAAAGGTGATCTTGCCTGCGGTGGGGTCGTACAGCCGGATGATGCTCCGGCCGATGGTGGACTTGCCGGAGCCGGATTCGCCCACCAGACCATAGGTCTCGCCGGGGTAGATCTCAAAGCTCACGTCGTCCACAGCCTTAACGGTGAAGTTCTTGTTCACCTTGAAATACTGTTTCAGGCCCTCTACTTTCAGAAGCGGGGTCGCGCTCTGTGCAGCCATTTATTCCGCCTCCTTGATCTTTTCTGCATCCGCTTTCATGCGGCTGATGCGCTGGGCCAGCTCCGGCGGCATTTCCACCTTGGGGGCCCGGGGGTCCAGCAGCCAGGTGGCCGCATAGTGGGTCTCGCTGATCTTGAACATGGGGGGATCGACTTCATCATCGATGTGCAGGGCAAAGCGGTTGCGGGGTGCAAAGGCATCGCCCGGCTTCTCATGCAGCAGGTTCGGCGGAGAGCCCGGGATGGTGTACAGACGGTCATCGGCGGTGTCCAGATCGGGCATGGCCGACAGCAGGCCCCAGGTGTAGGGATGCTTGGGGTCGTAGAAGATCTCATCAATGGTGCCGGTCTCCACGATCTTGCCCGCGTACATGACATCCACATAGTCGGCCACCTTTGCCACAACGCCCAGGTCGTGGGTGATGTAGATGACCGAGATGCCGCGCTCCTTCTGGATGCTGCGGATCAGCTCCAGGATCTTGGCCTGGATCGTCACGTCCAGTGCCGTGGTGGGCTCATCGCAGATGAGCAGGTCGGGGTCGCAGGACAGGGCAATGGCAATGACCACGCGCTGACGCATACCGCCGGACAGCTGATGGGGATAATTCTTCATCCGCTTTTCCGCATCGGTGATGCCCACCTCCTCCAGCAGCTCCAGTGCCTTTTTGTAGGCCTCGGCCTTGGGCATCTTGAAGTGCCAGAGCATTCCCTCCATGATCTGCTTGCCGATGGTCATGGTGGGGTCAAGGCTGGTCATGGGGTCCTGGAACACCATGGCGATGCGCTTTCCATTGATGTGGCGGCGGATCCACTTTTTGTCCTTCTGCAGCAGGTCCACCGTCTCGGGAGAGCCGTCTGCATGGTGGTAGCTGAACTGGATGGAGCCGCTGTTCACGGTGGCGTTCTTGGCCAGAATGCCCATGGCGGCCTTCATGGTCACGGACTTGCCGGAGCCGGATTCGCCCACCAGCGCAACGGTCTCGCCCTTGTACAGGTCGATGTTCACGCCCCGGATGGCGTGCACCGGGCCTGCGGTGGTCTTAAAAGTGATATCAAGGTCTCGCACCGACAAGACCTGTTCTTTTTTATTCTCAGGCATGGGGTGTTCCTCCTTACATACTCTTCATCTTGGGGTCCAGGGCCTCGCGCAGACCATCGGCCACCAGATTGAAGCTGAGCATCAGCAGGCTCATCACCACAATGGGCGGAATGATCTGATAGGGGTGGGTGGTGAAGCTGTTGTACAGCTCACTGATCAAAGAACCCAGCGAGCACTGGGGCACCGGGATGCCCAGACCCACAAAGGACAGGAATGCTTCGGTAAAGATGGCGGTGGGGATGCTGAACATGACCTGCGTGATGATGGGTCCGATGATGTTGGGCAGCACTTCCTTGAAGATGATGAAGAAGCTGCCTGCACCCAGCGTGCGGGAGGCCAGCACGAATTCCTGATCCTTCAGCTTGAGCATCTCGGCGCGGGCAATGCGGCTCATGCCCACCCATTCGGTCAGCATCAGGGCAAAGATGATGGTGACCATGCCGGGCTGCAGCACCAGCAGCAGCAGCGTAACGATGACCAGGCGGGGAATGCCGTTGGCCACCTCAAGGAAGCGCTGCATCACCATATCCACCCTGCCGCCAAAGTAGCCGGAGATCAGGCCATAGCTCATGCCGATGACCATATCGATGACAGCAGCGGCCACCGCGATGATCAGGGAGACACGGGCACCCTCCCAGGTGCGGGTCCAGATATCGCGGCCGTACAGGTCACTGCCGAACCAGTAGTAGACATCGTCCTTGCCCTTTTCCACATAAGCGTTGACGGTCTTGCTGCCGGTGGTGGTGCTCATCTTCTCGCTGCCGTCCAGAATGCCGAGGCGCTCGATGCCCGGCACCCGGGGGGCAAAGTTCTTCTGGCTCAGATCCTGGCCGGAGTAGGTATAGCTGTTCATGCCCGGGCCAAAAACGGCCAGCAGCACGATGACAGCGATCAGGATCAGGCCCAGCACGGCGCTCCTCTTGCCGAAGAAGCGGAGGATGGCATCCTTCCAGAAGCTCTGGGCCGCAAAGTTGGTATCCACGGCGATCTCATCGTCGTTGTGCTTGAGGGCAAACTCCTTGTCCTCAAAGGTGTGCTCGGGATACAGGGAATCCACCGCGCTGACGATGGCATCCGCTGTGGATTCGCCGCCCAGGCGGATTGCTTTTTCTGCCATATCAGTCATCCCCCTTTGCCAGACGAATGCGCGGATCGATGATGCCGTAGAGCAGGTCAACGACCAGCATGATGCCAATGTACATGGCGCTGTAAATAAAGCTCAGGCCAATGACCACGTTGTAATCGTTGGACTGGATGGCCGTGACCAGCAGGCTGCCCACGCCGGGAATGGCGAAGATCTTTTCCACCACCAGCGAGCCGGTCATCAGATCCACGATCAGGGGTGCCAGCACCGTGATGATGGGGATGAGGGCATTGCGCAGGGCATGGCGGAAGATCAGCGCCGGGCCGGAGATGCCCTTGCTCTCAGCCAGCAGCATGTAATCGGAATCAAGGACTTCGATCATCTCACTGCGGGTAAAGCGGGCAATGGAGGCCATGGTGAACATGGAAAGCGAGATGCTGGGCAGGACGCTGGAGCCAAAGACATCCTTGGCGGAGAACAGCATCGGGAACCAGCGGAGCTTGAAGCCAAAGGCATAGCTCAGGGCCAGTGCGAACACATAGGAAGGCACCGACACGCCGATGACCGAGATGATGGTGGCGATGGTATCAAAAATGGTATCCCGCTTGAGTGCGGCAATGATGCCCAGCACCAGGCCCACAGCGGCACCCAGCGTCACAGCCATGCCGCCCACCTGAATGGAGATGGGCAGGCGGCTCTGGATGAGCTGGGAGATGGGTGTATTCTTGGAGATGTTATAGCTCACGCCAAGATCTCCCCGGAGCATGTTGCCCACATAGCGGAAGAACTGGATGTAGATGGGCTGATCCAGGCCGTACTTTGCGTACAGGGCAGCCCGCATATCGGGCGTCAGCTTTTCATCATTGAAGGGCGAACCGGGCATCAGCTGCATCAGAATAAACAGCACCAGCAGAATGGCCAGCAGTGTGAACAGCGAGGTCAGGATTCGCTTGAGCGTATATTTTTTCACGTCGGGTGGACCCCCTTTGTCCGGGTGTATTTTCGCGGTCAGTCGTTCGTCTGCCGCGGACAGGCACAATGCCAAAAAGGCGCACAGTGGCTTTTGCGGGCCACTGTGCGGCCTTATTCAGCGATTCAGTTGTTTACTCGCTCTTGGTGGTGTTCTTGTACACACGGTTCAGAGCGCAGGGGTGATGCTCGACACCCTTGACGGCAGAGGAGATCATCTCGGCGTTGCACTGGCCGTACAGGGGGAAGATGACGGCCTGTTCGAGGACGATCTGCTCGGCCTCATACAGGGCTGCCCAGCGGCCCTCGGGGTCGGTGCACAAATCACCGGTGGTGCACTCGTCAATGATGGCATCGTAGTCGGCATCGCTCCACAGACCGTAGTTGTTGGAGTTGCCGGTCACCCACATACCCAGATAGGTCATGGGGTCAGCGTAGTCGGGGCCCCAGCGGGTCAGGCCCAGCTCAAAGGTGCCGTCCTGCATATCCTGCACGCGCTGCTTCTTGGGCTCCACGGTCAGGTTGATGGTCAGGCCCTCCAGCGTGGTCTCCAGCTGCTCCTTGACGACCTGAGCCACCTTTTGGGGTGCATCGTCAGCATCCACCACCATATCAAAGGTGAAGGTATCCTTGCCCAGCTCAGCCTTGGCGGTCTCAAAGAGCTCCTTGGCCTTCTCGGGGTCATAAGCACAGTCATCTGCAAACTTGGTCTGGTCGGCGCTGAAATCGCTGCCGTCGGGGCCGGTTGCAAACTGTGCGGGAACAGCGGTGTATGCGGGGGTGGAGCCATCCTTCAGCACATCGCCGGTAATGGCATCACGATCCAGCGCAAAGGTCATGGCCTTGCGCAGGTTCAGGTTTGCCAGATCAGGCACAGCGTCGATGTTGGGGCTGATGTACCACAGGTAACCGGCACCCACACTGGTAAACTCGGGATCATCCTTGACCTGATCGACCTGCTCACCGTTCAGCAGGGTGATATCCAGCGTGCCGGTCTGATAGCTCATCAAAGCCTGCTGGCTGTCCTTGATGACCTGATAGGCCAGACCGTCCAGAGCGATCTTATCCGCATCATAGTAATCGGGGTTCTTTTCCAGCGCAAAGGCGGTGGCGGCGGGCTGATAATCGGTCAGCACGAACGCACCGTTGGACAGCACCGTTTCGGGGCTGGTGCCAAAGGTGTCAGCGCAGGTGTTGTAGAAGGCCTCGTTCACCGGGTAGAAGGTGGGGAAGTACATCAGGCTCAGGAAGTAGCTGACAGGAACGTTCAGCTGCACCTCCAGGGTCTTGTCATCCACTGCGGTCACGCCCAGGTCGGTAACGGGCTTTTCACCGGCAATGATCTCAGCGGCGTTGACCACCTGACCAATGTCGGACAGCATGTAGGAATACTCGGAAGCGGTGGCGGGGTCTACGGCACGCTGCCAGCCGAACACAAAGTCGGCGGCGGTCACAGCCTCACCGTTGGACCACTTTGCATCGCGCAGGTGGAAGGTGTAGGTCTTGCCGTCCTCGCTGATGTCATAAGTCTCCGCCATGGCGGGAACTGCTGCACCGTCAGCATCCATCTGCATCAGGCCATCGGTGTAATCCGCGATGACCTCAAAGGAGGTGCCGTCGGTGGCCACCTGGGGGTCCAGAGACTGGACCTCGGTCTCCAGCATGATGTTCAGGGTGCCGCCCTGTGCGGTGCCAGCCGCAGCAGAGGAAGCGCCGCTGGCTGCAGAAGATGCAGCCGTGGAGCTGGAAGAGCCGCCGCAGGCTGTCAGAGCCAGCGCGGCAGAGGTGACACCGGCAGCTGCCAGGAAGCTGCGGCGCGAAATACGACGATCGAATTTCATATATGTTTTCCCCTCTCTTTAATGCTCTACACTGATAAAGCATCAGTTTCTGAAAATGCACAAGGGGCTCTGCTCCCCCTCTGGAGCTTCTGCACACCCTTGTGCCATGGCCGCATTATACATCCATCCGTCGGCAAAGAAAAGACTTTTTGCCGAATTTATTCTCCAAAAAGGCCCATTTCTCCCCTTTATCCAACATCCCGCCGAAAACGGAAACTAATTTTTGTATAGTTTTTCTCCTGTGCTGTATTTTGTGTAAAGACAGTTCTTGCATTAAAGTCACCACTTGTATTCCCACAGAGTACATTTAACTTCGTTCACTTCATTTTATTAAGAGTTGAAATCAGTTCAGCCTATCGCAGTTCTCTTTGTCATTGCTTCGCAATGACACCTCTCCCAGCAGGAAAAGCAGGATAGACGGTCTCATAAACCTGCACCCCTGCCCGGAGATCTGACACGACGCGCCCGAGAGACTCACAGACAAAAAAGGAGCCCGCTGTACGAACACAACGGGCTCCTCTTGATTCTGATCTTACTTCGCGTACTCGATGGCGCGGCTCTCGCGGATGACGTTGACCTTGATCTGGCCGGGATAATCGAGGGTATCCTCGATCTTCTTGGCGATCTGGCGGGCCAGCAGGATGACCTGATCATCGCTGATGACATCAGGCTTGACCATGATGCGGACTTCGCGGCCGGCCTGAACGGCAAAGGCCTGCTCCACGCCCTCAAAGCTGGAAGAGATCTCCTCCAGATTTTCCAGACGCTTGACATAGCTCTCCACGTTCTCGCGGCGGGCACCGGGACGTGCGGCGCTGATGGCATCGCAGGCCTGGATGATAAAGGCCAGCGGGGTCTTGGGCTCCACATCGCCGTGGTGGGCCTCAATGGCATGGATGATCTGGGTGTTTTCCTTGTACTTGCGGCAGATATCCACACCGATCTGGACATGGCTGCCCTCGATCTCATGGTCAAGGGCCTTGCCGATATCATGCAGCAGACCGGCACGGCGGGCCAGCGTGACGTTCACGCCCATCTCGCCTGCCAGCAGACCGGCCAACCAGGCCACCTCCATGCTGTGGGTCAGAGCATTCTGGCCAAAGCTGGTGCGGTACTTCAGGCGGCCGATGAGCTTGATGAGGTCGGGGTGCAGGCCGTGGATGCCAAGTTCCATCACGGCGCGCTCGCCCTCCCGCTTCATCTGCAGCTCAAGGTCGTGGCGGCACTTCTCCACCGTCTCCTCAATGCGGGCGGGGTGGATGCGGCCATCACCGATCAGGCGCTCCAGCGTCATGCGGGCAACCTCGCGGCGGGTCTGGTCAAAGGAGGACAGGGTGATGGCCTCCGGGGTATCATCGATGATAAGATCCACGCCGGTGGCAGTTTCCAGCGCGCGGATGTTGCGGCCCTCACGGCCGATGATACGGCCCTTCATCTCGTCGCTGGGCAGGGGCACCACGCTGACGGTGGTCTCGCTGCAGTGGTCAGCGGCGCAGCGGCTGATGGCCTGACCGATCATGTTGCGGGCGATGTTATCGCAGTTTTCCTTCAGGTCAGTCTCGTAGGCAGCCACACGGACAGCCTTCTCGTGGGTGAGCTCCTCGTCCACCTTGTGCAGCAGCACTTCGCGGGCATCCTCCTGGCTCAGGCCCGCCAGGGTCTCCAGGCGCTCCATCTCCTTGGCACGGATGGCATCCACCTCAGCCAGACGGCTGTCGGCCTCCTCGTGCTTTTTCTTGAGCTCTTCTTCCTTCTTTTCCAGGGCTTCGGTCTTGCGGTCCAGCGCATTTTCCTTCTGGTCAATGCGGTTCTCCTGGCGGCTGATCTCAGCACGGCGCTGCTTGATCTCCTTGTCGGCCTCTGCCTTCTGGGCATCGACCTCGGCTTTCAGACGGAAAGCCTCATCCTTGGCTTCCAGAACAGCTTCTTTTCGTTTTTGGTCAGCGGTCTTGATTGCTTCGTTCACCAGGCGGGTAGCCTCGGCTTCTGCGCTGCCGATCTGTGCCTCGGCGGTCTTTTTACGGTTGTTGTAACCAATAAAATAACCCGCGCCGGCAGCAACAGCAGCAACCACGACCACGATCAACAGAATGATCGGGGACATCGTGTTCACTCTCCTTACAATTAAAGTTCAAAATTAACTAAAATCTGGAGACGCTGCCGCGCAAGGCGTGGGTCAACAATACAAAATCAAGCTCTCAACAACAAAACAGACAACAGCACCGCACAAAAAGGGCATGTTTGCCCCTGCGGCCTGATGCAGCTTTTTTATCTACAAGGTTTTCATATAAAAACGGGCAGATGAAGCCCCATTGAACTTTGGTTGCGGAAGATCCCTGCACGCAGCGTCATGGATTCCATACTACTTCTTATATTACGAAACATTTGGTACAATGTCAAGTAAAGTGAAAGGAATTTTCTAAAAAAACAGCCATTATTCCAGATACATCCGCCGCAGCCGCATCAGGCGGGCGGGGGTCAGGCCGTATTCCGCCTCGAGATAGGCATCGGTGGTGCCATACTCTTTGCGGATGGTGTCCAGCACAAAGTGGGCAGACTCCGGGTGGACACCGGCAATGCCCTGATAGAACTGCTTCTGTTCGGGATGCGCCTCGATCTCCTCGGCATGGGCGGCCCAGATCTTTTCCAGCTCCGGGCGGCGGCAGACATTGGTCCGGACAAAATCCTGACAGATCGTTTCATCGGAAGCGCCCAGCGCCAGCAGGATGAGCATGGCCGCCACGCCGGTGCGGTCTTTCCCGCCGGAGCAGTGGAACAGGATCGGCGTTTCGCCCGCCTCCAGCGCCCGGAACAGCTCCTTGTAGGCCTTATTGCGGAAGAGCATCTGCTCATACATGGCATCGGCGAGGTTATGCTCCTCATCCTTCTTGCCCTTGAGCAGCTTTTCAATGTCCCCGGGAGAAAAGGAGATCTCGCTTCCGTCCGGGTGGCAAAGCCCGCAGATGCGCACCAGCCGCGCGCCATCGGGCACATAGTCGGGCTGCTCCGCTGCCTCGGACTCGCTGCGCAGGTCAAGGATGAGCCGCAAGCCCAGGCTGTCCAGCAGCTTGCGGTCAGCCGCCCCGGTCAGCAGCCCGGTGGGAATGCCGCGGTAGATCTGCCCCCACTTGACATGCTTGCCCTCGTCGGCCTCGTAGCCGCCCAGCTCCCGGAAGTTGTTTCCGCCCGCAAAGGGCAGCTGGGTGCCCGGAGCCGGGTGCTGCGGTGCCGCCTTGGGGGCGGCGCTGGACAGCACCGGGAAGTTGTAGAAGGGCTTTGCCGGGCGGCCCCGCCGGGGCGGCAGGGATGCCGCTCCCCCGATGACCTCCATCAGGTAGCCCCGCAGCAGGTCAAGATAGGCCGAGTTATGGTCGCGCCGCTGCACCATCGAGACGCAGAGGGGCGGCAGATCTTCCAGCAGCACGTCCCGCACCCGGTCCAGCTCCCGCCGTGCCCCCGGCTCGTAGCGGGTCAGACAGGTGCAGAGCTGCTCCTGGACCAGATAGTATGCCTGATAGAAGCTGGGGCCGATCTCCGCGTTGGGTGCAAAGCCCTCCCTGGCGCAGGCATCCCACAGGGGGCTGAACAGATCCTGCCGCAGGCTGGGCAGCAGCACCCGCTGGCCCCGCAGGGCCGAAAGCGGCACCCGCTCCTTTTCCCAGAGGGGATGGCCGCGCGGCACCAGCAGGCAGGCCGGGTCGGCCCGCAGGGTGGTGCGGGCCAGCACCGGAGCCGCCGTGCCCAGATCCATCACAAGGCCCGCGTCCAGCTCTCCCTGCTCCACACCATCGGCCACGGCATCGTTTTCCAGCAGGCGGAACCGCATCTCAATGTGGGGGTACTGCTGGCGGAACTTGTCCAGCTGGGTCTCCAGCCCGGGCAGGTAGTCCGGCACCAGCGAGACACTGATGCCGATGCGCACCGGCTGGGCCGACTGGATCTCCGCATGGAGGGCCGCCTGCATCTGCTGGAACTGCTCCACCACCGGGGCCGCATGGCGCTGCAAACTCAGCCCCCGCTCGGTGAGCGAGAGCTTGTGGTGAGCGCTGACGAACAGCGGGCCGCAGAGCTCGGCTTCCAGCGCCGTGATGCTCTGCCGCAGGGCCTGCCGCGACAGAAACAGCCGCTGTGACGCGCGGGTGTAGTTCATTTCTTCGCACAAAACCAGAAAATAGTGCAGCTGGCGGATATCCATGGGTTCCTCCTGAAGGGTGGTGTATCAATAGATTAAGGATACCGCCTTTTTGCCCGCTTGTAAAGGCCGCATGGGCAAAAAGTCCCGCCCGGATTGACACATCCTGCCGCATGGTGTAGACTTCAAGCAGCAGAATTTTTCTCCCCAAAGAGAAAAGCTCCATCAAACACACAGAAAGAAGGTATTTTCCATGAAAGTCATCGCTACTGAAAAGGCTCCCGGCGCGATCGGCCCCTACTCCCAGGGCTTCATCGCAGGCGGTTTCGTCTACACCTCCGGCCAGATCCCTGTGAACCCCGCGGACGGCACTGTGCCCGAAGGCATCGCCGCCCAGACCGAGCAGAGCTGCAAGAACGTGGGTGCGATCCTGGAAGCCGCCGGTTCCGGCTACGACAAGGTCATCAAGACCACCTGCTTCCTGGCCGATATCGCTGACTTTGCCGCCTTCAACGAGGTCTACGCAAAGTACTTCACCTCCAAGCCCGCCCGCAGCTGCGTTGCCGTCAAGGATCTGCCCAAGGGTGTCCTGTGCGAGATCGAGGCCGTGGCAGAGGCGTAAGCTCCCGAATTGCACCGGCTTTGCGTTCTCCCCTTTACAACGCTCTGAAATTGTGCCATAATTTACTGTATTAAAGGGAAAGCCGTTCCGGTGCCGCAACTCGGCGGCGGAGAACGGAAAGAGAGGGGTATACTGTTATGAGCAAAACGATGATCCCGCAGAACTACACACCCGCGCTGAACCTGTACGACACCCAGCGTGCCATCGGCACCGTGAAGCGGCTGTTTGCCGACACCCTGTGTGCCACGCTGAACCTCTACCGCGTGTCGGCTCCGCTGTTTCTGGAGGCTTCCACCGGCCTGAACGACGACCTGAACGGCGTGGAACGCAAGGTCACCTTTGACATCCGGGACAGCGGCATCGAGGCACAGGTGGTGCAGTCGCTGGCAAAGTGGAAGCGCAAGGCCCTGAAGGACTACGGCTTCCGGGTAGGCAAGGGCCTGTACTGCGACATGAACGCCATCCGCCGGGACGAGGAGCTGGACAACCTCCACTCCGTTTATGTGGACCAGTGGGACTGGGAGAAGGTCATCCGCGAGGAGGACCGCAGCGAGGCCTACCTGAAGAATGTGGTGCGCTCCATCGTGTCGGCCGTCTGCGCCACCGAGATGAACCTGCACGCCATGTTCCCCCAGTTGCAGGATCTGCCCCTTCACACCCCCAACGTGACCTTTATCACCACCCAGGAGCTGGAGGACAAGTACCCTGACCTGACCCCGAAGGAGCGCGAGAATGCCTTTGTAAAGGAGAACGGCACCACCTTCCTGATGAAGATCGGTGCTCCCCTGAAGAGCGGCAAGCCCCACGACGGCCGCGCCCCCGACTACGACGACTGGGACCTGAACGGTGACCTGCTGTTCTGGAACGAGCCCCTGCAGTGCAGCTACGAGCTGAGCAGCATGGGTATCCGCGTCAGCCCCGAGAGCATGGACCGGCAGCTGACCATGGCCGGCTGTGACGACCGCCGCACCCTGCCTTTCCACAAGGCAGTGCTGAACGGTGAGCTGCCCTACACCATCGGCGGCGGCATCGGCCAGAGCCGTCTGTGCATGCTGCTGCTGGGCAGCGCCCACATCGGCGAGGTACAGGCAAGCGTCTGGGACGAAGCCACCCGCGCGGCCTGCGCAAAGGCTGGGATCCCCCTGCTGTAAGCAAAACACGAGAAAAGGCTCTCTGCCAAAACCGGCAGAGAGCCTTTTTGCATCTCAGCTTCTGAAAAGCAAGCCCACATTTTTCTTTTTGCGGCGGTTCCCGCCCAGCCGCCAGACAAGCCAGGCATAGAGCAGGTTCATGGCCAGGATGGCCGCACACCACAGCACCGTCTGCCGGGTGGTCTGCTGATAGACCAGCAGGAACGGGTAAGGCCCGGTGATGAGCCGCTGGTAATTGGCCCAGAGGGCCACAGAGCCATAGAGCATCGTGGGGACCAGCGCCAGCGGAACGCACCGCGCAGGCAGCTTTGGCTCCCGTTCCAGCAGGACAAAGGAGACAAAGGCACACAGCGGGTTGAGCAGGTGGTGGTAGAGCATGGAGCTCTCGGTCAGCAGAAACACCACGCCGCCCTGGTCGGCACAGTAGGGCCCCAGCACGAACACCACGGTCAGGAAGGTCATGGTCAGGCAGCAGGTGGCAATGTATTTGAGCATCTTGACCCAGCGGGGCAGCTGCCGCCCCGTGAACAGGCAGATCACCTGACACACCGCCACCAGCAGGCAGACGAAGAACGCAAAGACATTGGAGTTCTCGGTGTAAAAGGTGAAGGTCTTGCTGCCCACCGCTTCCCAGGTCATCCGGATGGCCATCGGCTCCCACCGCACGATGCAGAGGTTCAGGAAAATGGAACAGAGAATGGCGATCTTCTTGATCATTTTGCGGTATTGATGAAGCTGCGGTTGTCCCACAGATACTTGATGCCGGAGATGGCGGTGGCAATGGCCACCAGCCAGCACAGCCAGTAGGAGAGGAACACGCAGTCAGCGCCTATCATAACGGAATTGCCCCAGGTCAATGCGGTGCCGAAGTAGTAGAAGATGATGGTCAGCATCTGCAGCACAGTCTTGACCTTGCCCCACATGTTGGCGGCGATGACCTTGCCGTCCTTGGCACCGGCGGCCACCATCCGCAGACCGGACACGGCGAACTCACGGGCCAGGATGATGCAGAGCACCACCGGACTGCACACGCCGTCCCGCAGCATGTAAATGAAGGCCACGGTGGTCAGCAGCTTGTCGGCCAGCGGGTCGGCAAACTTGCCGAAGTCGGTGACCATGTTCCACTTGCGGGCCAGATGGCCGTCCAGAAAATCAGTAAAGCTGGCCGCGGCAAAGACGATGCCTGCCACCAGATACCAGGTAGGGTTGAAATCTTCCGTGCCGATCTGGGTCAGGGAAACGAAGACCATGAACACCGGCACCAGAATGATCCGGGTCAGGGTGAGCTTATTGGGCAGATTCATATAGATTCCTCCAATTTGTTATTTTGCAACCGTTCCGTACAGATCGTAAAGGTCGCTGTCCTCCACCAGCACATCATAGAACTGGCCGGGGTAGAGCGGCTCCTTGCTGGAAACGCAGACATTGCCGTCCACCTCGGGGGCATCGCCGGTGGTGCGGCAGAGGTACAGGCCGCTCTCCTCGTCGATGCCGTCACAGAGCACACGGACGGTCTGGCCCACCTTTTCGGCCTGTTTCTGGGCCATGATGCCGGTCTGGATCTGCATCACCAGCTCTGCGCGCCGGTCCTTGGTCTCCTGATCGATCTGGCCGTCCATCTTCGCGGCCACGGTGTTCTCCTCGGCAGAATAGGCAAAGCAGCCCAGACGGTCAAATTTGACCTCCTTGACGAAGTTGCACAGATCCTCAAACTGCTCCTCGGTCTCACCAGGGAAGCCTGCGATCAGGGTGGTGCGCAGGGTGATGCCGGGGATCTCCCGGCGCAACTTGCCGATGACCTCCAGCAGCTCCGCACGGGTGGAGCGGCGGTTCATGTTCTTGAGGATGGTATCGTTGCAGTGCTGGATGGGCAGGTCAAGGTAGGGCACCACCTTCTCGTTCCGCTTCATGGCGGCAATAAAGTCATCGGTGATGCGCTCCGGGTAGGCGTACATGATGCGGATCCACTCAAGGCCCGGCACCTTGTTCAGCTTGTCCAGCAGCTCACAGATGCTGCCGGGCTTGCCCCAGTCCTCGCCATAGGCGGTGGGGTCCTGGGCCACCACGATCAGCTCCTTCACGCCCTCACCGGCCAGCCAGCGGGCCTCGGCCACGCAGTCGGCCAGATCGCGGCTGTGCAGCGGGCCGCGGATGCCCGGGATGGCGCAGTAGTGGCAGCGGTTGTTGCAGCCCTCTGCGATCTTTAAGTACGCATAGTGGGCAGGCGTGCCGATGACACGCTTGCCGCCCAGCGGGAAGTCCTTTTTGGCACCGTAGCTTTCCAGATGGTTCTCACCCTGGAACAGGCGGGCCACGATGGTGTCAATGGCCTTGTTGGAGGCACAGCCCACCACAGCATCCACCTCGGGGATCTCCTCCTCGATCTGGCTGCGGTAACGCTCGGCCAGGCAGCCGGTGACGATGACCTTCAGCTCCGGGTTCTGCTGCTTGTAAGCGCAGGCCTCCAGAATGTTCTCAATGGCCTCGGTCTTGGCGCTCTCGATAAAGCCGCAGGTGTTGACCAGAATGACATCGGCTTCACCCAGGTCGGCCACCGTCTCGTGACCGGCCGAAAGCAGGATGTGCACCATCACGTCCAGATCGACCTGGTTCTTGGGGCAGCCAAGGGAAATACATGCAATTTTCATAAGGGATGATACTCTCTTTCTCTTTTGAGGGATGCTTTTGATTTTTTACGATTTGCTCCGGAAAAGCTCCCCCTTCGGGGGAGCTGGCAAAGCCGCAGGCTTTGACTGAGAGGGTTATTCCCCCTCCTCCACCCTGCGAATGGCTTCCTTAATGACGGAATACGAAAATCCCCGCCGCTGCAGGGCCGCAATGACCAGATCCCTGCGGCCCGCTTCCAACTTTTTGCGGTAATGCCCTTCCACCAGAGCGGCGGCGGCTTCCAGCTCCGGGTCCTCGCCGGAAACATCGGGGGTGTAAACAGCATCCAGCGCCTGCTGGATCTCGCCTGCGGCCAGGCCCTTCTGCCGCAGATTCTGGGCAGCGGCGCGGCGGCTCTTTTTTGCCGCCAGCAGAGCGTGGGCACGGGTCTCGGCATAGCGGGCATCGTTGATATACTCCCGCTGCACCATCTCTGCCACCACGGCGGCACTGGTCTGCTGGGTATAGCGGCGGTTCAGCCGCTCATACAGCTGGCCCGAGGAAAACTCCTGCCCGGCCAGCAGCTCCATGGCCCGGGTGCGGGCCTTGGCGGCATCGGTAGATTTTTCCTCTTCGGCCAGCGGGCGGCGGCCACGGCTGTAAAAGGCCATTTACTCTTCCACCATGATATCCAGCTCACTCTCGCTGCTGCGGGCGGGAGCCTTGACCACCGGCTCCTTTGCTGTGGCAGGAGCTGCCGGTTCCCCCTCTGCAGGGGCGGCAGCAGCCTTGCCCCCCGGGCGGCGGGTGGCATAGAGCTTGTCGGCATTGGCGCGCACCTGACCCTCGATATCGTTGGCGATCTCGGGGTTATCGCGCAGAAACTGCTTGGCATTGTCGCGGCCCTGACCCAGGCGGATATCGCCGTAGTTGAACCATGCACCGCTCTTCTGAACGATGCCCAGCTTGACACCCAGATCGATGAGCTCACTCATCTTGGAGATGCCCTCGCCGAACATGATGTCGAACTCAGCCTCACGGAACGGAGGAGCCACCTTGTTCTTGACGATCTTGGCGCGGGTATGGTTGCCGATGAACTGGCCGGAAGAATCCTTCAGGCCCTCCACGCGGCGGATATCGATGCGGACAGAGGAATAATACTTCAGGGCGCGGCCGCCGGTGGTGACCTCGGGGTTGCCGTAGACCACGCCGACCTTTTCACGCAGCTGGTTGATGAAGATGCAGACGGTGTTGGTCTTGCCGATGACGCTGGTCAGCTTGCGCATGGCCTGGCTCATCAGGCGAGCCTGCAGGCCCACATGGCTGTCGCCCATCTCGCCCTCGATCTCAGCGCGGGGCACCATGGCGGCAACAGAGTCCACAACGATGGCATCAATGGCACCGGAGCGCACCAGCGCCTCGCAGATCTCCATGGCCTGCTCACCGGTATCGGGCTGGCTGACCAGCAGGTTGTTGATGTCCACGCCCAGCGCCTCGGCATACACAGGGTCCAGCGCGTGCTCCACGTCGATGAAGGCAACATCGCCGCCCTTCTTCTGGGCTTCGGCCAGAACATGCAGGGCCAGCGTGGTCTTACCACTGGATTCGGGGCCGTACACCTCAATGATGCGGCCCCGGGGCACGCCGCCCACGCCCAGTGCCAGATCCAGGCCGATGCTTCCGGTCGAGATGGCATCCACCTGCATGGCAGCGTTGTCGCCCAGCTTCATCACAGCGCCCTTGCCAAACTGCTTCTCGATCTGGGCCAGTGCCGTGGCCAGCGCATCCTTCTTGGCACCGGGATCGGTCTTCTGGGTCGCCGGGGCAACGTTGTTGTTCTGATTTTTTGCCATAGTGTCATGCTCCTTTGTCATCTGTTCCCGGCGCGGTGCGGCCAAACGCAGGCGCGGGCATTCCAATTCTTTCGGTACTAGTATAACACATTTTACAGATATTACAACAGGAAGTTGTAGATATTTTTATTGTTTTCTCGCCATCACACAGCGGTCATTGCCGCCAAAGTCTTTTCTGCACGCGATGTCCGTCCACCCGTTGGCGGCAAGCAGGGCCGTTACAGCTTCCCGCTGCTGCCAGCCGATCTCCAGGGCAAGGGCACCGCCGGGGCGCAGGGCTTGCAGGTAGTGTTCCGCAATGGCGCGGTAAAATACCAGCCCATCCTCCCCCGCTTCCAGCGCCATGGCAGGCTCCTGCGCCACCTCGGGCTGCAGTTCGCCCATCTCGGCGGCGGTCAGGTAAGGCGGGTTCGACACAATAAGGTCCAGCTGCCCCTCCGGCAGGGTCTGCCAGTAGGTGAACAGATCCCCCTGCACCGGGGTGATGGTCAGTACCGGGGAGAGATGGGCGTTCTGTTCCAGATAGCGGTATGCCGCAGGGCTCTTCTCCAGACTTGTGACCTGTGCCGCCGGGCAGAAGCGCTTCACGCCCAGCCCCAAACAGCCTGTGCCGGCGCAGAGGTCGAGCACCCGGGGTGCCTCCACCTCAGCCAGCATTCCGGCGGCGGCTTCGGCCACCACCTCAGTATCGGCCCGGGGGCAGAGCACGCCGGGGCCGACAGCCAGCTCAAAATCAAGGAAGGGCCAGCTGCCACAAAGGTACTGCAAAGGCTCCCGGGCCGCGCGGCGGGCCGTCAGGGCTTCCAGCCGCTCTGCCTGCTCTGCACCCAGCGGAGCATCGGCAAGGCGGACATCCCCGCCCACTGCCAGCCGGAAGAGCTCGGCCGCGTCAAAATCCGCGTCGGGGCAGCCTGCGGCGCGCAGGCGTGCCTCCACCTCCCGGACTGCTGCCCGGGGCAGCATCCCTGCGGTTACCATCTGCCGTCCTCCGGGTCCTCGGGCAGGACCGGCGTGACGGCGGCAATGGCCACCTCGATCATGCTGTCGTCCGGCTCAAACACGGTCAGATGCTGCACCCAGATGCCGGGCTGCCGGATGATGCGGGTGGCGATGTTATCCGACCGGCCGCACCACTTGAGCAGCTCGTAGCTGATGCCCATGACCAGCGGCAGGAGCAGCAGCTTGAACACCACCCGCAGGCTGGTGCTGGACCAGGGCAGCACGCTGTACAGGAACACGCTGACGATGACCACCAAAATCAAAAAGCTGGTGCCGCACCGGGGGTGGAAGCGGGTATATTTGCGGACATTCTCCACCGTGAGGGGGTCTCCGGCCTCGTAGCAGGCAATGGTCTTGTGCTCGGCCCCGTGGTACTCGAACACCCGGTGGATCTCCTTCATCCGGGAGATGGCGGCCATGTAGGTCAGGAAGATGGCGACCTTGAGCACCGCCTCCAGCACCACCTTGGCCCAGCGGCCCAGCGGCACCAGATGGTTCAGGCCGCCCACCAGCACCGTGGGCAGAACGGTGAAGAGCAGGATGGCAAACAGCCCGCCGATCACGGCAGCCGCCGCCAGCATGATATCTTCGGCCTTTTTGCCCAGATGGTCGCCCACCCATTTTTCAAAGGCGGTCTCCTCTTCGGCGGGGTCGTAGTCGTCCCCCATGCTCACCTGTGCCGAGTACATCATGTACTTGTATCCCATGATCAGGCTTTCGATCATCGAGATGGCTCCCCGCACCAGCGGGATCTTTGTCCACACGCCGTGGGTGGGGGTGGGCTCGACCTTGGTCTCAATGGTTCCATCGGGCTTGCGGACAGCACAGCAGATGTTTTTCGGGCCCCGCATCATAATGCCCTCCATCAGGGCCTGCCCGCCCACACTCGTCTTGAAGCGTTCCTTGTTCGGTTGATTCATTGGCTCTCCTATGGGGCGCTGCGTCCCCTCTCTATCGTAAAAACTGCCCCTCTATCTTACCAGATAAATATGGACAATCTCTTATCGTTTATAGATCGGCAGGCCCAGGGTGACCACCGTGCCCCGGCCCAGCGTACTCTTGAGGTCCATGGTACCGTCCAGTGCGGTCATAATGGAATCCACCAGCGCAAGGCCGATGCCGCTGCCCCGCACCGAGTTGCTGCCCTTGTAAAACTTGGTCTTGACGTTTTCCAGATCCTCCGGCGGGATGCCGCGGCCCTGATCGATGATCTCGATGAAGGCTTTGTACTCGCCCTGCCAGATCTTGACCGTGATGCGTCCGCCGGGGGCCGAATACTTGATGGCATTGTCCAGAATGTTGATGAACACCTGCCGCAGGCGGTCCGGGTCGGCGTAGACCGGGATCATCTCCTCCGGCTCCGCATAGGCCAGCAGAAGCCCCTCCCGCTGGATGCGCGCTTCACAGAAAAGGACAGCGTCCGTCAGCTCGGCCACAAGGTCCAGGGGGCGGCACTCCATTTTCAGGCGGCCATTCTGCAGGCGGCTGAAATCCAGCAGCTCCTCCACCATGTTGTACAGGCGGGCGGTCTCGTTGTTGATGATCTCCAGCCCCTTGCGGTAGTTCTCATCGGTGGGGTCATCCAGGGTGCGCAGGGTCTCCACCCAGCCCCGGATGGAGGTGAGCGGCGTGCGCAGCTCATGGGAGACCGAGCTGATGAATTCGTTCTTCATCTTCTCCGTCTCTTCCAGCCCCTCGGCCATCTGATTGATGGTGCCGCGCAGGCGGTCCACCTCGTCCCGCTCGTCACCGGTCACAGGCAGGCGGACATCCAGCTCTCCCCGGGCGATGCTGGCGGCGATCCGCTCCACCTGCCCCAGCGGCACCACGATGCCCCGCACGAAGTACAGGCCGGAGGCCACTGTAAAGCCCAGAATGGCCGCCACCACGATCAGGCTGATGATGAAAACGCTTTTCAGCTGCTCCTGCACCAGCGTCAGGCTGGTGACAAGGCGCATGGCAGCCACATCCTCGGCCGCGTAGGGCACCAGACTGCACACGGCCATGACCGTTTCCCCGCTGGCGGTGCGGTAGATGGCCACACCCACGCCGTCCGGTGCATCCTGTGCCTTGTTAAAGTCGTCCTGCACAACGATGCCGTCCGCACCTGTGCCGCTGGACGAGGCGATCACGCCGCCGTAGCCGTCCAGCAGCATGAACTCATATTTGTCTTTATCCGCAAACTGCTCCACCATCCGGCGCAGGGCCACACTGCGGTTGGCCGCGGTCTTCTGGGCCGTATCGCCGGTGTACATTTTCAGCTGACCGTTGATGGAGGAAAAACGCCGCATCATGGTCTGCTGGACGCTGTTGTAGTAGCTGCGGCTGAAGTTGTACACGAACATGCTCTCCACCAGCAGCACCAGCAGCACGGTCAGGAACAGGCTTCCCCGCAGCCAGCGGTGGGTAATACCACTGCGCATTGCTTTTCCTCCTTTCTGTCAGTGATCTCGGCTCTCCTGTCGGGAGAGCTGTCGAGCACAGCGCAACTGAGAGGTTTTTCTTTACTCCTCCCACCGGTAGCCGTAGCCCCACACTGTCATAATGTGGGTGGGGTGGCTGGGCTCATCCTCTACCTTCATCCGCAGGCGGCGGATGTTCACATCCACGATCTTCACATCGCCGAAGTAGTTCTCGCCCCACACGCCCTTCAGGATCTTTTCCCGCACCAGCGCGATGCCGGGGTTGTGGAAGAACAGCTCCATGATCTGGAACTCCACCTGGGTCAGCTCGATCTGCCGCCCGGCCTTGAGGAGAACACGGCGGTTCTCATCCAGCACAAATTCCCCGCTGACCAGCGTGGTGGGGGCATTTTCGTCTGCAGCGGAGCCGCCGCCCGAGCGGCCCACCCGGCGGCAGAGGGCCTCCACACGGGCCAGCAGCTCACTGACGCTGAAGGGCTTGGTCATATAGTCATCCGCGCCGATGGACAGGCCGCGGATCTTGTCCTGCTCCTGCCCCTTGGCGCTCAGGATGATGATGCCGATCTTCTGGTCGGTGCGGCGGATGGTCTCGCAGAGCGAGAACCCATTCATGCCGGGCAGCATCACATCCAGGATGGCTGCATCACAGCCGGGCTTCTGCTCCAGCAGAGGCAGGGCGGCTTCGGCGCTGTCGGCCTCCACCGCCTCCATCCCCGCCAGCCGCAGGTTCAGCGCGATCATCTCGCGGATGCTGGCTTCATCCTCTACCACAAGTACCTTGACCATCTAAGACCTCCATATTTTTCTGCTTTCTCCCTCTGCCCAAGAGCACACGGAGAAGCATTTCACCTCAGAACACCCAGCCTGCATCCGGTAAACTTCTGCAAAACTGAGCGGTATCATCAATTCAACCGGTACAACGACCGGGACAGTCGATAGCTCTGATCCTTCAGCACCACGTCCGGCCCGAACCTGGCCTGCATCTGGCGGGATGCCACCACGCCCAGGCGGGTCCAGCCCGCCGCGCTCTCGCTGGAAGGAACCAGGCGCATGGTCAGCACCAGCTTGCCCTCGTCCACGGTGCGCAGCTCCACAGCTTCCTCTCCCTCAGCGCTGTCGGTGAGCATCAGGTTGCCCTCCCACTCGGCGGGCAGCTCAATGTAGCAGCTGCTCTCCTCGTCCAACAGGCCGAAGCTCTTTTCCGGCTCCGGGCTGGTGTAGTCCATCCAGACGATGAAATCCATCCGTCGGCTCTGGCTCAGGTTCAGCAGGCCCGCTTCGTCAGGCTGGGTGGGGATCTCCACGATGCCGTCGCCGTCCAGATCCCGGCTGACCAGCGTGGAGACATTGCGCAGGGACGCATTGTACAGCTCACTGGTGCTGATCTGCTCAGCGGGCAGCATCTGCTGGCTTTCCTCATCGAAGTAGAGCAGCACCGTGGCCAGATTGTTGCCCGAAAGGCCGGTCCAGCCGTCCAGCACCAGATAGCGCTTTCCGTCCGCTCCCAGGCCCGCCGCCACAGCGGCGCAGCCCGAGAACTTATCTGCCGAAAGGCCCATGACGGCCACCTGCTGGAACATCCCGTCCCGGTCAACGGTCAGCAGCTCGATCTGCACCCCGCCGTCCTCCAGCGTGGACATCAGGATCAGATCCTCGTTGCCGCCGCCGGTGATATCCTCCACCAGATACTGCTCATAGGACTGTTCCAGAATGGCATTGACCGTGCCGTTCTCGTAGGAGTACACCGCCAGATAGCTGTCACCCTGCGCGGCGAGGTACCCCACCACCAGCTGGGTGGCGGCACCATCCTGCAGCTGTGCCAGCCGGACATTGTCCACTGTATCCGCCAAACCCTCGATGCTCTGGCGGACCTGCCACACGCCTGCAGCATCCTTCTGCAAAAATGCAATACAGACGTTGGAACTCTGGGCCGTGGTGTAGAGAACAGCGGCATCCTGCTGGCCGTCACCATCCAGATCCTGCAAAAGGAACGGCGAGAGCAGCTCCCCCTGCATCGGGTATTTCAGCTGGGCGCTCTCCCCCAGCCATTCGTTCAGGGCATTCTGCAGCGCACCGTAGTCGCCCGGAAGGCGCGGGGCACGCAGCAGCTCCTCCACCTGCACATTTTCCGACATCGGAAGGCCGCACGCCGAGAGCAGGCCCATCATGCAGCCTGCACTCAGCACCAGAAACCGTCGTCTTTTCAACCGCCGCCCCTCCCTTCTGTGGAAAATTTGCAAAGTCGTGCAGAAATACAGTATAATTATAGCATTCTTGCCCCGCCATCACAAGCCCCAGCTGCTAACGCCCAACCGGGCAGCGGGGCATTCCCACGCAAGTGAAACGGGCCATTCCATCGCCCGCCCTACTGCCTGCGGCAGCAGGGGCCCACCCCAGCGGACACTTGCTTTGGGAACACCCCGCTGCCCGGGCCACACGATGCAAAAAGGCCCTTTCCCCGAAGGGAAAGAGCCTTTGTTACACTGTTTGAACAGTCAGAGTCGATCAGACGAGCTCCAGAACTGCCATCTCAGCAGCGTCGCCGCGGCGAGCGCCGATCTTGATGATGCGGGTGTAGCCGCCGTTGCGGTCAGCGTACTTGGGGCTGATCTCATCAAACAGCTTCTTTGCAACATCTTCCTTGGTGATGTAGGCGTAGACCTGACGCTTGGTGTGCAGGTCGCTGGCCTTACCCAGGGTGATCATCTTCTCGGCCATGGAACGAACGTCCTTAGCGCGAGTGACAGTGGTCTCAATCTTGCCATTCTCTAACAGGTAGGTGACCATAGCGCGCATCATAGCGTTGCGGCTGTCGCTGGTTCTACCGAGCTTTCTGGTACCGGGCATCCCGTTTCACTCCTTATTATTTTAGTTACTCATCGTCTGTGTTCAGCTTGAAGCCCAGGGAGTCCAGCTTTGCCATGACTTCTTCCAGGCTCTTGCGGCCGAGGTTACGGACTTTCATCATCTCGTCCTCGCTCTTGCTGACCAGATCCTCCACCGTGTTGATACCGGCGCGCTTCAGGCAGTTGAAGGAACGGACGCTCAGATCCAGCTCTTCGATGGTCATCTCCAGAGCCTTTTCCTTATCGTCGTTGGTCTTCTCCACCATGATCTCCGTACCGGCAGCCTCATCGGACAGGTTGACGAAGAGGTTCAGGTGCTCGGTCAGCACACGGGCAGCCAGAGAAACGGCTTCCTGTGCATTGATCGTGCCATCCGTCCAAACCTCGATGGTCAGCTTGTCGTAATCGATGGCCTGTCCAACGCGGGTGCTCTCAACGTTATAATTCACCTTGAGCACGGGGGTGTAAATGCTATCGACGGGAAGAGTGTTGATATCGTTCTTCTCGACGATGGCCTGCTTGTTGCGCTCTGCAGGCACATAACCGCGGCCCTTATCGAAGGTGAGCTCCATGACGAGCTTGCCGCCCTCGCCCAGGGTTGCAATGTGCCATTCAGGGTTCAGGATCTCAATATCGTCGCCCTGCTTGATGTTGTCCGCAGTAACCTCACAAGGGCCGACTGCCTCAACACGCACTGTCTTCGGCCCGTCGGTGTACAGCTTTGCAGCAATACCCTTCAGGTTCAGGACAATTTCGGTAACGTCTTCCTTGACGCCCTCAATGGTGGAGAACTCGTGAACCACGCCGTCGATCTTGACGCTGGTCACGGCGACACCGGGCAGAGAGGAAAGAAGCACACGACGCAGGCTGTTGCCCAGTGTGATGCCAAAGCCACGCTCCAGAGGCTCCGCCACGAATCTGCCGTAGCGGCCGTCCGGGGACAGGCTTGCCGTTTCGATTTTGGGACGTTCAATCTCCATCATATCTATGCCCTCCTTGTCAAACCGATGTTGCCATCGGCCCATTATTAAATTC
Source organism: Faecalibacterium sp. BCRC 81149 (assembly GCF_022750605.1). Lineage (NCBI taxonomy): Bacteria > Bacillati > Bacillota > Clostridia > Eubacteriales > Oscillospiraceae > Faecalibacterium > Faecalibacterium sp. BCRC 81149. The sequence goes on along the minus strand of NZ_QXJA01000011.1, from coordinate 43,281 downwards.
TTTTAAAAAGAATGCGAAAGGTCGCCATCCAGAAGGAAGGCCTCCCCTTCTTAATGGATTACTTGGAGTACAGCTCGACGATGAGGTGCTCTGCAACTTCGTAGTCGATGTCGCTGCGCTCGGGGAGCTTGGTCACAACACCCTTCAGGGTGCCGGCCTCACGGTTCAGCCAGGAAGGCAGAGCCACAACGGGAGCCTCGGGGCCAACGAGCTTTGCGAACTTAGCAGAAGAGCGGCTGGACTCACGGACCTCGATCACGTCACCGGCCTTGACCTGGTAGGAAGGAATGTTGACCTTCTTGCCATTGACGGTGAAGTGAGCGTGGCTCACCAGCTGACGAGCGTCGCGGCGGGTCTGAGCAAAGCCCAGGCGGAACACGACGTTGTCCAGACGGCACTCCATGATCTGGAGCAGGTTCTCACCGGTCTTGCCGGGGCGAGCCTCAGCACGCAGGTAAGCATTGTGGAACTGCTTCTCCAGAACGCCGTAGATAAACTTGACCTTCTGCTTCTCCTTCAGCTGAGATGCGTACTCAGACTGCTTCTTGCGGACATTGCCGTTGGAGTTGCGGGTGGTATTCTTCTTTGCATAGCCCATGACCGCAGGAGAAATGCCCAGGGCCTTGCAACGCTTTGCGATAGGCTGCGTATTCTTTGCCATAATTCAATTTCCTCCTTCGATCAGACACGACGGCGCTTCGGGGGACGGCAGCCGTTGTGGGGGATGGGAGTCACGTCCTTGATCAGGGTGACTTCCAGGCCGGTAGCCTGCAGCGCACGGATAGCGGACTCACGGCCAGCGCCGGGGCCCTTGACGTAGACTTCAACAGTCTTCATGCCATGCTCGATTGCAACCTTGGCTGCGGTCTCGGCAGCAGACTGGGCTGCGAACGGGGTGCTCTTACGGCTGCCACGGAAGTTCAGGGAGCCAGAGGAGCACCAGGACACTGCATTACCCTGCAGGTCGGTGATGGTAACGACAGTATTGTTGAAGGTAGACTGGATATGAGCCTGACCAGCAGCAATGTTCTTGCGCTCTTTCCGCTTCATGCGGACATTTGCGCCCTTCTTGGCGTTATTTGCACTTGCCATTTCTCAAATCCTCCTTACTTCTTCTTGTTAGCGACAGTGCGCTTGGGACCCTTGCAGGTACGTGCATTGGTCTTGGTGCGCTGGCCGCGGCAGGGCAGATTCTTGCGATGGCGGGTGCCACGGAAGGACTGGATCTCAACCAGGCGCTTGATGTCCAGAGCAACGTTGCGGCGCAGGTCGCCCTCAACGATGATGTTAGCCTGATCGATGTAGTCACGGATCTTAGCCTCTTCTTCCAGAGTCAGGTCCTTGACGCGGGTATCGGGGTTGATGCCAGTTGCTTCCAGGATCTTGTTAGCAGTGGTCTGACCGATACCGTAAACGTAGGTGAGACCCACCTGAACGCGCTTCTCGCGGGGCAGGTCAACGCCGGCAATACGTGCCATAGTAGTATCCTCCAAAATCATCCCATGTCAGTGTCGGGGTCTGCGCCGGGACTCTACGCACTTGACCCCCAGGCGCCCGAATTAGCCCTGGCGCTGCTTATGCTTGGGGTTCTGGCAGATGACCATCACGCGGCCTTTGCGGCGGATGACCTTGCACTTTTCGCAGATGGGTTTCACGGAAGGCTTGACCTTCATGATGTTGAACCTCCTTTTGATTGATGCCCTGGCACTTATTTGGAGCGCCAGGTGATGCGGCCCTTTGACAAGTCATAGGGCGACATTTCTACGGTAACCTTGTCCCCGGGCAGGATACGGATGAAATTGGTCCGCAGCTTGCCGGAGATGTGCGCTAAGAGGATGTGCCCGCTGGGAGTGAGCTTCCCGGTGTTCTTATCCTCGCTCAACATTTCCACCTTAAAGATGGCGTTGGGCATGGCTTCACGCACGATGCCTTCGATCTCGATAACGTCTTCTTTAGACAAGCTATTTGCCTCCTCATTGGATCTGCTCAGTTTGCCATGAATTGACGGACAGGCGGCGATAACCGCCACATACTTCTTCTCCTGCGGCACAAAATCCGCAAAGTGGGCAGAAAATCCCTGTCCACCGAGAAAGCATCTGGCTGTCACGGCCATTTATAGATTATACACCTTTTGCAATGGATTTGCAAGTGTTTTTTCCGTATTTCCGATAAAAAATTCTCGCATTTTCAAACCGGCCGTTTCCCCGCCCCGGTTTTGCGCTTCTCCACCGGGAAGATGAAAATTTTTCACCAAAACTTGTCAGAATTGCACAAAGGACGTGCTTTGGATGCAAAAAGACCTCCCGTTTCCGGGAGGCCTTGGGGGATGCTGTACCGGTTTACTTACTTCAGGCAGAAGGTCTCGGGATCAAAATCGAGATCATCCCAGAAGCGGGTCATGATCTCGGTGTGATCCTTCAGGATCGCGTTCGAGTGCTCGAAGTGCGCTGCCAGACCGCCGTCCTTGGTCTTGACCGTCCAGCCGTCCTTGGCCTGGGTGATCTTGCAGTCGTACTGGCAGATCATAGGCTCAATAGCAATGGTCATGCCGGGCACAAGGCGGGGGCCGCGGCCCTGATGGCCGTAGTTGGGTACCTCGGGGTCCTCGTGCAGTTCACGGCCGGTGCCGTGGCCCACGAACTCCCGGACCACGGAGAAGCCTGCGTCCTCGCAGTAGCTCTGCACCGCATAGCCGATATCACCGATGCGGTTGCCGGCCTTTGCCTGCTCGATGCCCTTGTACAGAGCTGCCTTGGTCACATCCAGCAGGCGCTGTGCTTCCAGGTCGATCTTGCCCACCGCATAGGTGCAGGCGTTGTCGCCGTTGAAGCCATCGACCTTTGCACCGGTGTCGATGCTGACGATGTCGCCCGGGCGGATGACGATATCATGCGACGGGATGCCATGGATGATGGTATCATTCAGGCTGATGCAGGCTGTTCCCGGGAAACCGTACAGTCCCTTGAAGTTGGGGGTACCGCCGTGCTTTACGATGAAATCGTAGATCAGCTTATCCAGTTCCCAGGTGGTCATGCCAGCCTCAATGTGCTGGCCGCCGTACTTCAGGGCAGCTGCGCTCAGGGCATTGGCCCTGCGCATTCCGTCCAGTTCTTTCGCATTCTTGATTTGGATCACGATTATGCCTCCAGTGCCTTCATCACTTCAGCGGTCGTCTCCTCGATGGAGGGGCAGAAGGGGATCACGGCCAGCTTGCCGCGCTCACGGTAAAACGCCACCAGCGGCTCAGTCTGCTCGTGGTAAGCCTTCAGGCGATCCAGAACGGTAGCAGGCTGGTCGTCCTTGCGGATGACGGTCTTGCCGCCGCACAGGTCGCACACACCCTCGACCTTGCTCTTCTTGTTGATGATGTGGTAGCTTGCGCCGCACTTCTCGCAGACGCGGCGGCCGCTCATCCGCTCCACGATGACATCGTCCGCCACAGACAGCTCCAGCACCTTGTCGATGCGGATGCCCATGGTCTCGATGGCCTCGGCCTGAGCGATGGTGCGGGGCACGCCGTCCAGGATGAAACCGTTGGCGCAGTCGTCCTGTGCCAGGCGGTCCTTCAGGATGCCGATGATGACCTCATCGGGCACCAGAGCACCAGCGTCCATAAAGCTCTTGGCCTTCAGGCCCATCTCGGTGCCTTCCTTGACAGCAGCGCGCAGGATGTTGCCGGTGCTGATGGAGGGGATGTTCAGCTTTGCGCAGATGATCTCGGCCTGGGTGCCTTTGCCCGCGCCGGGTGCGCCTAACAGGATCAGATTCATAGATATTCTTCCTTTCCTCTATCAAAGGAGCCTTTTTGGGTGTTTGAAGGAACTAACGCCCCTTCAAAGCAAAAAAGCACTGAAAAGTACGAGCATGCTCTCCTTTCCAGTGCTTTCTCACATCAGTGCTTTTGTTTTAGATCAGCCAAGGAAACCCTTGTGGTTGCGCATCGTCATAAAGCTGTCGAGGCTGCGGGTGGTATCAAGTGCCACACCAACCACGATCAGCAGGCTGGTACCGCCCAGCTGGATGCTCATACCGGTCAGGTTGCCCAGAATGATCGGCAGTACAGCCACCGCAGCCAGGAAGATGGCACCCATGAGGGTGATCTTATTCAGGGTGCGGGTCAGGAAATCGCTGGTCGGCTTGCCGGGACGGAAGCCGGGGATCGAGCCGTTGTTGCGGCGCAGATTGTTGGCGATCTCAACGGGGTTGTACTGGATGGCCACATAGAAGTAGTTGAAGGCCAGGATCAGCAGCAGGTAGATCACGATGTAGAGCAGCGACGTGTAGTTGAAGGTATGGAAGAAAGCATACCAGAACGGATGTGCTGCCTGATCGATCTGCAGGAAGCTGCCGATGGTGCCGGGGATCGAAACCATCGCGGAAGCGAAGATGATGGGCATCACGCCGCTCATGTTCAGCTTCAGGGGCAGGTAGCTGTTCTGCCCGCCCATCTGCTTGCGGCCCACCACACGCTTGGCATACTGGATGGTGATGCGGCGCTCAGCGTTGGTCATAACAACGATGAACACGATCACCACCAGTGCCAGAACCAGCAGCAGGGGCAGCAGGATATAGAACCGGGTCTCGCCTGCAGCGGCGCGGGTCAGCAGACCCGTGACGGTGGTGTAGACACCGGACCAGTTGGAAACGATCGAGGAGAAGATCAACAGAGAGATACCGTTGCCGATACCCTTGTCATCGATCTGCTCACCACACCAGGTGATCAGCTGCGCACCTGCGGTAAAGGTGGCAATGATGACAACGGCGGTAAAGATACCGGCCGCGCCGCTGGTGTACTTCAGTGCGCCCATATTGCGGATCACGAAGTAGTAGCCGAGGCTCATCACCAGAGCGATGACACCGCCGACATACCGGGTGATCTGCTGCATCTTCTGCTGGCCGTCGGCTTCCTTCGCCATGTTTTCCAGGGCGGGGATCGCAACGGTGAGCAGCTGCACAATGATGGAAGCGTTGATATAAGGCGTCACACCTAACGCGAAGAGTGTGCACCGAGACAGGGCACCACCGCTCATCATATCGAGATACGAGAGCATATTGCCGTTGGAGAACATCTGGTTCAGTGCAGAACCGGTGATGAACGGAACGGGGATGGCGCTGCCCAGACGATACACCACGAGGATCGCCAGCGTGAACAGGAGACGATTTTTAAGCTCGGGAATCTTCCATGCGTTACGGAATGTCTGGAACACCTTACATCACCTCAGCCTTTCCGCCTGCCTTCTCGATTTTCTCTTTGGCAGAAGCGGAATAGGCTGCGGCCTTGACGGTCAGAGCCTTGGTCAGCTCGCCGTTGCCCAGGACCTTAACACCGTCCAGAGTCTTCTTGACCAGACCCTTTGCCTTCAGAGCCTCGGTGTCAACGACATCGCCAGCGTTGAAAGCTGCTTCCAGGTCAGCCACGTTAACAATGGCGTACTGGGTAGCAAAGATGTTGTTAAAGCCAACCTTCGGCAGGCGGCGTGCCAGAGGCATCTGGCCGCCCTCGAAACCAGCGTGCTTCACGCCGGAACGGGCCTTCTGGCCCTTGCTGCCGAAACCGGCAGTCTTGCCATTGCCGGAGCCAATGCCGCGGCCCTTGCGGGTCACAGCCTTGTTTGCACCGGGAATAGCGTGCAGTTCATGAAGTTTCATTATGCGTATACCCCCTGCTATTAGGCTTCGGTGACGCTGAGCATAAAGCCGATCTTTGCGATCTTGCCCTGCGTAGCGGCATTGTCAGGCTGAACGGTAACGTCGCCCGGCTTCTTCAGGCCCAGGGCCTCAGCGGTAGCGATCTGCTTAGCGCCGCGGCCGATCAGGCTCTTCTTCAGCTCGATCTTGAGCATCTTATCTGCCATGGTTTGTTACCTCCTTAACCCAGAATCTCACTCACGGTCTTGCCGCGCTTCTCAGCGACGGACTCCGCGCTGACCAGGCCGCACAGACCTGCGAAGGTAGCAGAAACAACGTTGATGGGGTTGTTGGAACGCATAGACTTCGCACGGATGTCCTTGATGCCAGCAGCCTCAATGACGGCACGCACAGGGCCGCCGGCGATCATGCCGGTACCGGGTGCAGCCGGCTTGAGCAGAACGGCACCTGCGCCGTACTTGCCGACGATCTCGTGGGGGATGGTGGTGCCCTTCAGGGCAACCTTGTGCATGTTCTTCTTTGCAGCAGCCTCGCCCTTGCGGATTGCCTCAGGCACTTCGCCAGACTTGCCGATGCCATAACCGATGGTGCCCTTGCCGTCGCCCACGACAACCAGAGCGGCAAACTTCATGATGCGGCCGCCCTTGACAGTCTTGGAAACGCGGTTGATGGAGACAACCTTGGTGATCATGCCGTCGTCTTCACGGTTTCTCATAGCCATAATGTGTTTCCTCCTCTCATTACAGCTTCAGGCCGCCCTCACGGGCGCCATCAGCCAGGGCCTTAACACGGCCATGATAAACGTAGCCACCACGGTCGAACACGACCTCGGTGATGCCCTTTTCCAGAGCCTTTGCTGCGACCTTCTTGCCGATCTCAGCTGCGGCCTCGACGTTGCCGCCGAAACCATTGAAGTCCTTGTCCATAGTGGATGCAGACACCAGGGTCACGCCCTGCTCATCATCGATGATCTGAGCGTAAATGTGCTTGGCGGAGCGGAAAACATCCAGACGGGGACGTGCTGCGGTGCCGCTGATCTTGTTGCGAACGCGGCGATGACGACGAAGACGAGCTTCGTTCTTGTCGATCTGCTTAACCATTGTCTTTCACTCCTTACCTTATTTCTTGCCCTTGCCGGCCTTGCCTTCTTTGTGCTTGACAACCTCGCCTGCGTAGCGGATGCCCTTGCCCTTGTAGGGTTCAGGCGGCTTCTTGGCGCGGATCTCGGCGGCGTACTGGCCCACCTTCTGCTTGTCAATACCGGTAACAGAGAAGTGGTTAGGGTCCTGCCACACGATGGTGCAGTCCTCGGTATCGGGGACATTCACCTGGTGGGAGAAGCCCAGGTTCATAACCAGGTTGGAGCCCTGCTTCTGGCAGCGCAGGCCAACGCCCACGATCTCCAGCTTCTTCTCGTAGCCGTTCACAACACCGTTGACCATGTTAGCGATGTTGGTACGGGTCAGGCCGTGCAGGCTGCGGGCCTGGGGATCGTCATTGGGGCGGGTGACCAGAACTTCATTGCCCTCGACCTTAACGGTCATCAGGGGGTGGAAGTTGGAATTCAGGCTGCCCTTGGGGCCCTTGACAGCGACGGTGTGTGCTGCTTCATCAACAGTAACAGTGACGCCGGCAGGAATGACGATGGGTTTTCTTCCAATTCTCGACATTGTCTTTTACCCCTTTCTTACCACACAAAGGCCAGGACCTCGCCGCCAACGTGCGCAGCACGAGCAGCCTTATCGGTCATAATGCCCTTAGAGGTGGAAATGATTGCGGTGCCCAGGCCCTTCATGACCTTCGGCATATCCTCGCAGTTGGTGTAGATGCGCAGGCCGGGCTTGGACACGCGGCGCAGGCCAGCGATAACGGGCTCGCCGTTAGCCTGGTACTTCAGGGTGACAACGATGGTGCCCTGAACGGTGTCGTTCTTCACCTGCATGCCCTTGATGTAGCCCTCGTCAACCAGAATCTGGCAGATAGCCTTCTTCATGTTGGAAGCGGGGATCTCCACAGAAGGGTGTTTGGCAGTGCTAGCGTTGCGGATGCGAGTCAGCAGGTCCGCGATAGGATCAGTAATCTGCATGTGCCACTAACCTCCTTAGATTAGCTCTCATTTGTTTTATAATGATACCGCCCCGAAACATGCTTGCCCCGGGGCGGATATCCGACATTCTATCCAGCCCTCTGGTAAATTACCAGGAAGCCTTCTTCACGCCCGGGATCTCGCCCTTGTAGGCCAGCTCACGGAAGCACACACGGCACACGCCGTACTTGCGCAGCACGGAGTGGGGGCGGCCGCAGATGCGGCAGCGGGTGTATGCACGGGTAGAGAACTTAGCAGGACGAGACTGCTTCAGCTTCATAGACAGTTTAGCCATTGTACCAATCTCCTCCTTAGTTATTCTCGGTAGCGAACGGAGCGCCCAGAGCCTTCAGCAGCTCCTTGCCCTCTTCGTCGGTCTTAGCGGTGGTAACAAAGCAGACATCCATGCCGCGGACTGCATCGACCTTATCAAAGTCGATCTCGGGGAAGATGATCTGCTCCTTGATGCCGCATGCAAAGTTGCCGCGGCCGTCAAAGCCGTTGCCGTTGATGCCGCGGAAGTCGCGGACACGGGGCAGAGCGACGTTGAAGAAACGATCGACAAACTCGTACATACGCTCACCACGCAGGGTGACCTTGCAGCCGATGGGAGTGCCCTGGCGCAGCTTGAAGTTAGCAACGCTCTTCTTGGCACGGCAGACGACTGCCTTCTGGCCAGTGATCTGGCCCAGATCCTTCATAACAGCTTCCAGGATCTTCTCGTTGTCCTTGGCTTCGCCGCAGGCAACGTTGATGACGACCTTGTCCAGCTTGGGGATCTGCATAACGCTCTTGTAACCGAACTTAGAGTTCAGAGCAGGAGCAATTTCATTGACATACTGTTCTTTCAAACGAGCCATTGTTCCTTACTCCTTTCCTTACAGCTCAGCGCCGCACTTCTTGCAGACGCGGACCATCTTACCGTCCTTCTCGACGTGGCCCACGCGCACGGCCTTGCCGCACTTGGGGCAGATGGGCATGACCTTGGATGCGTACATAGCACCCTCAGCCTTCACGATGCCGCCCTGCTCGCCCTGACGACGAGGCTTGACGTGCTTGGTAACCATGTTCTGGCCCTCAACGATGACCTTGTTCTCAGAGGGGCTGACCTGCAGGACCTTACCAGTGTGGCCCTTGTCCTTGCCGCTGATGATCATAACGTTGTCGCCGGTTTTAACATGAAGATTATTCATTTTTAAAACCTCCTTACAGCGATTCCGGAGCCAGGCTCAGGATCTTGGTGTAGCCGGCATCACGCAGCTCGCGAGCAACAGGTCCAAAGATACGGGTACCCTTGGGGTTCTTGTCGGCCATAACGATAACGGCGGCGTTCTCATCAAAACGGATGTAGGAACCGTCGTCGCGGCGCACGCCATGCTTGCTGCGCACGATGACAGCCTTGACAACGTCGCCCTTCTTAACGGAGCCGCCGGGGGCTGCCTTCTTGACAGAGCAGACCACGACGTCACCAATGTTTGCGTATCTCTTGCGGGTGCCGCCCAGCACACGGAAGCACATCAGCTCCTTGGCACCGGTGTTGTCGGCAACTTTGAGATAAGTTTGCATCTGAACCATTTCAGATATCTCCTTTCAAACTGTTCAAAGCAGCGGGCAAAGATTACTTTGCCTTCTCAACGATACGGACCAGGCGCCAGCGCACATCCTTGCTCAGGGGGCGGCACTCCATGATCTCAACACGGTCACCGATACCGCACTCGTTCTGCTCGTCACGAGCCTTGAACTTCACGGTACGCTTCAGGATCTTCTTGTACAGGGGGTGCTGCACGCTATCCTTAACGGCAACCACGATGGTCTTATCCATCTTGTCGGACACGACAACGCCGACGCGGGTCTTTCTCAGATTACGTTCTTCCATCGTTTAACCTCCTTACTGCTTCTCAGCCAGAACGGTCATCACGCGGGCGATGTCCTTCTTGACTGCGTCGATGCGGCCGGGGTTCTCCAGCTGGTTGATGGCATGCTGGAAGCGCAGGTTAAACAGCTCAGCCTTCAGGTCGACCAGCTTGCTGGTCAGCTCTGCGGTCTGCATTTCGCGGAGTTCATTAGCCTTCATTGGTGCCATCCTCCTTCACGGAGTCCTCACGGACTGCAAATTTGCACTTGATGGGCAGCTTGTGCATAGCCAGGCGCAGAGCCTCGCGGGCAGTTGCCTCATCGACATCTGCCAGCTCGAACAGAACGCGGCCGGGCTTAACGACAGCGACCCAGTACTCGGGAGAGCCTTTACCGGAACCCATGCGGGTCTCAGCGGGCTTCTCGGTAACGGGCTTATCGGGGAAGATCTTGATCCACACCTTGCCGCCACGCTTGATGTAACGAGTCATGGCAACACGAGCAGCCTCGATCTGGGTGGAAGAGATCCATGCCGGCTCCAGAGCAACAAGGCCGTACTGGCCCTGGCACACCACGTTGCCGCGGGTAGCCTTGCCGGTCATGCGGCCGCGCTGAACGCGGCGGTACTTAACACGCTTAGGCAGTAACATTACTTGTTGCCTCCTTCCTTCTTCTGAGCGGTCTTAGCGCTCTTCAGGACCTCGCCCTTGTAGACCCACACCTTAACGCCGATGCGGCCGTAGGTGGTAGCAGCCTCAGCAAAGCCGTAGTCGATGTCGGCACGCAGGGTCTGCAGGGGGATGGTGCCCTCGTGATAGCTCTCAGTACGAGCGATATCAGCGCCGCCCAGACGGCCGGAGCACATAGCCTTGATGCCCTTAGCGGGAACGGTGGAACGATCGCGGGGGCTCATAGCATTGCGCATGCACTGCTTCATGGCACGGCGGAAGGTCACACGGTTCTCCAGCTGACGAGCGATGTCCTCAGCAACCAGCTGTGCGTTGGTGGAAGCGCTCTTGACCTCGATGACATTGACGATCACAGTCTTGCCATACTCCTTGGTCAGCTTGTTCTGCAGAGCAACGCGCTCCTCACCGCCCTTGCCGATGACCATGCCCGGCTTAGCGCAGTAGATGTTAACAGTTACGCGAGGAGCGGAAGTGGAAGGATCCACAGTACGCTCGATCTCGATCTTGGGGACACCAGCGTCCTTCAGCTGAGCCTTCAGCTCAGTGCGGATCTTGTGATCCTCGACGAGGTTATCGCTGAAATCCTTCTTGGAGGCAAACCAGCGGCTGTCCCAGTCTTTAATAACGCCGACACGAATGCCGTGCGGATTTACTTTCTGGCCCATTGTTTTCCCTCCTTACTCTTTCTCTTTCAGAACAACGGTCATGTGGCTGGTGCGCTTCAGGATGCGGTAGCCGCGGCCCTGTGCACGAGGCATCATGCGCTTCAGCGTGGGGCCGGGGCACACGTAGCACTCAGCAACGTACAGATTGTTCTTGTCCATATTGAAGTTGTTTTCCGCATTAGCGGCTGCAGACTTCACCAGCTTCAGAAGGGGCTCACAAGCGGCCTTCGGGGTGTACTGCAGGATTGCCAGCGCTTCGTCCAGGGGCTTGTTACGGATCAGGTCCATAACGATAGACACCTTACGGGGACTAATGCGGGCATAACGAAGAATTGCCCGAGCTTCCATGTTGTGTTCCTCCCTCTATTATTTAGAATTACCGGTGTGGCCCTTGAAGGTACGGGTGGGAACGAACTCACCCAGCTTGTGGCCAACCATGTCCTCAGTCACATACACAGGCACATGCTTGCGGCCGTCGTGAACGGCAAAGGTGTGACCAACGAATTCGGGGAAGATCGTGGAGGCGCGGCTCCAGGTCTTGATGACCTGCTTCTTGCCGGAAGCGTTCATTGCTTCAACGTGCTTCAGAAGAGCAGCCTGGACGAAAGGTCCTTTTTTAATGCTTCTACCCATTGTCTTAAACTCCTCTCTTACTTACCTGCACGCTTCACGATGAGCTTATCGGAGCGCTTATGATGCTTGCGAGTCTTGAGACCCAGAGCGGGCTTGCCCCAGGGAGTCATAGGACCGGAGTGACCAACAGGTGCGCGGCCCTCGCCACCGCCGTGGGGGTGGTCGCAGGGGTTCATAACGGTACCACGGCTGCCGGGACGAACGCCCATGTGGCGCTTACGGCCGGCCTTGCCCAGGTTGACGTTCTCGTGGTCGATGTTGGAAACCTGGCCCACAACTGCGGTGCAGTTCACGGGCACGTTGCGCATCTCACCGGAGGGCAGACGAACCAGAGCGTAGCCATTCTCCTTAGCCATCAGCTGAGCCATGTTGCCAGCGGAACGAACCAGCTGAGCGCCGCGGCCGGGATACAGCTCGATGTTGTGGATGATGGTACCAACGGGGATGTTCTCGAAGGGCAGGCAGTTGCCGGGCTTGATGTCGGCAGACTTGCTGCTGATGACCACATCGCCCACCTTCAGGCCATCGGGAGCAATGATGTAGCTCTTAACGCCATCGGTGTACTCGACCAGAGCGATGAATGCGCTGCGGTTCGGATCATACTCGAGAGTCTTGACGGTAGCGGGGATATCGGTCTTCTGACGCTTGAAGTCGATGACACGATACTTGGTGCGGTTGCCGCCGCCCTGGTGGCGGACGGTGATACGACCGGTGTTGTTGCGGCCGCTGTGCTTCTTCATGGGCTCCAGCAGGCTGCGCTCGGGAGCGACCTTGCTCAGGACGCTGTAATCCGTGACGGTCATGCCGCGGCGGCCCGGAGTAGTGGGGCCATACTTCTTGATAGCCATTGTGCTATTCTCCTTTGTTTATCTTATGAATTATTATCGGGGTCATATCCCCATAGAGGAACCCTCGGCGGGTTCGGTTTAGACCATGCTGTTGAAGAACTCGATTTCCTTGGAGTCCTTGGTCAGGGTCACGATTGCCTTCTTGGAAGCGGCAGTGTAACCAGCATGCATGCCCTGGCGGCGGAAGCGGCCACGCACGGAAATGGTGTTGACCTTAGCGACCTTAGCGCCGGGGAACAGGGTCTCGACAGCCTGAGCGATCTCGACCTTGGTGGCATCAGTAGCAACCTTGAAGGTGTACTTCTTATCAGCGATGCCAGCCATGGAGTTCTCGGTAATGACCGGCTTCAGGATGATATCATGTGCGGTTTTCATTAGCCAAGCACCTCCTCGAGCTTCTTAGCTGCGTCGACGCTGATGATCAGCTTGTCGGCGTTCAGCACATCGTAGGTGTTCACGCTGCCTGCAAAGGTGGTCTTGACACCGGCAATGTTGCCAGCGCTCTTGACGAACTTTGCATCGACGGTCTCGTTGACCAGCAGGTTCTTCTTGCCGGCGCCAACAGCGTTCAGCATTGCAACCACAGCCTTGGTCTTGTACTCGTCGCAGGTGAACTTATCAACAACGACCATGTTGCCATTGGCAGCCTTGTCAGACAGAACGCTCAGCAGAGCCAGGCGCTTGACCTTGTTGTTGATGTGGTAGTTGTAGCTGCGGGGCTTGGGGCCCAGAGCAACGCCGCCGTGAGTCCACTGGGGAGCACGGATGGAGCCCTGACGAGCGTGGCCGGTGCCCTTCTGACGCCAGGGCTTCTTGCCGCCGCCGGAAACTTCCATGCGGATCTTGGTGTTCTGGGTGCCCTGACGCTGGTTGGCCAGGAAGTTCACCACAGCAATGTGGACAGCCTTCTCGTTCGGGGTGATACCGAACACGGCGTCGGAAAGCTCGATCTCGCTAACGTGCTGACCGTTCATATCGACTACATTAAACTTTGCCATTGTAGCTTTCCTCCTTACGCCTTCACGCTGTTGGCCAGAGTGACGATGGTGCCCTTGGAGCCGGGAACCGCACCCTTGACAGCGATCAGATTGTTCTCGGTGTCAACCTTGACAACGGTCAGGTTCTGCACGGTGACCCGCACAAAGCCCATGTGACCGGGCAGGCGCTTGCCGGGGAACACACGAGAGGGGTTGGAAATAGCGCCCATAGAACCTGCATGACGAGCAACAGGGCCGGTGCCGTGGCTCTCACGCAGACGGTGCTGGCCAAAGCGCTTGATAACGCCCTGGTAGCCCTTGCCCTTGGAAACGCCTGCAACGTCAACCTTGTCGCCTGCTGCGAAGACATCAGCCTTCAGCACGTCGCCAACGTTCATTGCGGAAACATCTTCCAGACGGAACTCGCGCAGGGTCTTCTTGGGGGCAACATTTGCCTTCTTGAAGTGACCTGCAGCTGCCTTGTTGACCTTCTTGGCGGAAACCTCGCCGAAGCCCAGCTGGACAGCCTGGTAACCATCGCTCTCGACGGTCTTCTTCTGCACCACGGTGCAGGGACCAGCCTCGATGACAGTTACGGGAATAACCTTGCCGTTCTCATCGAACAGCTGGGTCATACCGACTTTCTTGCCGATAATGCCTTTAACCATTTTCTTTTCCTCCTGTAAAGGTTATTGGTTGGCGGCGCACGTCACCGCCAACATGACCCCTCGGGAAACGAGGAGCATCGCTTGGATCAGCTGTTACAGCTTGATCTCGATGTCCACGCCAGCGGGGAGCTGGAGGCTCATCAGAGCCTCGACCGTCTTGTTGGACGGCTTCAGAATGTCGATCAGACGCTTATGAGTGCGGCTCTCGAACTGCTCGCGGCTATCCTTGTACTTGTGGGTAGCACGCAGAACGGTAACGATCTCACGATCGGTGGGCAGGGGGATGGGGCCGGACACGCGGGCACCAGTGTGCTTTGCGGTCTCCACGATCTTCTCTGCTGCGGCATCAATCAGCTGAGCATCATAGCTCTGCAGACGGATTCTGATTTTCTCTTTGACTGCCATTGCTTACGCCTCCTGAAAAAATTGATTTTGCCCTAGGCGAGCCGATAAATTGCTCTACACAGTTCCGGGTGTTCCTCGATTTGGCACTAGAAAAACCGGTGAACCGCCTGGCAGTTCTCCCGGAGATATATTAGCAAATCAAATCCGAACATTGGTTCCGCCCGTTTCGCAGGTTGCCCCGCCGAGGGAACGTATTCCATCGCTGTCAGTAATTTTTTCGCCCGGTTCTAAGATCGGACATACTCCGCGGAAATAACCCATCACGACTATTGCCGGATGACAACCTCCCGCATCTACGCATATCGCTGGCCTGCACGACTTGTATCGCACAAGCCCTTTGCAGCCGAGAGATATTTTATCACATCTGCGTGCATTTGGCAAGTGTTTTTTCAAAAAAATCGTATTTTTCTTTTTTATTTTCTCCGCACGGTCTTTTGGCGCATTTTTTGTGCATTTTGCATACCGCGTTCCACGTTTTCGCGTGGAAAACTCCCCCGCCTCTCAGGATGCACCGGAATGGGGCGCTTTATACAAAAAGACCCTCTCCGTCAGGGCCCGCAGGCTTTGACGGAGAGGGTCATTCTTTACTTTTTCTGTTTCAGCTGTTCTTCCAGCCCATCCCGGGGCGTGATGTAGACGGTGGTGTACACCTCATACAGAACCATGCCGGGCTTTGCGCCGTTGGCTTTCCAGATGTTCTTCACCTCGGTGGTGTCTACCGCCACCTTGGCACCGGTCCCGGCCTTGTAGGCGCTGGAATAGATCACGGCCAGCTCGGCGGCCTCCTGCCGGGTGGTGTCCGGGATATCCTCCCCCCGGCTCATCACGACCACATGGCTGCCGGGAGCCTTCTGGACATGGAACCAGAGGTCCTTGCCCCGGGCGGTGTGGAGGGTCAGCTTGTCGTTCTGGGCGTTGTTGCGGCCCACAAGAATTTCAAAGCCGTCGCTGGAGGTAAAGCGCAGGAAGTCGGCAGGCTTCTGACGCTTGTCGCGCTGCTTGTAGTATTTCAGGTAGCCCTGACTCTTGAGCTCGGCCCGGATCTCGTTCAGTGCCGCCTCACCGGCGGCGGTCTCCACCTCGTAGAGCACCGTTTCCAGATAGGCGATCTCCTTTTCCCCCTCTGCCAGCAGGTCTACCAGCATCCGGGCGGCGGTCTGTTTCTTCTTGTAGTTCTTGAAGAAGTTCTGGGCGTTCTGGCTGGGGCTGAACCGCAGGTCCAGCGGGATGGTCACTTCCTTGCCCTCATCGTACCAGTTGGGCACGGTGATGCTCTTCATTCCCTTCTGGGCCAAATAGAGGTTGGCCGAGAGCAGCTCCCCGTAGAGCCGCAGCTTCTCGCTCTTGCCGCTGGCGGCCAGCTCCTCCTGCCGTGCGGCCTGCTTGCGGACCGCACGCTCGTACATGTTGTGCACGGCCTTGTGCAGCTCCTTGCTCTTGGTGCGCAGGCGCTCGGCGCGGTCCTTCTCGGCATAGTAGCCCTCGAGCAGGGCATTGAAGGACGGCCACTCTTTTATAACATAGGTATCGCCGTACTGCATGGGCCGGAAGAAGGTGAACTCCACCGGCTTGCCGTCCGGGGCAGTCACGCTGCAGGGACAGCCGCCGTTGTGGTGGAGCTCCTTCAGCTCGTCGATGGCGGCCATCAGCTTCCGCTTCTGCGCATCGTCCAGCTCGTTGGCCAGCAGGTGTTCCCCGTCGAAGGCGCGCCAGGCGGCTTCCCGGCAGACCACCGGGCCGACACCGGCCACGGTCTTGTTCAGGGCATCGGCCACAGGCAGGTCCCGCTCACAGGCTGCCGCCACGATAGACGCGGCGCTCACCTGCAAAAAGTCAGGGCGGGCCGGTTTGGGCGGAATGGTATAGGGCAGGCCCGGCAGCAGCTGCCGGACATCGCTGTCCTCAAAATCCACCCGCTTGAGGGCATCGATGATCTTGCCGTTCTGCACCAGCACCAGATTGGAGTAGCGGCCCATCAGCTCAGCGCAGAGGATGTTCTGCACCAGGTCCCCCATCTCGTTGGTGCACTGGAAGGTAAAGTACACGATGCGGTCACCCGGCTCCATCTGCACATCCAGCAGTCTGCCGCCGGTCAGATGCTTGCGCATCAGCATACAGAAGGAGGGCGGTGTCTCGGGGTTCTCGAAGCTCTCTTCGGTCAGGCAGACCCGGGCCGAGCCGCTGCGTGCCGAGAGCAGCAGCGCATAGGTCTCGGTGCGGGTGCGCAGGGTCAGCACCAGCTCGTCGCGGGTGGGTTCAAATATTTTTGCGATCTTCGCATCGGTCAGGGTCTGTTTCAGCTCCCCAGCCGTCAGCGCCAGCGTCGCGGCATCAAGTGCCATCTTATAATCACCTGTTTCTCTGATAGAATCTCTTATTCGTTTACGCAAAACGCTCCGGTTTTGCCAAGGGCTCCCCTACTAGGGGAGCTGGCGAGCGTTAGCGAGACTGAGAGGTTTAATTCCTTATTATATATAAGTAAACGGATCTCTGTTCTCTCCGCTCACCCGCACCTCCAGCTCCGGGAACGCAGCGTGCAGACGGTCAGCGATGGCGGCACACACCGGGAACTCGGTGGCGTAGTGCCCCGCCGCCACCAGCGACAGCCCCAGACGCACGGCATCTATGGCCGCGTGGTGGTTGGCCTCGCCGGTCAGCAGACAGTCTGCCCCCACGGCAAGGGCATCCTCGAACATGCTTCCGCCCGCGCCGCTGATGACCGCCAGCCGCTTTACGGTCCTGCCGGTATCTGCAAACTTGACCTGCACTGCGGGGCCGCTCCGGGGCCGGTTGCACCGCCCGCCCAGCACAGCCTGCGCCTTGCGGGCCAGCTCCGGCACCGTGATGGGCTCAACCTCGCCCACCCGGCCGCAGCCATCGGCAAACACTTCCCAGTCCCGCATCCCGAAGATGCCCGCCAGCACCTCGTTCACGCCGCCCTCGGCGGCATCCAGATTGGTGTGCATACAGACGGCAGAGATGCCCTTTTGCACCAGCTGGAAGGATACGTCCCGGGGGGTCAGCTTTTTCAGCGGGCTGAAGATGACCGGGTGGTGGGACACGATGAGTTCGCAGCCCCCGGCCGCAGCTTCCTCCACCACCTCGGGGGTGATGTCCAGCGTCACCAGCACCCGGGACACCCCGCGGCCGCAGTCCACCAGCAGGCCGGGGTTATCCCAGCTCTCTGCCAGTTCCAATGGCGCATAGCGCTGCATCTCAGCGTAAATATCATTGGTTGTAGCCATAAAGCTGTACCTCCAATTTCAGCAGCCTCACCCTCTCCGTCATTGCTGCGCAATGCCACCTCTCCCGAAGGGCGAGGTTTTGACAATCCCCACAAAGTTTCCGGTTTTGCCAAGGGCTCCCCCTTTGGGGG
This sequence comes from Faecalibacterium sp. BCRC 81149, assembly GCF_022750605.1. NCBI lineage: Bacteria > Bacillati > Bacillota > Clostridia > Eubacteriales > Oscillospiraceae > Faecalibacterium > Faecalibacterium sp. BCRC 81149. The sequence continues at coordinate 25,431 of NZ_QXJA01000011.1, read as the reverse complement.
AGCTGGCGAGCGTCAGCGAGTCTGAGAGGGCGAGCCATCTAACAATTTATCGATCTCCTCCGCCAGCTCCGTCCCATCCGGCACGCCCAGCCGGAAACGGGGGAGCTTGGCCTTCTGCCAGGCGGCATATCCTGCACCCTCGGGCCATTCGGCTGTTCTGCCGAACAGGCACTCGGCAAAGGTGGGGGTGTGCACCTCGCCGGTGTACTCGGCAGCCATCACGGCGTACCAGCGGCCCGCCGCCTGCACGGGGCGGTCTGCCGCCAGCGCAAAGCCGTGTTCCCACAGCCAGCGTCGCAGCTCGCTGTGGCGGGTGGCCGGCACCATCACCAGTCGTGGCCCGCCGACCTGCGACACCCACGGGGCCTGTTCGATGATCTCCCAGGTGGTCTGTGCCGAAACGCCCGCCAGCACAATGGTCCCCACCTCGCCCGCAGACAACACAGAAAGACCGTCGCCGAGCCGAAGCTCAACGCGGTCTTTGCATCCTGCATGTTCCAGCGTCTGTTCCGCCTTTGCCAGCGGGCCGGGGCGCAGATCGGCCCCGATGACCCGGGGGTATTTCCCCGAGGCCGCCAGCACCGCTGTCAGCTTGCCGTGGTCACAGCCGATGTCGGCCACCGGCTTGCCCGGCAGCACCAGCTCGGCGGCGGCGGTCAGCCGCGCATCCAGTGTGGGGAGCACTCAGGCCTTCTTGGAAGCCAGATGGGCGTTCAGCTTCTCCAGCAGCTCGTCGCAGTCCACACCGTGGACCTCACAGGCCTCGGCAATGGTCTCGCCGCGGGAAGCGGGGCAGCCCAGGCAGTGCATACCGATCTCCATAAAATAGGGAGCGGTGGTCTGATCCATATCCAGAATATCGCCAATGATGGTCTCGCGGGTCACCTGCATCGTCTTGCTCTCCTCGTTCTTCTTGAGCATATTAAAAATATCAAACATGATGGGATTCCTTTCTGTTGTGGGTGTTTTCGTGGTCAGGAAGACCATTCGTATATACTATACCCTATTACTAGGTATTTTTGCAAGTAGTTGACACAATTTTTAGCGACCTCACCCTCTCCGTCATTGCTTCGGCTTTGACTGAGAGGGTGAGCAACTTCCACACAAAAAGCCCCCGCCATCTTGCGACAGCGGGGGCCAAGCTTCAGATTTTAAAATCAGCGCTTAGTTCTGCTTCATACGAGCGAAGCAGTCGGAGCAGTAGACCGGACGGTCCTCACGGGGCTGGAAGGGAACCTTGCAAGCCTTGCCGCAAGCTGCGCAGACAGCATCGAACATCTGGCGCTCACCGCTGTTGCTGCGTGCGCCGCCGTTCTTGCGAGCGTCACGGCAGGGCTTGCAGCGCTGGGGCTGGTTCTCAAAGCCGCGAGATGCGTAGAACTCCTGCTCACCAGCAGTCCAAACAAACTCCTTGCCGCAGTCTTTGCAAACTAAAGTCTTGTCTTCGAACATAGTAGTATCTCCTCTTTGTTTAGTTCTTGCCCGCGGAAGGATTGTAACCATACCTTTGGTTTTTAGGGACCATCGCGCTGATCGTAAGCTACCAGGGGCTTGAATGATAGAACATCCTCTGGTTGAGGACTTCTCTATTGTACCGTTCTTTTTTTGATTTGTCAACCAAAAAACAAACCTTCGCCTTCATTTTTGTGCATTCGGCCCAATTAGACAGGGTTTGTGCCCCGGAAAACAGCAAAAGGGAGCGCGCCCCCATTCAGAAGCGCGTTCCCTTTTTATTGCATTGTAAAAACCGCGTAAAATACAAACGGCTTACTTCTCGACAACTTCCTTGGTGTCGCGGGCGATCATCAACTCCTCATCGGTAGCAATGACCAGCGTGCGGACCTTTGCGCCCCAGGCAGTGATCTCACAGACATCGCCCTGGATGTGCTTGTTCTTGTCGGTATCGATGCGGATGCCCAGCCAATCCATGTGGTGGCAGATCTTTGCACGGGCAACAGCATCATGCTCGCCGATGCCGCCGGTAAAGACGATGGCATCCACGCCGCCCATGGCGGCAATGTAGCTGCCGATGGTCTTCTTGATCTGGTAGTTCAGCATGTCAGAAGCCAGCTGTGCGCGCTTGTTGCCGGCCTCGGCTGCCTCCTCCACATCGCGCTTGTCGCTGGAGACACCGGAGATGCCCAGCAGGCCGGACTTCTTGTTCAGGATCTCGTCCAGCTCGTGGCCGGTGATGTTCAGGGTGTACTTCAGGTAGTTGACCACAGAGGGGTCCAGGTCACCGCAGCGGGTGCCCATCATCAGGCCGGCCAGCGGGGTCATGCCCATGGAGGTATCCACGACCTTGCCCTGGTCCACAGCGGCAATGGAAGAACCGTTGCCCAGGTGGCAGGTGATCAGCTTCAGGCGCTCAATGGGCTCCTCCAGATACTCAGCAGCCTTGTGTGCAACATACTTGTGGCTGGTGCCGTGGAAGCCGTAACGGCGGACACCGTACTTCTCATAGTACTCGTAGGGGATGGCGTACATATAAGCCTTCGGGGGCATGGTGCTGTGGAAAGCGGTATCGAACACAGCGACCATGGGGATGTTGCCGAACACCTTGCGTGCAGCCTCAATGCCCAGGATGCCTGCGGGGTTGTGCAGGGGGGCCAGGGGGCTCAGCTCCCGGAGGGTATTGATGACTTCATCGGTGATCAGGCAGCTGGCCTTGAACTTCTCGCCGCCGTGGACAACGCGGTGGCCGATGGCGTTGATCTCGCTGACATCGTCGATGCACTTGCCCTCGCCGGTGGTCATCTTCTTCACAACCTCAGCAAAAGCCTCAGTGTGGGTGGGGAAGATCGCCGGGGTGGTGGCCTTGTGGCCGTTGGCCTCGTGGGTGATCATGCTGCTTTCCATGCCAATGCGCTCGCACAGGCCCTTGCACAGCACCTTCTCGCCGTCCATATCGATCAGCTGATACTTCAGGGAAGAAGAGCCGCAGTTAATAACCAGAACTTTCATCTTCTTGTGCCTCCATATTCTTTTCGGTTCGCAGATGCGGACAGAATTTTACAGATTCCTAGAAATATTATATAATAGGTTCCAAGGGTTTTCAAGCCGCAACCGGGCAAAGGGTTCCACAAAGTATCCATGCTTTTTTGTACACCCTGCCCACAAATGGAAAGAGACACAGGTTATTTCTGTATGAACGATATAAATTTCACAATGTATAAGCTCGCCGGGATCATTGCCGAATACGATCCCTTCCACAACGGCCACGCCTGGCAGCTGCAGCAGGCAAAGGCACTGGGTGCCCGGCGGGTGGCGGTGGCCATGAGCTGCGGGCTGACCCAGCGGGGCGCGCTGCCCCTGCTGCCCGAAAGCGTGCGGGTGCAGGCTGCGCTGACCTGCGGGGCCGACCTCGTGTTCGCCCTGCCCGCTCCTTATGCCTGTTCCGGAGCGGAATGCTTTGCCCGGGCCGGGGTGCAGCTGCTGGCCGCCGCCGGGTGCGACGCTCTGGTGTTCGGGGCCGAGACTCCGGATGCGGCGCTTCTGATGGAAGCCGCCCGGGTGCTCTCCGGCGCGGAATACCGCAACGCCCTCAAGGCCCGGCTTGCTGCCGGGGCCCGCAGCTTTGCGGCAGCCCGGCAGGCAGCGGTGGAAGCAGTCTGCCCGGGCACCGGCCTTGCCGCCCTGCTGGACAAGCCCAACAACAATCTGGCCGTGGAATACTGCAAGGCTATTCTGGAGCTGGGGGCTTCTCTGGTGCCGATCCCCCTGCCCCGGCAGGGTGCCGGTCATGGGCAGGCCCTGACCGGATCAGGGGGGCAGTTTGCCAGTGCCAGCGCCCTGCGCACGCTCTGGCAGAACGGCGGAGCTGATGCCGCTGCTCCCTATGTTCCGGCGGAAGTCCTGCCGCTCTACCGGGAAGCCTTTGCCGCCGGGCAGTACACCGATCTTGCGGCCGCCCAGCGCTGTCAGCTGGCGCTTCTGCGCAGCCGGTGCGCAGGAACCGCGCCGTTTGCCCAGGTACGGGGCATTTCGGAAGGTCTGGAGCACCGGCTGGAAGCCGCCGTGCGTTCCAGCACCACCCATGCGGAGCTGCTGGACAGCCTGACCACCGTGCGCTACCCCCGGGCACGGATGCGCCGCCTGGCCATGGATGCCGCTCTGGACTATCCTGCCGATGCCTTCCCCGCCCTGCCGCCCTATCTCCACCTGCTGGGGGCGCAGAAGGATGCCCTTCCCCTCCTGAAGGCTGCCGCACTGCCGGTGTCCCACTCCCTTGCACGGCTGGCCGAGCAGAACGCCCCCTGCCGGGCGGTGGTGGATGCACAGCTGCGAGCCTGTGATTTTGGCGCGCTGTGTCGTAAAAAACCGGAGCCGATGGGGGGCGCACTTCGTCAAAAAATTATCTTTTTGACGAAATAGCAAAATTTTCTCCTGAAATTTTTACATTTCCACACTTGTATCCCGGCAGCGGTTCGGTGTATCATAATGATAGTATTGGATACAACGAAGCGTCCCCAGCCTGTGGGACAAGAGGAGGAACTCCATGGCATTACACGTTCTGGACGAAGCCAACCGCTGCCTCGGCTGCAAAAAGCCCATGTGCCAGCAGGGCTGCCCCATCCACACCAACATCCCCGAGGTCATCCGTCTGCTCAAGGCAAACGAGCTGGATGCCGCAGGCCGGATGCTGTTTGAGAACAACCCCCTGACCACGGTCTGCTCTCTGGTCTGCAACCACGAGAATCAGTGCGAGGGCCACTGCATCCGCAACCGGATGCCCAGCCACGATCCTGTCCACTTTTCCATCATCGAGGACTATATCTCCACCACCTATGCCAACAAAATGACCAAGGGCCCCGCCCCCAGGAACGGCATGAAGGCCGCCGTGGTGGGTGCAGGCCCTGCCGGCCTGACCATTGCCGTGCTGCTGGCGCGCTGGGGCTACGATATCACCATTTTTGATGCCCGGGATAAGATCGGCGGCGTGATGCGGTACGGCATCCCCAACTACCGCCTGCCCGACAGCGTGCTGGACGATTTCCAGTACCGCCACCTTGAGCTCAAGGGCATCCATGTCCGGCCCAACACCACCATCGGCAAGACCATCACCATCGACGACCTGTTCCGCGACGGCTACAAGAGCGTGTTCATCGGTGCCGGTCTGTGGAAGGCCAACGCCATGCACATCAAGGGTGAGACCCTGGGCAACGTGGCCTTCGGCATCGACTATCTGGCCAACTCCAAGGCCTTCCGGCTGGGGGACGACATCGCCGTGATCGGCGTAGGCAACTCGGCCATGGACTGCGCCCGCACCGCCATCCGCAACGGTGCCCGCCATGTCACCTGCTATGCCCGCCGGGACGAGAGCTGCATCAGCGCCTCTGAGTACGAGGTCAGCTATGCCAGGCTCGAAGGCGTGGGCTTCCGCTTCTGCAAGGCCCCGGTGGAGATCCGGGAGAACGGCCTGATCTGCCGCGACACGGTCAAGAACGAAGAGGGCAAGTTCGTGCAGGTGGAGGGCAGCGAGACCTTCTACCCCCACACCGGTGTCATCGTCTCGGTGAGCCAGGGCTCGGAGAGCAACCTCGTCAAGACCACCACCGGCATCGAGACCAACCAGAAGGGCCTGCTGACCGTCAGCGAGGACGGCAGCACCACCCGCGAGGGCGTGTTTGCCGGCGGCGATGCCGTCATGGGTGCCCGTACCGTGGTCGAGGCCGTGGCCATTGCCAAGCAGGTGGCCGAATCCATGGACAAGTACATGAAGAGCCTGCCTGCAGATACGACCCCCGATCCCTACGCCGACATCCCCACCTTCCAGACCCCCACCTCAGACGTTCTGGGCAAACAGGAAGTCAAATAATGCTTTTCCCGCCCGGCTGGTCTGTCCCGCCGGGCGTTTTATTTCTCATCAGGTTCCATTTAATTTCCAATTTGTAAATTTTGCATTCATTTATCCATCTTTACCGTTTCTTAGTTGACCCCCTCTTTCGTTTTTCGGTATACTATTCATATATCCGCACATTTTTTGTACGCTGCGGAAATATTTTCTCGAAAGGTCGGTGGACATTATTCTCAAGGCATCCATCCCCAAACTGCGGGAAAAATTATTGGAAGCGCTTCAGGCGGTGCTGCCCATCGTGGCCATCGTGCTGGTGCTCTGCTTCTCCATTGCTCCCGTCTCCCCCAGCATCCTGCTCTGCTTCCTGCTGGGCGCGGCTATGATCATTGTGGGCATCATGTTCTTTACGCTGGGCGCGGAGATGAGCATGAGCCCCATGGGCGAGCGGGTGGGCGCAATGCTCACCAAAAGCCGGAGCGTGCCGCTCATCATCGGTGTCGGCTTTCTGCTGGGCTTCCTCATCACCATCTCGGAGCCCGACTTACAGGTATTGGCCAATCAGGTGCCCTCCATCCCCAACATGACCCTCATCCTCTCGGTGGCGGCAGGCGTGGGGCTGTTCCTCGTGGTCGCCTTCCTGCGTATGCTGGTGGGCATTGCCCTGCCCAAGCTGCTGGTGGTGTTCTACGGCCTCATCTTTGTGCTGGCCGCCTTTGTGCCAAAGGAATTTCTTTCCGTGGCCTTTGATTCCGGCGGCGTGACCACCGGCCCCATCACCGTTCCCTTCATCATGGCGCTGGGTGTCGGCGTGGCCGCCATCCGTTCCGACCGCCATGCTGCGGACGACAGCTTTGGTCTGGTGGCGCTCTGCTCCATCGGCCCCATTCTGGCGGTGCTCATTCTGGGCATTGCGTTCCAGGCCAGCGACAGCACCTACGTTCCGCCCATCCTGCCCAACGTCAGCGATTCCGTGGAGCTGTGGCAGCTCTTCCACGAGGGTCTGCCCACCTACATCAAGGAGATCGCCACCTCCCTGCTGCCCATCATCGCCATGTTCGGCGTGTTCCAGCTGGCGGCCCTCAAGCTCGACCGGCGGACGCTGGGCCGCATCAGCGTGGGCCTTGCCTATACTTATCTCGGTCTTGTGTTATTCCTCGCCGGCGCAAACATCGGCTTTATGCCAGCCGGTAATTATCTGGGTCAGGTACTGGCAGGCCAGAGCTTCCGCTGGCTGCTGGTACCCATCGGGATGCTCATCGGCTACTTCATCGTCAAGGCCGAGCCCGCTGTCTATGTGCTGAACAAGCAGGTCGAGGAAGTGACCGACGGTGCCATCTCCGCCAGCACCATGGGCGCGGCCCTCTCGGCAGGCGTTTCCCTCTCGGTGGGTCTTGCCATGGTGCGGGTGCTCACCGGCATCTCCATCCTGTGGTTCCTCATCCCGGGCTATGCCTTTGCCATCGGCATCTCCTTCGTGGTGCCCAAGCTCTACACCGCCATCGCCTTTGACGCGGGCGGCGTTGCTTCCGGCCCCATGACGGCCACCTTCCTGCTGCCGCTGGCACAGGGTGCCTGTGTGGCCGTGGGCGGCAATATCGTCACCGATGCCTTCGGCGTGGTGGCCATGGTCGCCATGACCCCCCTCATCACGGTGCAGCTCATGGGTCTGATGGCCCAGCTCAAGCAGCGCAGGGCCCGGCAGGCACAGCCTGTGTCCGCCGCCGCGCTGGCCTTTGCCGACCTGCCGGATGATGCCATCATCGAGCTGTAAGGAGGTCCTGCTGTGAATACTTTATACTGGCTCGTCACCATCACCGACCGCCACTCCACCGATGCCTTTCTGGCCCTTTACGAGGAGCACGGCATCACGGTCAGCCTGCGCACGGTGGGTGCAGGCACGGCGGTGCGGGAGACCCTTTCCACCCTGGGGCTGGAGCAGACCGAAAAGGCCGTGCTCTTTGCCATGATCACCGCCGAGACCTGGCCCGGCCTGCAAAAAGACCTGCGCCGCAAAATGCGCATCGATGTGCCGGGCACCGGCATCGCGTTCATCATCCCGGTCAGCAGCATCGGCGGCAAGCGGGCGCTGCAATTCCTGACCGAACACCAGACCTTTGCACTGAAGGAGGAAAGCACCTTGAAGGATACCCGCTATGAGCTGCTGCTCGTCATTGCCAATCAGGGCCACACCGGCTCCATCATGGACGCGGCCCGCGCCGCCGGAGCTGGCGGCGGCACCGTCATCCACGCAAAGGGCACCGGCATGGAGGGTGCCGCCCACTTTATGGGGGTGGAGCTGGTCAATGAGAAGGAGCTGGTGCTCATCGTGTCCCGCACCACCCTGAAAAACCAGATCATGCAGGCCATCATGCAGGGGGCAGACCCCAGGGCGGGAGTCATCGTGTTCTCCCTGCCCGTGACCGATACGGCGGGTCTGCGGCTGCTGGACGAGGAGTAACGGCCTCGCCCTCTCAGGCGCTTTGCGCCAGCTCCCCCAAAGGGGGAGCCCTTGGCAGCCACATCAATCCCGCTGTTCTGATGGGAAGCAACCGCATCGGGTGGATTTTCTTGAAGTTTTCCTGTATTATAAGGATAGTATGGGAGGTACTGCTATGAAATCTACTCGTCGCTGGCAGCAGCTTTTGCTGAACAGTCTGGCTATCATCCTGGGCAACGCACTGTATTCGCTGGCGGTGGCCCTGTTTCTGGAGCCCGCCGGGCTCATCACGGGCGGTGCCACCGGCATCGCGCTGGCCTTCGGGCGGCTGACGGGGCTCTCCGTCTCCGGTTTCCTCTTCCTCTTCAACATGTCCATGCTGGTGTGGGGCTGGGCGGTGCTGGGCAAGAAGTTCGCGCTGAACACCCTTGCCAGCAGCGTGCTGAGCCCCGCCTTTCTGGGGCTGTTTGAGCGGCTGCTGGACGGCCGGGTGCTGACTGAGGATATCTTCCTCTGCACCATCTTCTCGGGTCTGGGCATCGGCGTTGCGCTGGGCATGGTCATCCGGGCGGGCGCTTCCACAGGCGGCATGGATATCCCTCCGCTGGTGCTGCAGAAATGGTTCCGCTGGCCGGTGTCCATCACCATGATGCTCTTTGATATCGTCATCCTGCTGGTGCAGGCAGCGTTCAGCCAGCCGGAGCAGGTGCTCTACGGCATCGTGCTGGTCATCACCCACACCATCGTCATGGACAAGATGCTGATGCTGGGCGACAGCCGCACCGAGGTCAAGATCATCAGCACCCGGTCGGATGAGATCCGCACCGCCATTCTGGCTGAGATCGACCGCGGCGTGACCGTGCTCCACGGCGAGGGCGGCTACACCGGCGAGCCCAGCGAGGTGCTGCTCAGCGTCATCTCCAACCGGGAGCTGCCCCGGCTGGAAAAGCTGGTCCATTCCATCGACCCCGCCTGTTTCCTCATCGTCAGCCGTGTGACCGAAGTCAGCGGCCGGGGCTTCTCGATGGAAAAAGAATACCAGTAAATCTCCTTGACAGTGTTTCTGCTATCTGCTATATTGATATCGGAATAACAAAGTCGATTTTGGGCTTTCGCACAGGGACCCCCCTGCTTTTCGGGGTTATCTGTACGAAGGCCCGTTTTACTACAGGAAAAAGGAGCCAACTATGAAAATCACTCAGATCCCCATGGGGACCCACAATGCCCAGCTGACCTGCTACCTGCAGGATCCCTGCACCGAAATGCCTGCTCTGGATCGCTGCCCTGCGATCCTGATCTTTCCGGGTGGAGCCTATGCCTTCTGCTCAGACCGGGAAGCCGATCCTGTAGCGCTGGCCTTCCTGAACGCAGGCTACAACGCCTTTGTGCTGCGGTACAGTGTCTCCCAGAACTGTCCGGTGGAGGAGGTCTATACCAATGCCTTTGCCGAGGCGCAGGAGGCCATGGACTACCTGCACCAGAACGCAGGCGACCTGCACATCGACCCGGAGCAGATCGCCGTGGTAGGCTTCTCTGCCGGCGGGCATCTTGCCGCCTCGGTGGGCACCATGGGCCGGGTCCGTCCCGCGGCCATGCTGCTGGGCTACGCTGTGTTCAGCGTCCCGGGCAAGGCGTTGGGCATGGAGCTGCCGGACCTGCTGCAGCAGGTGGATGACCAGACTCCCCCTACCTTCCTTTTTGCCACTCAGGGCGACCATCTGGTGCCCGCCACACAGTCCCTGCAGTTTGCCACCCTGTTGGCAGAGCGGAAGATCCCCTATGAGATGCATATCTTTGCTTACGGCGACCACGGCTTCTCCACCGGCAGCCGCCACATTGCCAATCCCCAAAACCCGGAAAACCCGGAATCCGCAGTGTGGCAGGGCATGGCACTCGGCTTCCTGAACCACATTTTCAACCACGACGTGCTGGTGCCCGCCCCGGAGGAAGTCAAGGAATTCTGTCTTGATATGAAGATCGGCACCCTGCTGGACACTCCTCAGTCCGCTGCCCTAATCCAGCAGCTGCTGCCGGAGCTGGCCCAATATGTGCAGCAGGAGCCCGGCTCCCGGGGCATTTCGGTGAATGATCTGCAATTCTACAGCAACAAAATGTTCGATGAAGAAAAGCTGGCCGCACTGAACGAAGCTCTGGTAAAACTGAATTGAGGTAACACCACATGGAACGCTCTGAACTTCTTGCGCGGCTGGGATTTGCACCGCCGGAGGCCTGCCGGGTGCGGGTCATCATTGACACCGATGCAAAAAACGAAGGCGATGATGACTTTGCCATCCTGCACCATCTGCTCACTCCGCAATTTGATGTGCGTGGTATCTGTGCCACCCATTTCGAGATCAAAACCACCCAAAGGGGTCTGCCGCCCCACAGCATGGAGCGCAGTTACCAGGAGGTATGCCGCCTGCTGAACGCCGCACACATCGACGATGTTCCTGTTCTTCATGGCTGTACTGCCCCTCTCGCCTCCCCGGAGGATGCTCCCGACTGTGAAGCCGTCGAGTTTCTGATCCAGGAGGCTCTGCGGGATGACCCGGCTCCCCTGTACATTGCGGCCCAGGGCGCTATGACAAACATTGCCGCCGCCCTGAACCGTGCCCCGGAGATCGCGTCCCGCATGACGGTGCTCTGGAACGGCGGCGGCCCCTATCCCGCCGGACGACCGGAATTCAATGTTCAGCAAGACCCCATCGCCTGCCGTGTCCTGTTGGACAGCGCTGTCACGGTCTGGCAGATCCCACAGGATGTCTACGCCAGATTCGAGGTATCCCTTTCCGAATTGGCGCTTCGGGTACGGCCCTGCGGCGAAGTGGGAGCCTATCTATTTCGGCAGCTGATGGACGAGTACCCCTCCGAATACGATCCCCGTTTTCCTCTGCGCACCGGGGGCAATTGGACTTTGGGCGACAACACTACCGCCGCCGTCCTGCTGGAGAATGGATTCCGGGGGCACTGGACACTCCGCCCGGCCCCTGTGCTCCTGCCCAGCCTGACCTATGCTGAAGCTCCTGACCGCAAAACCATCCGTGTCTATCACGATCTGGATGTTCGTTTTGCACTGGAAGATTTTTATTCCAAGCTGGCGCTGTGCTACCCCAGATAAGGATCATACAAAACAACAGCCCCCTCGGGTCATAATAGCCTGAGGGGGCTGTTGTTCTGTAATTCAGCTGTTACAGCAGCGGTGCAATGACCTTGAGCAGCATTCCGGCGGCACGGAGCAGATACTGCTTCTGCCAGATGCTGGCCGAGGTATTTTCCACCGTGCGGCACTGCTCCAGCGTGTGCTGGAAATCCTGCTCAATGTCCCGGATACAGGGAGCATCCACCATCCAGACGGCATCCTCAAAGTGATGGTACAGGCTGCGGTAGTCCAGATTGATGGTGCCCACCACTGCTTCCCTGCCGTCCACCACGAACACCTTTGCATGGACAAAGCCGGGGCTCCACTCGCTGATCTTCACGCCCGAATCCAGCAGGGCCGAATAGTGGCTCCTTGCCAGTGCGTAGGGGAACCGCTTGTCCGGCTTTCCGGGCAGGATCAGGTGGACATCCACGCCCCGTTCAGCGGCAAATTTCAGGGCGGTCTCCAGTTCGCCGTCCAGGATAAGGTAGGGGGTCATAATGTGGATGTAATCCCTGGCCCGGTTGAGCAGGTCGATATAGACCATCTCGCCCACCCGCTCGCCGTCCAGCGGACAATCCCCGTAGGGAGCCGCCACGCCCTTTGCATTTTCCGGCACCGGAATGGGCCGGGTCAGGAACTGCTCATATTCCGGCTCCTTCAGGATGCCCCACATCTGCAGAAACTGAGCCGTCAGCGAACGGACCGCCTCGCCCTCCAGCATCACGGCGGCATCCTTCCAACGGCCATGCTTCTGGATGTGGTTGATGTACTCGTCGGCAAGATTCACGCCGCCGGTAAAGCCGACCCGCCCGTCAATGACAAGAATTTTCCGGTGGTCGCGGTAATTGTAATGGGTGGAGACGAACGGCTGCACCGGGCTGAACACCTTGCACTGGATGTTCAGCTTCTCCAGCAGCCGGGGGTAATTGCGGGGCAGGGTGGAGAACTCACAGGTACCGTCGTACATCACCCGGACATCCACGCCCTGCAGCGCCTTGCGGGCCAGCACTTCCAGGATCTTGCCCCACATCAGGCCCTCGTCGATGATGAAATACTCCACAAAGATATATTCTTCTGCCGTTTCCAGCTGGCGCAGCAGTTCCTCAAACTTTGCTTCGCCGCCGGGGAAGTAGGTCATGGCGGTGTTCTGGTACACCGGAAAGCCGCCGCCCCGCCCGTACAGGTACTTTGCCAGCGAAGCCGCGCCGGGTTCAAGCGCTTTCAGCTGCTCCACTGCCTTTTGGCTCTGCGGCAGCCAGCCGCGCAGCTGATCCTCCAGCTCCAGCAGCCGCTTGCGCAGGATGTTGTGCCCGAAATTGCTCTTGACATAGAAGAACATCGGAATGCCCACCACCGGTGCAATGGCAACCACCACCATCCAGGTGATCTTGGCGCTGTTGTCCATCTTGCTGTTGAGCAGGTAGATGACCATGGCCGATGTAACGACCACACTGCCGCCGAAGTAATGGGGCCACAGGTTGCCGAACCACCGGAAGATGCTGAACAGCAGCCCCACCTGCAGCAGCAGGAGGATCAGCACCAGGCCAAAGCGGCTGAAGATGGCGTGGATCACGCCCTTCTGCCCCTTTCTCAGCAGCCGCAGGCCGCCGTCCTCAAACTGATGCACATAGCCCTTGACGTTCTGTTTCAGTTTCTCTGTTTTCATGTTCCGCCTTTCTTATTTCCGCCGCAGGGTCACCGCATAGGAGTCCTGTGCCGCATGGCAGCGCTCCACCAACTCCTTGGGCCGGGCGCAGACCCCGTGGTCATGCCACGGGTCATTGAACCAGTAGTTTTCCTCATCGTAGCCCACCAGCAGCAGGCAGTGCTCGTGGCACTTCCAGGCAAAGTCGGTGCCATCGGCCAGCAGCCAGTGATCCCGCTCCTCGGGCACCGGGGTAAAATCCAGCGTTGCCCAAAACACCACCGGCATTCCCTCGTCAATGAACCGGCACAGCTGCGCCGCAGTCTCACCGCTCACGTCCAGCACCTCGAACCGGTCCGCCGCGCCCTCGTGCTCCAACGCGCTCTGCAAGGCCTGCACGATGCAGGGGGCATAGCAGCCGTACCCGGTGTGGTCGTGGGGGTCGCCAGGGTAGACGAACATCGGGTCAGGCCCGTAGAGCCTGCCCTCCTGTTCCCAGTAGGGGGCGTGGGGCAGGTCGCGCTCAATGAACACGTCCGGGTCAATGGGGATGCCCACGGCCTGCAGCAGCATCACGCTGCTGATGCTCTCGCAGCCGTTCACCCAGCGGGCAGTCTGGTCGATATACGGGGCCGAAACAATCTTTTTCATCAATTTTCCTCTTACTCTGTCAAAAACAGTGGTTTTGTGATATCATAAGCAGTGAGAAACAGGGGTGTTCCCCAACAATATACCTATTATAGCTTATTCTGACCGGTTTTTCTACCGGAATCGGCAGGCGGGAGGATTTTGGGACATGAACAATCTGATCATCGGCATCGCAGGCGGCTCGGGCAGCGGCAAGACCACGCTGGCTTACCGGCTCAAGGAGCGGTTCGGGGAGGACGAGGTGCGTCTGATCTCCCACGACAGCTACTACAAGCGCCACGATGAACTGCCCTTTGCAGAGCGCTGCAAGCTGAATTATGACCACCCGGACGCGTTCGACAACGACCTGCTCATCCAGCACCTGAAGGAGCTGAAAGCGGGCCGCGCCATCGACTGCCCCGTGTACGATTACGCCAACCACAACCGCAGCAGCGAGGTGCAGACATCGAGCCTGCCCCCGTCCTCATCGTGGAGGGCATTCTGCCCCTGGCTGAGCCGGAGCTGTGCAGCCTGTTCGATTACAAGATCTATGTGGACACCGACGCGGACGAGCGGATCCTCCGCCGCATCCTGCGGGATGTCAAGGAGCGGGGCCGCTCGCTGGACAGCGTTATCGCCCAGTACCGCGCCACCGTCAAGCCCATGCACGAGGCTTTTGTGGAGCCCAGCAAGCGCAACGCCGATATCATCATCCCCAATGGCGGTGAAAACGGCCCCGCCATCGAGATGCTGGTCCACCATATCCGCAGCCTGATCCAGAAGGCAAATCTGCGCTGAACTTTCACCGCAGTTCCGTATGATACCAAAAAAGGGGTGGTTCCCGACCGGGAACCACCCCTTTTTATGATTCTGCGGATCCTGCTCAGACCTTGCAGCTCTCACCGCTGCAATGGTCACAGTCTTCTTCCAGCTTGCCCACAATGGGTTCCGGATCAATGCCCTGACGGCGGTAGTAGTCAGACAGGGCAGCCTTGACGGCCTGCTCTGCCAGAACGGAGCAGTGCACCTTGATGGGGGGCAGACCTTCCAGAGCTTCCACAACGGCCTTGTTGGTCAGCTTGAGGGCCTCGTCAATGGTCTTGCCCTTGATGAGGTCGGTGGCCATGCTGCTGGTGGCAATGGCGGCACCGCAGCCAAAGGTCAGGAACTTGACATCAACGATCACGTTGTTCTCGATCTTCAGGTACATGCGCATGATATCGCCGCACTTGGGGTTGCCGACCTCACCCACGCCGTTTGCATCGGGGATCTCGCCGACATTGTGCGGGTTTGCGAAATGCTCCATGACCTTTGCGCTATACATACTTGCCATCTTAGTTTTCTCCCTTCAGGCTGAACTGGCGGGCGGTGTTCTGGCCCTGCAGCCACATACAACTCATAGCACGGCGGCGGGGGATGACCTCCTCCAGCACGTCGCACAGATATTTTGCTTCCTCCATGGTATTCTGCGGGCCAAAGGTGAACCGCATGGAACCGTGGCCGATCTCCTCCGGCACGCCGATGCTCAGCAGAACATGGCTGGGGTCCAGGCTGTCGGAGTTGCAGGCAGAGCCGGTGGATGCGCAGATGTTGTGCATATCCAGGTCCAGCAGGATGGTCTCGCCCTCCAGGCCGGGGAAGCTGATGTTCACATTGCCAGGCAGACGGTGCTCCAGGCCGCCGTTCAGGCGGGCCTCCGGGATGTTCTTCAGGATGCGGTCGATGACATAGTCACGCAGCATCTGCTCGTGGGCCATCCGCTCATCCAGAGCGCCGACCGCCATCTCCAGTGCCTTGCCCATACCGGCGATACCGGCCACGTTCTCGGTGCCGGCGCGGTGGCGGGCCTCCTGGCTGCCGCCGTCGATCAGGTTCTGGGGCCAGATGCCCTTGCGGCAGTACAGTGCGCCCATGCCCTTGGGGCCATTGAACTTGTGGGCGCTCATGGACAGCATATCCACGCCCAGCTCCTTGACATCCACGGGAATGGTGCCAACGGCCTGCACCGCATCGGTGTGCATCCACACGCCGTGCTTGTGGGCGATCTCCGCAATTTCCTTGATAGGCTGGATGGTGCCGATCTCGTTGTTGGCCATCATAATGCTGACCAGCGCGGTATCGGGACGGATGGCAGCTTCCACGTCCTCCGGGCGGATATAGCCCTCAGCGGTGGGCTTCACATAGGTGACCTCAAAGCCCATGCGCTCCAGCGCCGCCATGCTGTGCATGATGGCGTGGTGCTCAAAGGCGCTGGTGATGAGGTGCTTCTTATTCTGGCGGGCCTTGGTGAAGGCAGTGCCCTTCACGGCCCAGTTGTCGGCCTCAGAGCCGCAGCCGGTAAAGAAGATCTCCGCCGGAGCCGCGTTGATGGCTTTTGCCACCTGGGCGCGGCCGGTGTCCACAAACTCTTTGGCCTCATAGCCGATGCTGTAATGGCTGCTGGGGTTGCCGCAGGCTCCGCTCAGGGCCTCGACCATAACAGCCAGTGCTTCAGGGGCGCAGGCAGTTGTTGCGGCATTGTCGAGATAAACCACTTTCTCGCTGATTTCCATAGGAAGAATCCTTTCTAAGCACAATACAGATATCTTTCCGTATTGCCGGGCTTCGGCCCGGTCTCAATACTCTTTGACGCTGACAGTATACCATATCATTCCCTAGTAGGTCAATAGGAATACTCTGATTTCATCATTTCGTAAGATTCTTTGCAAAATCAGCGGCCTTTTCCGGCCAGCTTTCCCAGAACCACCTTCCATTTGGGGTAGCCCCAGCGCCGATCTTCGGCAAAATCGTCGGCCAGCTTCCAGGGGAAGGTGCTGCCATCGAAGTACAGATTGCCCGCTTCGTCCACACGATCCAGCTTTTTGGGCAGGTACTCCTCATCATAATAGCTCTTGCGCTTATCCGGCAGGGCCCAGTGCAGGGTGCCGTCGGCATCCATGCCGGAAGCCCACACACCGAACACAAAGGTCGCCGCCTCGCCGTAGCAGTGCTGCTCAAAGCGGATGGCACCATCATAATAGAATTTGATGACTTCCAGCGTACCGGATTCCTTTTTGCCGTCCCGGCCCAGCGTGGGGCGGTAGTCCTGCTGATACCGGCAGCCGCAATGGGCTCCGGCAAACTTTTTCGGGTCGAACGCCATAAGTGCACATCCTTTCTTTTGCACAAAACTCCCTCCGTCATCGCTGTGCGCTGCCACCTCCCTCTAGGAGGGAGGCTTACCGCACGGACAGGCCCCATCTCAGAGGGGGCTGTCTGCGAAGCAGACTGGGGGAGTTTCCTTTAAAAATGCCCCTCAAAATCGCCCTCGATCTCATACGGCCAGCTCAGGATGCCGCCGAGATCACGCAGGCTGGTGTAGCCCTGCGCTTCCAGCTTCTGTGCGGCATCGGCACTGCGGCGGCCGGTGCGGCAGTAGATCAGCCACTGGGCGTTTTTGTCCGGCATGACCTCCTCCGCGCGGGTCAGCACGTCACCCAGGGGCAGCAGCTTTGCGCCGGGGATATGCCCCACGGCAAATTCGTCCGGCTCCCGGACATCCACGGCCTGCGCCTTGCCTGCATCCAGCAGGCGGATGGCTTCGGCCGGAGTGATCTTCTCTACCATTGTCTCATCTCCAAGTTCCGATAATCTCTCTATTATATGATAACAGACGTTTTTTGTTTCGGCAAGAGAAACCGGCGTTTTCGCTTTGCAAAACCTGTACCGCGTGGTATACTAAAGAGAGAAGCAAGGAGAGTAGACCATGAAATTTTCCACAAAGAGCCGCTACGCCCTGCGGCTGATGGCCGAGTTGGCCCGCTACGCACCGGGCACCACCGTCTCCCTGAAGGAGATCAGCGAGCGGCAGAACCTGAGCCTGAAATATCTGGAACAGATCGTCACCCCGCTGGCCCGGGTGGGGCTTGTGAAAAGTGAGCGCGGCAGCCAGGGCGGCTACCGGCTGACCAAGGCCCCCGCCGACTACACCGCCGGTGAGATCCTGCGTGCCATTGAGGGCAGCGTGGCCCCCATCCCCTGCCTTGGCAGCGAGACCAACGAGTGCCCCATGTCCGAGCAGTGCTTCACCCTGCCGTTCTGGGCCGGACTGGACGAGGTGATCAACCAGTACATCGACAGCGTCACTCTGGAGCAGCTGGCCCAGAGCCTGCCCGCCGCCAAGGACGGCTGCTGCGGCTGCAACACCAAGACCTGAAAATTTATGCTTGACATTTTGCGCCGAATCTTATATAATAAGCAAGCATTCAGCGAATGCAGCATAGATTTAGGGGTATAGCTCAGTTGGTAGAGCAGCGGTCTCCAAAACCGCGTGCCGTGAGTTCGAGACTTACTACCCCTGCCACAAACCTCCGGAACAGCCGTTCCGGAGGTTTTGTTTTTGCGCAGACATACTCCCCCAGTCATCGCTGCGCGATGCCAGCCCCCTCTGGGATGGGGCCTTTGTGCCCCTGCAAAGAGGCTCCCTCATGGAAGGAGTTGGCTGCGAATGCAGTGAGCAGACTGAGGAAGTCCGCCTTTTTCATCTTTTTTGCGGCTTTTTTGTTTTTTCCGCTTGACAAGCCGCCCATCTTCCGGTATAATAAGGCACGTTCCGGCGGTAAACGCCGCACGAACTTGAGCGATCATGGCCCGGTAGCTCAGTTGGTTAGAGCACCAGCCTGTCACGCTGGGGGTCGTCGGTTCGAGCCCGATCCGGGTCGCCATTTGCTGCTATAGCTCAGTTGGTAGAGCGCATCCTTGGTAAGGATGAGGTCTCCAGTTCGAATCTGGATAGCAGCTCCATTGAAAAAACCACTTGAAGTCTTAGAGCTTCAGGTGGTTTTTTGTTTGCCATTTTCCCGGTTTCTCCGGCCGGGAAACCCTCCCTTTCCAGCGAAATGCCCAAAATTGGATCTGATTTTTCCACATTCCGGCAATTGAACTTTTGGATGGTTTGCAGTACACTTTGTGTAAGAGAGTTGGTTATTTTTGTGTCAAACATCCACAAACCAAAGAGTTTTAATTGAATCGGAGGTATTTCCTATGGCTCGTTTTACTCTTCCCCGCGATCTGTACCACGGCAAGGGTGCTCTGGAAGCCCTGAAGTCCTTTACCGGCAAAAAGGCCATGATCTGTGTCGGCGGCGGCTCCATGAAGCGGTTCGGCTTCCTTGACCGCGCTGTTGGCTACCTGAAGGAAGCCGGCATGGAAGTGGAGCTGTTTGAGGGCATCGAGCCCGATCCCTCTGTTGAGACCGTCATGCGCGGCGCAGAGGCCATGCTGAAGTTTGAGCCCGACTGGATCATTGCCATGGGCGGCGGCTCCCCCATTGATGCCGCAAAGGCCATGTGGATCAAGTACGAGTACCCTGAGATCACCTTTGAGGAGATGTGCAAGGTGTTCGGCATTCCGCCGCTCCGCCGCAAGGCCCACTTCTGCGCCATCTCTTCCACCTCCGGCACCGCCACTGAGGTGACCGCCTTCTCCATCATCACCGATTATCAGAAGGGCATCAAGTACCCCATCGCTGACTTTGAGATCACCCCCGATGTCGCCATCGTCGATCCCGATCTGGCCGAGACCATGCCCAAGAAGCTGGTTGCCCACACCGGTATGGATGCAATGACCCACGCCATCGAGGCTTACGTTTCCACCGCCCACTGCGACTACACCGACCCGCTGGCCATCTTCGCCATCCGGATGATCCAGGGCGATCTGGTGGACAGCTACAACGGCGATATGTCCAAGCGTGATTCCATGCACAACGCGCAGTGCCTGGCCGGTATGGCATTCTCCAATGCTCTGCTGGGCATCGTCCACTCCATGGCACACAAGACCGGTGCTGCCTTTGCCGACTACGGCGCACACATCATCCACGGTGCTGCCAACGCCATGTATCTGCCCAAGGTTATCGCCTTCAACGCCAAGGACCCCGAGGCCAAGAAGCGCTATGGTGTCATCGCCGACGAGATGAAGCTGGGCGGTTCCAACGACGACGAGAAGGTCAAGCTGCTCATTGAGTACCTGCGCGGCATGAACGATGCGCTGAACATCCCCCACTGCATCAAGAACTACGGCCCCGATTCCTACCCCACCGAGCAGGGCTTTGTTCCCGAGGAAGTGTTCCTGGAGCGTCTGCCCGAGATCGCAAAGAACGCCATCGGCGATGCCTGCACTGGCTCCAACCCCCGCCAGCCCAGCCAGGAGGAGATGGAGAAACTGCTCAAGTGCTGCTACTACGACACTGAGGTAGACTTCTAATTAAAACCGACATTTTACAGACACTTTTACCTCTTTCCCATAACAACAAAGCCGCAAGCCCTTAACAGGCCTGCGGCTTTGTTGTTTGATGGAGCTCTCAGGCGCTCCGCGCCAGCTCCCCTGACTGGGGCTGCCAGGCTTGCGCTGCTGCAGACGGCAGAGCGATGGATGCAAAAAACCGCCCTGACGGTTTCCCATCAAGGCGGTTTGAGCTGGAGCTGCTATCCAGATTCGAACTGGAGACCTCATCCTTACCAAGGATGCGCTCTACCAACTGAGCTATAGCAGCACAATCACAGCTCAATTATTTTATCACAAGAAAGACTGCTTTGCAAGTGTTTTTTGCAAAAAAATCCGTTTTTTCTGTTCCAAAGCAAAAAAGACACCTGAACAGGTGTCTTTTTTGTATGGGCCAGCCAGGACTTGAACCCGGGACCAAGCGGTTATGAGAACGTCGCTAATTTTGAAATCCCATTTTTCTTGTGAAATCTTGTGACTATCTGATAATTTCATAAAAGTGTCTTTGTGTACTTTGACGTAACTTTTGGTATCTTTTTGCCTCTAAAACGGCTCTTTGTACCCAGAACCGTACCCAAGAATTTTTGGGTACGAAACTCGACACTTACTGTTACTATTTTGGATTTACATGGCTCGCTTTCTAAAATTGAAGGTGAGCTTTTTCATTCGCAGAAATCGGGAAGGAGGTTTTCCACATGAACACACCCATACAGTTGAAAATCCGAGGTCACGCCAAATGACGCTGGACTACTTCTATGGTCAGTCGGGCGAACTGTTTTCCTACTTCCGCATCCCAAAGGCACTGTTCCAAGACTGCCGCTTCCGGCAGCTCTCCACCGATGCCCGGACACTGTACGGCATTCTGCTGGACCGCATGAGCCTGTCGGTGAAAAACGGCTGGTTGGACGAGCAAGGGCGGGTGTATATCATCTACACCGTCCGGGAAGTGCAGAAATCCCTCTGCTGTGCCGAACACAAGGCAGTCAAGCTGTTCCGGGAACTGGAGGACATAGACCTCATCGAGCGCAAACGCCGTGGTCTGGGCAGACCCAGCCTGATCTACGTCAAGGACTTTTCCTCCGGCTTGCCCAAAGCGCAAGTACAGAATTGCCCAAACAGCAATTCAGGTGCTGCCGAAAGCGCAATTCTGGTGCAGCCAAAACCGCAAGCAAATAAGACTGATAAGAATAAAACAGAGTGGAACGATCCTGACCCTATCTATTCCGAGGGCATCCGGGAGCAGCTTGAGGATTATTTTTATCAGGTGTTGGAGGTCGAGCTGCTTCTCCAGCTCTGCCCGGACGAGGAGGACACTATCGACCAGATCGTGGACTTACTTGTGGACACCTGTTCTACCAAACGCAAGATGTTGCGGATTGCCGGAGATGACAAGCCTGCCGAGGTGGTACGCAGTCGGCTGAAAAAGCTGAACGCCGACCACATCCGCTTCGTGCTGGATTCGCTGGCAGAAAACACCGCCCCGGTGCGGAACATGAAGCAATATCTGCTGGCAATGCTCTACAATGCGCCCACCACCATGAACCTCTACTATCAGAACAAAACGAACCACGACTTTGCGCGTGGTTCACCGAAAGTGGGGTGATGTTATCGCAAAGAAAGCTACGATTATCGCAGTCACCAATCAAAAAGGCGGTGTGGGAAAAAGCACCACCTGTGAAAATCTGGGCATCGGGCTGGCGATGGAGGGCAAAAAAGTCCTGTTGGTAGACACCGACCCGCAGGGCAGCTTGACCATTAGTATGGGCTGGCAGCAGCCCGATGAACTGCCCACTACCCTCTCCACCCTGATGCAAAAAACCATGAACGACCAGCCTATCCAGCCCGGTGAGGGCGTTCTTCACCATGCAGAGGGTGTTGACCTTATCCCTGCCAACATCGAACTGGCAGGGCTGGAAGTGGCGCTGGTGAACAGCATGAACCGGGAAAAGATGCTCAAGCAGGTGCTGGACAGTGCCAAACGGGAGTACGATTTTATTCTGCTGGACTGTATGCCCTCGCTGGGAATGCTGACCATCAACGCACTGGCGACGGCAGACGCCGCCCTGATTCCTGTGCAGGCGCAGTACCTGTCCGCAAAGGGTCTGGAACAGCTTTTGCAGACCGTGCAGAAGGTCCGGCGGCAGATCAACCCCAAGCTGAAAATCGAGGGTATTCTGCTGACCATGACCGACAGCCGCACCAACTACGGAAAGCAGATCAGCAATCTGATCCGGCAGGCATACGGGAAACACCTGAAGGTGTTTGAGCAGACCATTCCACGGTCCATCCGAGCGGCTGAAACCAGTGCGGCAGGCAAAAGCATCTTTGCCTATGACCCCAAGGGCAAGGTGGCAGAAGCCTACAAATCTCTTGCAAAGGAGGTGCAGGCGGATGCCGATCGACAGCGGAAACTTAGCTCTGAAAGGGCTAGATGACCTGTTTTCCACCGAGGAAAACCGACAGGAGGAACAGCGGGAGCAGGTACAGCAGATTCCCATTGACGAGCTGCACCCTTTCACCAACCACCCTTTCAAGGTGCTGGACGATGAAGCCATGACCCGGACGGTGGAGAGTATCGCACAGTACGGCGTGCTGGCTCCGCTGATTGCCCGCCCTCGCCCGGACGGTAACGGCTACGAGATCATCTCTGGGCACCGCCGTCAGTATGCGGCTAAACTTGCTGGGCTGGACACCCTGCCGGTCATTGTGCGGCAGATGTCGGACGATGCTGCTGTGATATTGATGGTGGATTCCAACCTTCAGCGTGAACACATCCTGCCCAGTGAAAGGGCTTTTGCCTACAAAATGAAGCTGGAAGCTCTAAAAAATCAAGGTGCTAGGTCGGATTTGACTTCGCCGCAAGTTGCGGCGAAGTTCCGCAGCGATGATGTGGTTGCAAAAGACCAAGGTATAAGCGGTGATACAGTTCGACGTTATATCCGCCTGACCAACCTTGTCCCGGAACTGCTGGACATGGTGGATGAAAAGAAGATTGCCTTCAATCCCGCTGTGGAGCTGTCCTATCTGAACGAAAGCCAACAGCGGGATTTTTTAGAAGCCATGGATGGTACCCAAAATGCCCCATCTGTATCGCAGGCTCAGCAACTAAAGAAGATGGCGCAGTGTGGTGAGTTCACCTATGAAAAGGCGTTTGATATTTTGGGGCAGGAAAAGAAGAGTGAGCAGGACACCGTAACTATCAAAAACGACATCCTGCGAAAATACTTTCCACGCAGCTATACGCCTCGGCAAATGGAAGAAAAAATCATCCAGCTTTTGGATGCGTGGCAGAAAAAACAGCAGCGCCGCAACGAACGCTGACCCGTAACGAAAGACCCGATGGGGTCTTTTTTGTTTGCAAAAATTTGGAGGTAACGCCTATGAACAACACGATTCCTTTTCACTCCGCAGCTCACGCTCCGCAGATCACGGTGGATGTGAACATCCTGACCATGCTGAAGCAGGCGGCATCCTGTTTGACCGAGGCAGCAGGCAAGGATGTGTACCTTGCCGCCATCGGTCCCGACATGGAGCTGACCATTATCATGGAGGAGGATGCCCCCTCTGTTCTGCCTTGTTTTGACGAGGACGATGCCCTGATTTCCGTGAAGGGTGCGCCGCTATTTATCAGCTACAATCCGGCGCAGGTCCTCAAGCTGGCAGGCAAGCGGTACCTGACCGGTCCGGTCATCTTCTACCGCACCGATGGGCACAGCACCATCGTATCCCTGACGGTGGAGGATATTTACCGCTTTCAGACCTATCTGGAAAGCCACAGCACCACCCTGATGGCAGATGGGCAGAAGCTGACCTGCATCTGTATCGACTGAGGTGCGCCATGCTGAACTTTTTTATCGGTTTCGCATTTTTTGAAGCAGGTGCCTTTTTCGGCTTCTTCGTGGCGGCTCTGATGCAGGCGGCACGGAGCGGTGAGATCGGACTGAACGGAAAGGAGGATTCGCATGGCTGAAAACACCTTATCGGTGCTGAAAATTGCGCCGGGACAGCATCCGCAGCAGGTCGAGATCGATAACGACCTGAAGGCTTTGCAGCAGGCTGTGGGCGGCTCCATCGGCGCAAGCTATCCCTTTGCCGACCCGGTTGCCATCGTTTATGCCGATGACGGCAAGCTCATGGGTCTGCCCCTGAATCGTGCCCTGCGGGACGAGGACGGGCAGATGTACGATGCCGTTGCCGGAGACTTTCTGGTGGTGGGTCTGGGCGAGGAGGATTTTGCATCGCTCCCCCCGGAAATGGTGCAGAAGTACGAGCAGCTTTTCCATCAGCCGGAAGCCTTTCTGAAATTGGGCAACCGTCTGCTGGTGTTGCCGGTGCCGGATGAACCTCCCGCAGAAAAGCCCCGCACCAAGCCCCCGGCAGAGCATGACCGCTAAAATCACCCTGCTGCACGGGAGGTGATGGCAGTGCAGGAAGAAATCGAACAGAAGTCATTCAACATTATGATCTCCACCACAAAGCTGTCCGCCCGGACTGTCCTCCGGGCGGTAAAGGCGGCGTTTCGGCTGTACCAGTCCAAGGCATCCCAAGGCAAGCAGAGCGTCCGCACCCTTCTGCGGCAAAACCGGGGCGTGTCCAGCGTGGAGATCAGCAAGACCGGCATCCGTGGGCTGGAACGCTATGCCAAAAAGTACGGCATCGACTATGCCATTCGTAAAGACATCTCCGAAGTGCCGCCCCGGTATCTGGTCTTTTTCAAAGCCCCAGACGCAGAAGCCTTCAACTCGGCGTTCAAAGAGTATTCGGCATCTCTGCTGAATAAGGGCAACCGCCCCTCGGTGCTGGCAAAACTGCATGAACGGGTGCAGGCGGCAGAACTCCCCGGCAAAGTCCGGCACAAGGAACAGGAGCGCGGACTGTGACCACGAAAAAGCTGACAAAGCTGCTGGCGCTGTATCTGCCCTATATTTTGCTGGGGCTTGTGGCAACCAACTTTGGTGAAGTGTGGCGGCTTGCGGAGGGCAAGGAACTGGGCGATAAGATCATGTCCATGATGGGTACAATCCCGGTGGAATTTGCAAACCCTCTGCCCAGCCTACACCCTCTGGATTTGCTGGTGGGCTTGTGCTGCGGTGCAGGGTTACGGCTGGCGGTCTATTTGCGTGGAAAAAACGCCAAGAAGTACCGCCATGGCATGGAGTACGGCTCTGCCCGGTGGGGGACGCCCAAGGATATTGAACCGTTTATGGCTCCCAAGTTTTCCGACAACATCATCCTGACCAAAACGGAACGGCTGATGATGTCCAACCGTCCATCGGACCCCAAGAACGCCCGGAATAAAAACGTGCTGGTGGTGGGCGGCTCCGGCAGCGGCAAAACCCGGTTTTGGCTCAAGCCCAACCTTTTACAATGTCACAGTTCCTATGTGGTCACTGACCCCAAGGGTTACAATAATATAGGACAGAGAAAAAGTCACACGGTAAGACGAAAATCTTCTGCCATGTGGCTTTTTCTGTACCCTATATGAATTTTCCAGAAAGGAGGAAGCCAATGGAAACCAAGAAAAT
>NZ_QXJA01000010.1:0-135567 GCF_022750605.1 Faecalibacterium sp. BCRC 81149 | reverse complement strand
CATTCCCCAAACCCCTTGCCTTTGGACGAGGACGAGGCAGCGGCACCGCCGCCGGAACGGACAGGAAGCCGAAAGGAAACGGCCTATCAAATCTACCGGGACCTGATTTTGGAGAACATTGAGTATGACACCCTCATCCAGAATCCCCGGATAGACCGGGAGCAGCTGGACGAAATCGTGGACATCCTGCTGGAAACGGTCTGCACTTCCCGCAAGTCCATCCGGGTGGCCGGGGACGATTACCCGGCAGAGTTGGTCAAGGCGAAATTCTTGAAGCTGGACAGCCATCACATCGAGTTCGTCATGGACTGCCTGCGGGACAACACCACCAAAGTCCGCAACATCAAGCAATACCTGCGGGCCATGCTGTTCAACGCCCCCAGCACCATCAACAGCTACTATGCGTCCCTTGTGGCGCACGATATGGCGCAGCCCGATTGGGGCCGCCCGCCCAACACCTGACCGAAAGGAGTACCCATCCATGAGAACCCTTTACCTGCGGCGGCTGGTGGTTCCACCCTAGCTGCCGCTCTGAATTTTCTGCAACAAGGAGGGATTCATATTGCAGGAAGAAGTCACCCAGAAAACCATTGCCCTGTCCATGAAAACGGGCAAGCTCACCGCCCAAGCGCTGCAAGCCGCCCTGAAAAAGTATTTGCAGCACCGGGCCAAGGGGCCAAAGCTGCACCACGGCAAGCAAAGCCTGAAACAGCTGAAAGCCCATGGTGCGGCCCTGACCAACATTGAAGTCACGGAGGCGAACATCGGGGCGTTCAAGCCCTGCGCCAAGAAGTACGGCGTGGACTTTACCTTGCGCAAGGACAAGACCACCCAGCCGCCCCACTACATCGTGATCTTCAAGGCCAAGGATACGGACAATCTGGAACAGGCGTTCCGGGAGTTCACAGCCAAAACGCTCTCCAAGGAGCAGCGGCCCTCCATCCGCAAGGTGCTGACCGCAGCCAAGCAGAAAGCGGCCCAGCAGCCGAAACGTGCGAAAGAAAAAATCAAGCAAAGGGAGCTGGAACGATGAAGCCTGAACTAAAAAAACTGCTGGTGCTGAATCTGCCATATCTGCTGTTCGTGTACCTGTTTGCCAAATGCGGGCAGACGTACCGTCTGTCGGCGGGCGCGGATGCTTCGGCCAAGCTGCTGCACCTAACGAGCGGCATCTCCGCCGCCTTTGCAAGCCCGCTGCCCAGCCTGCACCCGTTTGACCTGTGTGTGGGCGTTGTTGGGGCGGTGGCTGTCCGGCTCATCGTGTACAGCAAGGGCAAGAACGCCAAGAAGTACCGCAAGGGTGAAGAATACGGCTCTGCCCGGTGGGGCACCGCCAAGGATATTGCCCCCTACATCGACCCCAAGTTTGAAAACAACATCCTGCTGACCCAGACCGAACGCCTGACCATGACTGGGCGGCCCAAAGACCCCAAAACGGCCCGGAACAAGAATGTGCTGGTGATTGGCGGCTCCGGCAGCGGCAAGACGCGGTTTTACGTCAAGCCCAACCTCATGCAATGCTTTCCCACGTCTGATTATCCCACCTCATTCGTAGTCACAGACCCGAAAGGCACACTGGTTCTCGAAACAGGCCAAATGTTCCAGCGGGCGGGCTACCGGGTGAAAATCCTGAACACGATAAACTTTTCCAAGTCCATGAAGTACAACCCCTTTGTCTATATCCACTCGGAAAAGGATGTGCTGAAGCTGGTGAATACCCTTATTGCCAACACCAAAGGCGAGGGTGAAAAATCAGCAGAAGATTTTTGGGTGAAGTCGGAACGGCTGTTCTACACGGCTCTGATTGGCTACATCTGGTACGAGGCCCCGGCAGAGGAAATGAACTTCACCACCCTGCTGGAAATGATAAATGCCAGTGAAGCCCGCGAGGACGACCCGGAGTTTCAAAGCCCGGTGGACCTCATGTTTGAACGGCTGGAACAGAAAGACCCGGACCACTTCGCCGTCCGGCAGTATAAAAAGTTTTTGCTGTCGGCGGGCAAGACCCGTTCTTCCATCCTGATAAGCTGTGGTGCCCGTTTAGCCCCATTTGACATCCGGGAGGTGCGGGAGCTGATGGAGGACGATGAAATGGAGCTGGACACCATCGGGGATGAAAAGACGGTGCTGTTTTTGATTATGAGCGACACGGACACCACCTTCAACTTCATTCTTGCCATGCTCCAAAGCCAGCTTATCAATCTGCTGTGTGACTGTGCGGATGATAAATACGGTGGCCGGCTGCCTGTCCATGTGCGGCTGATTCTGGACGAGTTCGCCAACATCGGGCAGATTCCCAACTTCGACAAGCTGATCGCCACCATCCGCAGCCGGGAAATCTCGGCATCCATCATTTTGCAGAGCCAGTCGCAGCTGAAAGCCATCTACAAAGATGCGGCCGAAATCATTTCAGACAACTGCGATTCTGTTCTCTTTTTGAGTGGGCGGGGCAAGAATGCCAACGAGATCTCCGATGCGCTGGGGAAAGAGACTATCGACAGTTTCAACACCAGCGAGAACCGGGGCTCTCAAACCTCCCACGGACTGAACTATCAAAAATTAGGAAAGGCGTTGATGTCAGAGGACGAAATCGCAATCATGGACGGCGGCAGGTGCATCTTGCAGCTGCGGGGCGTGAGGCCGTTCTTCTCGGAAAAGTTCGACATCACCAAGCATCCGCACTACAAGTACCTTGCAGACGCGGACAAAAAGAACACCTTTGATGTGGACAGGTTCTTATCCACCCTGCGCCGGAAACGGCAGCAGGTAGTCGCGCAGGATGAAAGTTTTGACTTGTACGAAATTGACCTGTCGGACGAAAACACAGCCGAATAATTTTTATTTTTAAGTGCCGCAGAACAAGCGGCAGAAAGTGAGGACCTTATGGAATTTTTCAACAGCGCAGTCGATACTTTGCAGACCATCGTGGTCGGTCTGGGCGGTGCCCTGTGTGTCTGGGGCGGCATCAACCTGTTGGAGGGTTATGGACAGGATAACCCCGGCAGCAAGAGCCAGGGCGTCAAGCAGTTGGTCGCGGGCGGCGGCGTTGCCCTGATCGGCGTGACCCTTGTCCCGCTGCTGTCCGGGCTGCTGGGCTAACCTCAACTTATCCGTCCACCTTTGAGACCCCACCGCGCTCTCCCGCTCACATGGGAGGGCGCGGGAAAGGAGGTATCTTTGCTTGATTAGTGAGATCATCGAGAAATGGATAAAAGGCATTTTGATGCTGCACTGCGGCGACCCTATCTCTTACACAAACCTCAACTCAAAATATTGGCAGGAACATTTTTACAGCTATGGGCGTTTACCGTGACGCCAGAAAGGATTTTGTATGGCAAAAAGACTTTCCCGCATTGAGCGCGATATTGAACGGCTCAAAGAAAAAATCTCTGAATTTGCCTTGCAGGACTTCATCTGCAAGCTGCCGGCCAATCTCGTGGGCCTGCTCCGGCGTGGTTTCGCCCGGCGCAAAAGACTGTATCAGGTGGTGGGCCAGATTGTTGCCTTTCTGCATGGCTTGTGATAGCAGCAGTTCAAATTCGATGTCGGCGGTTTCATAGGAGCAGGCAAAGGAGGACACCAGCATTTTTTCATCCGTCTTGGCTGGATTCTCGATGTAGTCCAGTGCCTTTTTCAGCGTTGACTTGATAGGATGTATCTTTGTAACTGCCATATCTGCGCCAGCGCTCCTTTGATGTCCGCAACGTCTTGTGTGTACAGCGGCCCCATGCTGTTCAGCCGCCGCGCAATCTGATTGACGTTGACACCAATCTTTTGCAGTTCGGCGGTCTGCACCCGGATGTCGGTGGTGTCGATGTGGACAACATAACCATCTATCGCCATCTTTCGCAGATAGGCGGCCATATTCCGGGTTGGTATCAATTTCATTTTTTCTCGAATCAACCTCCGTTCTTCTTCCGTCACATAAAATTTGACCTGCACGGTTCGTTTTCTGCCTTCCATTCGTTTTACTCTCCTTTCCGTTTTGAGGGTTTGGGACACTTCCCAACAAGCTGTTTTGCAGAGCAAAATACGGAAGTGGGTACACACTTCCTATGCTTGCTACCGTAACTCTTTCCTCGTATTCTCCCTCTACTAATACTACAATCCTTAACAAGAGAAATGGCTTAGGCAGAATAAAATAAAAACACAAATTTCATAAAAATAAAGAAATTCACTCAAGCAAAATTCAAATAAAAAGAAGGCGTCTGGTTGGAACAAAAAAGGCCGATTGGAGCGGAAAAGACTTTTCAAGTCTGCTATAATAGTTACTGAAAACGCCGAAGGGCGCTTTCAAAAAGCCTATGAGTTAGCAAGCCCTAACTAAAAGGAGGAATTTTCAATGTCTGAAGTGAGTACGAACAAAAAACTGAAAGGAAAAGACCTTATTACCATCGGTATCTTTTCCGCAATCTACTTTGTCATCAACTTTGCCTTTATGCTTCTGGGAGGTATTCACCCTGTTCTTTGGATGCTGATGCCTGGCTTTATCGCTGTGTTTGCAGGCATTCCCTTTATGCTGATGGTCGCAAAGGTTCAAAAACCGGGTGCAGTTTTCCTGATGGGGCTTATCACGGCTCTTATCTATTTTGCCACAGGACAATTTACCCTGGTGATCCTGATCTCGATGGCTTCTACTTGCATTTTGGCTGAAGTTGTCCGAATGGTGACTAAGTATAACAGCTTCAAGGGAAATTCGATTGCCTATGTGATTTTTTCTCTGGGGATGGTTGGTTCTCCCCTTCCCATCTGGTTGTTTAAGGCCGATTTCTTGGCACAGATTACAGAACAGGGAATGCCCGCTGATTATGTTGCGGCAGTTGAAGCTCTGTCATCCAATGCAATGCTAATCGTTCTGTTTGTTGCTCCAATCATCGGTGGTATCATCGGCGCATTTATTGCCAGAGGTCTGTTCAAAAAGCACTTTGTAAAGGCAGGAATTGTGTGATGAATGGGGAGGGAAAAAAACATACATTAAGGTTCGATCCACGGACGGAATTGCTTTTGTTGGTGCTGGCAAATATTGTGGCCTTTACCCAGCACTCCGTATGGGTTGAAATTACATGGGTTATTTTTCTGCTCCTACTGATCGTTGCCTGCGGATGCCAAAAATCCGCAGGCAAACTGGCAATCGCATTTGGAATTTGTCTGGCGCTACAATACTATGTATTTCCAAACGGACCGAAAATTTTAGCCAGCAGCTTCACAATCATTGTATCTTATGCAAGAAAGATTTTCCCTTGTTTGATTGTCGGTACAATGGTATTACAGAAAACGCCCGTCCGGGAATTGATGGTTGCACTTCGGAAATGGCATATCCCGCAGGGATTGATTATTCCTTTGTCTGTAACTGTCAGATATTTTCCGGCTTTAAAAGAAGAAACCGGCTATATCCGGGATGCCATGAAGCTCCGTAATATTCATGGAGTACAAAAAATTGAATGCTTACTGGTGCCTACAATGATCTCTGCCACAACAACAGCGGAAGAATTATCCGCCGCCGCTGTTACGCGGGGGATTGAAAATCCTGCTCCTAAGACAAGCATGATTGAAATGAAATTCGGCGTGCAGGACTTTGTGTGTTTGGCAATAGGCGTTGCTTTTTGCGTAGTTTCCATTATGGTAGGATAAGGAGGTGTTTCCTATGATTGAAATTCAAAATGTATCTTTTGAATATGAGAAATCGCAGGGGACGCTTTCTCATATAGACCTGAACATTCAGCAGGGCGAGTGCATTGTTCTTACTGGTGAATCAGGCTGTGGTAAGACAACCATAACAAAACTTATTAACGGTCTGATTCCTCATTTTGTCGAGGGCGGAACCTTATCTGGTACAACGATTGTAAACGGTATGAATGTAGCTCAAACAGAAATGTACCGTTTGGCAGAACAGGTTGGTTCCGTGTTCCAAAACCCAAAATCGCAGTTCTTCAATATAGATTCTGACAGCGAGATTACTTTTGGTTTGGAAAACGCAGGCGTTGAGCCAAGGAAAATCAAAGAGCGATATGATGCTACGGTTTCTGCTCTGAAAATTCAATCGCTTTTGGGAAGAAACATTTTTTCCATGTCTGGCGGGGAAAAACAAAGTCTTGCGTTTGCCTCTGTATATGCCATGAACCCGTCCGTTTTTGTGCTGGACGAGCCGACGGCAAATCTGGATGCTGACGCGATTGACACCTTACGCCAGCAGATTATCCAGATCAAAAAAGAAGGACGGACGGTTGTTATTGCCGAACACCGCCTATATTTCCTGATGGATCTGATCGACCGGGCAATCTTCATTCAAAAGGGAAAAATCGTTCAGATATTTTCCGGGAATGAGTTTCGCAATCTTTCGGATGAGCAGCGTATCAGGATGGGGCTTAGAAGTCTTGTCCATCCTGTGCTGGAGCTGCCTCCCGCCGATCCGTCAGGAGCGCAGGAAGGCTTATCCGTAGAAAACCTTTCCTGTGCCTTTGATAAGCAGCCGGTATTCAGCGGCCTTGGCTTTTCTGCAAAACGGGGCGAAGTGTTGGGGATTGTCGGTCATAACGGCGCGGGAAAAACGACGATGACACGCTGCCTGTGTGGGCTTTTGAAAGAAGTGGATGGAACGGTCCGGCTGGACGGACAAACACTGAAAGCAAAACAGCGTAATAAGGCTAGCTTTTGTGTTATGCAGGATGTGAACCATCAGCTTTTTTCAGACAGCGTATGGAACGAATGTGAACTGGCACAGCTGGATTGTCCGTCGGAGCGGATTGAAGAAATCCTCAGATCCTTTGATTTGCTGGATTTCAAAGACCGTCATCCGATGGCCCTGTCAGGAGGTCAGAAACAGCGCCTTGCGGTGGCAACCGCTATTCTCTCCGACAAAGATGTGCTTGTCTTTGACGAGCCGACCAGTGGGCTTGACTATCATCGTATGCTGGAAGTGAGCGACATGATCCGCAAGTTGAATGATGAAAATAAAATTATCATCATTGTTTCCCATGATTTTGAGTTTTTGGGCCGGACTTGTGATAAAATATTTAATATGGAGGGATGCTCTAAAGAAAGGAGGTAGCGTCTATGCCGGAACTGCTCCAAGAAATGTATTACGGTCCCAATGTTCAAAACTTGATCGAGTCAGATGATTGCAAGGTAATGCGTTTAAGCGATAACTCCGGTGAAGGCATGATGACGCTCTATCATGTCTTTCCCGGTGTATTTCTCATGTATAATGATTTCCACATGAAGGAGTGCATTTCGGGCTTCCAGACAGATATGGACCTGCTCTGTATAGATCACTGCCGGGAAGGACGCATTGAGCAGGAAGTCGGCCAGAATGCCTTTAGCTATTTAGAGGCTGGCGATCTTCGGGTGGATCGCCGCATCCATCATTCGGGCAAGGTGGAGTTTCCCCTTTGCCACTACCACGGTATTTCCATTGGCTTTCAGGTGGAAACCGCGGCAAAAGAAATTCCAGCCTATATGAAGGGCTTTTCTGTTGACCTTTACGAATTACAAAATAAATATTGCAGTGACCGTACACCTTATGTCATTCCAGGAGAACCGGCCATTGAGCATATTTTTTCCGAACTTTACAATGTGCCGGTCAAAATCAAAAAAGACTATTTCAAGATCAAAGTGCTGGAACTGCTTCTATATCTGGATGCGTTAGAGCTGTCGGGACATACAGAGGAACGTCCATATTTCTATAAGAGTCAGGTCGAAAAAATTAAGGCAATTCAATCACTTTTAACACAAGATTTGACAAAGAACTACACGCTGGAAGAACTCTCCGCAAAGTTTGATATTGCATTGACACCGATGAAAAATTGCTTTAAGTCTGTTTATGGCAGTCCGATTTTTACATACATGAGGAACTACCGAATGAACTATGCAGCGGCTTTGCTGAAATCAGATAAGTCGTTGAAGGTGGCTGATGTTGCTGGTCTTGTAGGATATGACAGTCCCAGCAAATTTACCGCTGCTTTTCATCAGACGATGGGAAAAACGCCATTGGAATATCGGAAATCAATTATCTGATTGGCACAGAAAAGGCCGCGTGGAGCGGAAGAAAAAACTGAATCATGATAAATTAAGGATGGTTAGTAGGACTTAGCCATCCTTTTTTCTTTACTGACCGAATAGAACGAAAGAGGTGAATTACTATGAAACAACAAAAAAAGAGTTGGGTCAAAACTCTACTTTCCTTTGCAGAACCCTGCAAGGGAAAGATGATCCTCTCGGTTTTATGCGCTATTTTTAGTGTCGCTGGTGGATTTATTCCGTTTTGGGCAGTTTATAAAATTCTGCTTCTGTTTATCAACCGTACTGCCACAGGAAACGATATTCTGTTATGGTGCTTGGTTGGAGTAGGCGGGTACCTGATCCGTGTGCTTTGTTTTGGTATCTCCACAATTTTGGCGCACATATCCGCGTATACGATACTGGAAGGTATTCGTCTAAAAATTGCAAATCGTCTAATGAAAGCCCCGCTTGGCGAGGTAATGAGACGGAGAATCGGTTATCTGAAAAACATCATCATGGATAAGGTGGAGGACTTAGAGCCGCCCTTGGCGCATGTAATTCCAGAACTGACTTCTAATCTGCTCCTGCCGCTGGCTATTTTCGTCTGGATGCTAGCAATAGACTGGCGTATGGGACTTTCGATTTTGATTGCTCCTGCATTGGCTATGATTCCGATGTTCTTCCTTATGAAAAATTATAACAGCCAGTATGCAGCCTACATGGAGGCAAATAACCATGTCAACAACATTATTATCGAGTATGTAGAGGGCATTGAGGTTGTTAAGGCGTTCAACCAAAGTACCAGTTCCTACGAAAAGTTTGTAGGCGCTGTGAAGTCCTTTAAGGATTTTACTCTCAACTGGTTCAAAAGCACATGGAAAACCATGAATTTAATGATGGCGATTATGCCGACTACCTTGCTTGGGGTACTCCCTGTTGGTTTGCTGCTGGTGCGTGGTGGAAGTATTACTCCCGCTGAACTTGCAATGGGAATTATCCTCTCACTTAGTATTGTGGGGCCACTGATGAAAGCTACGACCTTTATCAACGAAGCAAAATCTATGGAGTATGCGGTTGAAGCAGCAAATGAGCTTTTGAATCTTCCAAATTTGCCGGATTCCGGGGAATTTGTTCCAATCAATCATACCGATATTGTCTTGCAGGATGTGTCCTTTTCTTATGACGGTACAACACAAAATGAAGTGTTGCATGGTATCAGCTTAAATATGCCACAGGGGAGTTTCACTGCACTGGTCGGACCGTCTGGAGGAGGAAAATCAACGGTGGCTCGCCTGATTGCACGGTTTTGGGATGTAACTGGTGGCAGCATCTCCATTGGCGGCAAAAATATAAAAGAGCTTTCAATTCACCAGCTTTCTGAATTGGTCAGCTTCGTGACACAGGACAATTTCCTGTTCAACTGCTCGCTCAAAGAGAACATCCGCCTGGGTAATCCAAATGCTACGGATGAGGAAGTATATGCCGCCGCAAAAGCGGCTTGCTGCGATGATTTCATTGCTCGGCTGGAAAAAGGATATGATACCCCTGCCGGTGATGCCGGCAAGCGGCTATCTGGCGGAGAAAAGCAACGAATTGCTATTGCGAGAGCAATCTTGAAAAATGCGCCTATTGTGATTTTGGATGAGGCAACTGCCTTCACTGACCCGCAGAATGAAGATAAAATCCAGAAATCCATCATGGCCCTTTCCAAAGGAAAGACCCTGCTGGTGATTGCACATCGTCTGTCTACCATTCAAAACGCAGATCAGATTGTTGTTCTGAAAAAAGGGCAGATTGTTGACTGCGGAAAGCAGGGGGAACTTTTGGAACGCTGCCCGCTTTATGCAGATATGTGGCAGGCGCATATTGGTGCAAAGAACTGGTCTGTGGGCGAGAAAAAGGAGGTGGCTGGTAATGTTTAAGTCAATGAAACGCATTATTCGATGGGCTGGCAAGTACAGAGGTCGTCTTTATCTTGGTTCTGTATTCTCTTTTTTCAGCAGTTTATCTACAGCCATCCCGACAATGGCTGCTGCTTATGCGCTGGATAAATCTATTCAGGCATATTGGGCGCATACCACAATTGACGCTTCTTTGATCTGGAAAATGCTGTGGATTATTGTTGGCTCTATTGTATTGAATTTCCTGTTTTCTTATCTACGGGCAATTTTGCAGGAAAGTATCGGCTATGAAGTGGCCGCTGGCCAGCGCATTCATTTGGGCGATGTACTGAAACGGGTTCCCCTTGGGTACTTTTCACAGAACAGTGTCGGTGACATTCTGGCAGGTGTTACCACGGAATTATCTACTTTGGAATTACAGGGCATGAAAATGGTGGATGTCATCATCAATGGATACGCAAAGTTTATTGCCATCGTTTTATGCCTGACCTTCTTCAGCCCTGTTGCGGCGGTTATTTCCATTGTCGGCGTTGCTCTTTCGGCGCTGGCTTTGCAGGGAATTAGCAGACACAGTGAAAAAACCGCTGCAACAACCCATAAAGCAATGGAAGATATGTCCGACGCAGCGATTGAATACATCCGGGGGCTTTCCATTGTGAAGTCCTTTGGACAGGAAGGTGCTTCTATTGAGAATTTTCGTAATGCCAGTAAGGAATTGAAAGATATTCACATCAAGGTAGAAAAGGGCTATACACCATATAACTGCCTACACCTGTTTGTGTTGAAGCTGGCATCTATGGGGATCGTCTTGGTATGCGCGTGGCAAGCATTGCAAGGGCAAATGAGTATATCTGTTTTTCTGATGTTTGTTCTTTTCTCCTTTGTTCTTTTTGGCAGCGTGGAAAATATCAATGATGCTGCGCACACTCTTGGGGTTATTGATTCTGCCATGAACAAGTTGGAAGCATTAGAGAATGTAAACTATATCGACCAGGATGGCACCGATATAAAACCGGCAACCTATGATATTGAGTTTAGGGATGTTTCTTTCGGATATGACAGCCGGATTGTTCTGCATGACCTGAACTTCAAAATTCCGCAAAATAGCACAACGGCCATCGTGGGGCCATCTGGCAGCGGAAAATCTACGCTGTGTAACCTGATTGCCCGTTTCTATGATGTGAACAGCGGAACGATTACCATTGGTGGAACGGATATTCGCCGATTTACATGTGATAGTCTGCTCAAAAATATCAGTATGGTTTTTCAGAATGTCTACCTGTTCCGGGATACCATTAAGAATAACATTAAATTCGGCAGCCCGGACGCTACGGATGAACAGATTATCGCCGCCGCAAAAGCGGCCCGCTGCCACGACTTCATAATGGCTTTGCCGGACGGTTATGACACGGTGATTGGTGAAGGAGGTTCTTCGCTTTCCGGCGGTGAAAAGCAAAGAATTTCTATCGCCAGGGCAATGCTCAAGGATGCTCCCATTATTATCTTGGATGAGGCAACAGCAAGTATTGATCCAGAGAATGAGCATTTGATCCAAGAAGCGATTTCTGCTCTAACACACGGTAAAACTATTATTACGATTGCCCATCGTCTGGCCACGATTGAGAACGCCGACCAAATCCTTGTGATTGATGGCGCAACTGTGGCTCAGAGGGGTACGCATAAGGAACTGCTGCAACAGGAAGGGACTTATAAAAAGTTCATCCAGATCCGCGAACAAGCCGAAGGCTGGCGAATACAGTAAGGGAGGTCTTGATGAAACTTCATGCGTCCGGGGAGGACTACCTGGAAACCATCCTTGTTCTCCAAAAGAAACGCGGTATGGTGCGCTCCGTAGATGTGGCCCGGCACATGGAGGTGTCAAAGCCCAGCGTGTGCCATGCAGTGGCTACCTTGCGGGACGGCGGCTTTCTTATGATGGACGAAGATCACTTTCTCCATCTGACCGATGTGGGCCGGGAAGTGGCGGAGCAGATCTACGAAAAGCACCGCTTCTTTACCGACCGGCTGATCGAGGCCGGCGTAGACCCGGTAACGGCGGAAAAGGACGCCTGCCGGATGGAGCATGTCATCAGCCAGGAATCCTTCGAGCGTCTGCGCGATGCCTATAAAACCAAAAAGGAATGATCCGCCCGCATAGCAAACGGGTAAAACAGTAACGCGGCCGGGCACATCGAACCCGACCGCGTTATTCGTCTTTTTGAAATGCTTCCGCCTGTTTGCAAAGCGCAATATATTTTTCAATTTCCGCCTCACTTTTCCCGGCAAAGAAGTCTACAACTGTTTTTGAAACCGTCTGATTTACCATGTCTGGAAAAATGGCAGCATCCACGCTGATATTTAACTCTTTGGCGACAAGAGCCACCGTTTCAAATTTGGGGTTACTCTGGCAGGTTTCCAAATCTATGATTGTACGGGCGTTCATATTGAGCCGTTCAGCCAATTTTCTCTGTGTCAAATGCTGCCGCTTACGTTCTGACCGCACTTTCCATGCAAACAAGTCAAGAGGATTGTTCACTATAGAAGCAGTATTAAAGCCGTTCACCACGCAGATTTTCCAGCGTGGCGAACGGCTTTTTTGCTGCCCCTATATTTACAGGTAGGAGGAATCGAAGAAGTCTTTTAATGTAATTCCTAAACCCTGACAAATTCTTTCAATCGTCTCTACGCTTAACTGCCCTCCCCGACGGGCGGTGGTTTGAATCGTGGAGTACGATATTCCGCATTTCTTTGCCAACACACACAGATTCATATCACGCGCTTGCATCAAATCCTGAACACGCTTGATCGTATCCACGAAAACTCCTCCCATCTTTTTAGTTCAAAACTTTTCCAACAACCTCGAATCTTTGCTCTGGAGATATAAGGATCGGCGAATATTTGGTGTTAAGAGAAACCAAAACCGGTTGGTTATGCACCACGCCATAGCTGTCGGTAAGGAACTCTGCTTGGGATTTGTCTGGGGTATGTTCATCGTATTTTTTCAGATATCCACAGTCATCATATACGAATATCCCGATATCCCCGCATTTAAGTTCTTCGCAGCGCTTCACCCATACGATTTGTCCGTTATGATAACGTGGCTCCATACTATCACCGCTAACGTATATCCCGAACTCGGCACCAGGCGGAACGCTACTGGCAGGCACTTGTATCTGCTGGAACATTTCACCCTCAAGAAAAGCTCCTAGACCTGCCGATACTGGCAACTCTGATACAGGCATCATTATGTAGTCGATTTCCGCGGGTTCTTCTGCGTCTGGCTGGTAGCGCCGGGATGCAATCAAGTCCATTTCGTACTCAGCGACCTTTTTTTGCCCGATGTCATTTAGAAGGGCGGGTTTCTGAAAGTTCTTTGTAAAGTAGGAAGGACCCTCCTTGATGTTCAATGCGTAGCAGATTGCAACTAGTTGGTAGATGCTAGGAGTGGTATAGCCTTTTTCCCATTTGCTGATTCCTTTATCACTGACATCGACGCCATAGTGACGGAGAAGTTCAGAGAAAGTTACAAGTGAATAGCCATTCCTTTTTCGTGTGCCTGCGAGAATCTGACCAACCTCATTGCTATCCCTCGCAGCGACTGCATCATAGCGCACTGTGGATGGGGCTATGTGCATTTTGGTGAGCGTGGTTTTCTTTTTCATAACAAGAACACTCCTTTGTAATCCGGTAGCTCTATTATAGTATAGAAAATATAAGAAATCAACAGGAAATCTCTAAAATGGCGACAAATGCATAATTGACATCTCCATAAAGTGGGTGTATAATCAAACCAAATCCACAAATAACAGCCTTTTGGTGTTATTTTCGTATGGGATTGTGTTTGTTTGGCGTTTTTTGCGAGGTGATACTATGAGAAAAGAAAATGTAAGATGTCCAATGTGCGGAACCATGAATTATGATGTGGATCTTGATGAAACCGGTGGCTGGACAAAATGCCGTCTGTGCAAAGCAGTGACCTGCTCTATGGATGAGTGGAAAAAACATACAGTGTCCGTTCCGCTGTTGAACGAAAAACAGCTCGTGGCACGCAGTATGATTCGCAAGTAATGCACGCCGTGTTTTGATAAATCCGCAAAAAGGAGGAATTCTGATGTGTGGTGATTACAACCTTCGCCGTGAGAAAAGATACGTCGAAGTGGACGTTCGTTTTACTCCTGACGGTAAGATCCGCCCTCTTGCCATAAACTATGACAAGGCTCACACTTATGGAATTGATCGTGTCTTGGCAGTCAAACATGGGACATCACGCCTAGGCGGAAAAGGTCACTGCTTCACCTGCCTGATCTGCGGTCAGAAGCGGAATCTTTGGCTTGAACGGGGCAAGTGGTTCGTGGAAGCCTACTGCTCCGTGCCGGAAAGCTGTGCTTCGTAATGCAAGATACTTATCCCGCGCAGATCTTTCGCACA
Organism: Faecalibacterium sp. BCRC 81149; assembly: GCF_022750605.1. NCBI lineage: Bacteria > Bacillati > Bacillota > Clostridia > Eubacteriales > Oscillospiraceae > Faecalibacterium > Faecalibacterium sp. BCRC 81149. Next base: position 121,240 of record NZ_QXJA01000010.1, on the reverse strand, counting down.
TAGCGGGTAAGTATATCGACCAGTACTATACCCGTTTCGGGATCAGTAAAGATGACCCAGAACCCATTGACCCTGAACGGCTCGCAAGTTCTGTTCTTGGGCTGAATGTGAAAATGCTGCCGCTATGCAGCGATGGAAGTATTCTAGGACTGACTGTTTTCCAGAAATGCGGTTTTACCGTAACCTTGGGGGACGGGACAAAGCTTGTGGAGGTGTTCATGCCGAAGGACGTTGTAATCGATTCCGCCCTTGCGTCAGACAGCTGCACCGGATGCCGGAATTTCACGATAGCGCATGAAGCGGCGCACCATATACTGGCTGACCTGTTTCCGAACGACTACGGAAAAGCAGTCAAGTGCCGTGGGCACATTGCCTATCGGGAACGAAACGGACAGCCCTCATGGGAAGAATGGCAGGCGAATACCCTTGCAGCGGAGCTGCTGATGCCAACATTTCTGGTCAACGCCGAAATAGAACGTGCAGCGCTGTGCCTGCCAAATGGAATCCTGTACAAATCCGCATCGGACCCGAACTATGAAAGAATTCTGGAGATGGCTGCACGGATCGGGGTATCGTGGTCTGCGATCAGGATCAGATTACAGCAGATGCAGGTCATCAACGGAAAACCCATCCACTGCCATCCATTGGACGTCATTCGATTTGGAGAATAATATGACTTGGTCAAATAATCGCTCTTTTAAGAGTAAACCGCTGAACAATATACAGCAGGCACAATTCAGCATTGGCTGGAGGTTTTGTCCGGTTTGCGGACACAAGCTCTACCAAAAAAACGAGAGCTGTTCAGGCTCTATCAGCATAAAGTGCCTCAAGTGCGGTAACATAGCAACAGTTGACTTAGCCTACCGCAGACGCTGACTTTTTTAGACAAACCACAATTTCAAAAATCGGGTGCATTGCACCCTGAATATGGACTGTTCGTCACCGAGCAACGGGCCATTGCCGCAAGGCAATGTATGAAACGCGCACCAAATAGCCGGGCAACAGCTGATAGAGTGATTCTGCTTTAGAACCGCTCTGTTAGTTGGTTGTCCGGCTATTTTTTTAGCCTTCAGGTAGCCTGCTCCCGTAAAAAGGAGCAGGCTTTATGTTTGTCCGTTTTTCATGGATGCCCCAAGCGGCAAAATATCCGTAGCCTTCCAAATTTTCGACTTTTTACGACTTATCGAAAATTTGGAGGTTTACGATGTCTTTTAATAAAGGCTATGAGTTGAAGAAGTTTGAAGCACACTGGGAAAAGTTGCGCATCGAGTACGCAGCTGCGGGAATGACGAAAGAGGCCATCCAGAAGATGTACGATTATGACCGTCAGCAATTCAATTCGGAGCGTACCTTTATCGAGCGGACGCAGGAATTCACCGCTCCTGCGTATGAAAGCTCTGAGGAAGAAGCGTCGCCTTTGATGCTACGCTATCAGGATGCGATTACCGTGACAGATACTTACCACGAAACTAAAAGCCGTTTTGCATGGATTGGTGAGATTGAGAATGAGCAGTTGCTTACTGCACTCGAAACTTTGAAAACCGAAGATTTGGAAATCATCACCATGTACGCTTACGAGGGATACGACATCACTGAAATTTCTAAAGTCTACGGCGTATCTCGGCCCACTATTAGTATCAAAATCAAGAGAATTACTAAATTTTTGAAAAACTTCAATTTCAATGCTACGAATTGACCTTTCTCGTCGGCTACCAAGTGAGAGGACAATTTCCCAAGCGGCACCTGCCGCAGGGCGAAACGTCCGACCTCAGGGACCTTGAAAACTGAATAGTTCCGTCATCTGGTACTCCGATAATGATACTTCCGTAATTCGCGGCCCGGTCACAAAGCAGACGGGGTGGCTGAAATGCCAATGAAGCGGTACAAGTCCGCTGCCAGATGTTCATGCCCCACTCGCAGGGAGCCGAGGGCGAATATGCGAGACCTTTAATCATATTGATCCGGGAACTGTCGGGTACGTTCCATGCATCCGGCAGTTCCCGTTTTTTTACGTACTCTTATTTATTCTTTATCCGAATATTCACTTTTGATACATAGGAGGACACTTTTATGGACGAGTTGAACCCCACGGTGCGCGAGCAGGAGATCTACGAGGAGATGGAGCTGACCCCTGAGATGGTCAAGTCCATCCGAACTCTCTGCGGTACCTGTCTGCGGCACTTTGTGGATGCAAAGGCTTTCAAAATCGCGCTTGTACCCAGCCCAGACCGGAGCATGGACACCTGCACCGTCTGCCAGATGCGGCGCGGCTATGATTATGTGGTCATGCACCGCTGACCCAACCATACCACCATACCTTGAACGAAGCTCGTTGCGGAACATCCGGCAGCGGGCTTTGCACATAACAACATGGAGGTACAATTTTGCAGCAAAACTGGAAATTCCAACGCGGAGACATCTTCTTCACCCATTTCGGGGCGAGCACCGGCTCGGAACAGCACGGTGACCGCCCGGCGGTCATTCTTCAGAATGACGTGGGCAATTATCACTCTCCGACCCTGATCGTTGCGACCATGACAAGCAAGGCGGAAAAGAAAGTAAACCAGCCGACCCACTGCCTGTTGGAAAACGCAGGGTTGAATATGCCGTCCGTTGTGCAGGCAGAGCAGATCTTCACCATCGACAAAAGCCGGGCACTGAAGTATCTGGGGCATCTGACCCCAGAGGAGATGCGCCGGGTGGATGATGCGGTTCGCATCAGCCTTGCGCTGAACCCTATGGGCAGCATCCAGCAGATAGAGCCTATCCGGCGCTCTACGGCGGTTTATGCGCCGCCTGAGGTGGTGGATGGCAAACCGCCTGTCTACCCCTATACGCCCATCCGGTCGTCCTTTGAGAACGCCGGAAGCATCGAGGAAATGATGCTGTACACCGAGTTGCAATCCGCGGTTCATGCCATGATCCAGCGGTTGGAATACAGCTTCACCTTCAATCCCAGCCTGCTCACCGTCCCGAAGCGTAAGCAGCAGGTGGCTGAGATCTTAGAGGAAGCCGAGAAGTACATTTGGAGAATCAAGGAGGAAATGCGATGCGCCTGAACGACAACAATACTTTCATTGGTATCAACCCGCCGTACCAGCTTTCGGTCATCCACAGCAGCAAGCTGATCTATCCCCGCGAGATCTACCAGCGGGGCGTAGAGCGCAAGAGGGTGGAGCTGATTGCAAGGGACTTCAACGAGTACATCGTTAACGAGCCGAAGGTCAGCTTCCGCAACGGCAGGTACTATGTAATGGATGGGCAGCACACCATCGAGGGCTGCATCCTCCTCAACGGCGGCGAGGACCGCCCGATCCTCTGCAAGGTCTACACCGGTCTGACGATGGAGCAGGAAGCCCTGCTCTTTGCCGAGCAGAACGGTCACGCCGCACCCCTGTCGGCGGGCATCAAGCTGCGCGCCAAGGTGGTGGGCGGCGATGCGCCTTCCAAGGCGTTTGTCGCAGCCACTAACCGGGCGGGGCTTTCCCTCAACTACGACAGTATGCAGCTGAGCGACTACCGCATCGGCTGCGTGGGCACGGCGCTGAAGCTGTACGACCAGCTGGGCGAAGAGATCTACTGCGAAGCTCTGCGGCACATCGTGGAAGCGTGGGAGGGCAAACCGGATTCCTTCCGGGCGGCTGTCCTGCGGGGCGTGATGTACTTTGTGCAGCTGTATCATGGGCAGTACAGCGAGGAGCGGCTTGTCCGTGCGCTGAGCGGCGTCCATCCCATGGAGCTCTACCGTGTCAGCCGGGATAACCCCGCCAAGCTTCCGGGCTGGCGGCGGTACGTTTACCCCATCTACACCACCTACAACGGCAAGTGCAGGAAAGACGCACTGCCGATGAAGTTCTAAGCTCAAATATCTCCTTTGGCAAGTGAGATGGTCCCCGAAAAAGACCATCACACTTTACATATAGTATTTTCTGCTGAATAATCGACATATTGAACTAGAAAGAGAGGACAGGAATGAGCGAGATCGCAGCCTGCACTTTGATTCAGGAAGAGCCTGACCGAAAGACGGAGAGGTATCTGACGATGTTCAAGGACTACCCGGATGTGGTGACGGTGGAGCATCTTCAGGAAATGCTTGGCATCTGCCGGAAGAATGCGTATCTGTTGGTCAAGCAGAATAAGATCCACTCGGCGCGTGTAGGACGCAGCTATAAGATACCAAAACTCTGCGTGGTAGAGTACCTGCTCGATCAGGATCGGCAACTTGGAGGGATGCACCTTTCAAACTCCCTTGTGCCATCCTTGCAAAACACTCCAGAATCTTCTAAACTTATGATGCCTAAGCAAAGGACGTTTGGCTGCGAACAGAAAGGAGCATAACTATGACAAATGTGGCCGGACATTTAAGAGAACAAAACGGTATGTATCAGATGATTCTGAGCTGGAAAGACACAGATGGAAAGCGCAGAACCAAATCCATCAGCACAGGACTTCCTGTTAAAGGAAACAAAAAAAGAGCTGAATCTCTGTTGCGTAAAACACAAAAAGAGTTTAACCCTGAAACGATGCAGCAGGTTTCCGACCTGCCGGTATCGGAATATCTGAACCGCTGGCTTCGGGAAAGCGTGATGAACCTTCCGCCCGAAACCTATGGCAGATATGCTTATGATCTGGGAAGAGTAGTTGTCCCATACTTTGAAAAGAAGCGGCTGTCTTTGAAAGCACTCTCTCCGCGCGATCTGGAAACGTTCTTCCGCTATGAGCGTCAGCAGGAGGAGGCCAGTGTACAGCAGCTTCTGGATTGGCACAAGGAGTTGACCGATGCCCTACAATATGCCGTTGACAATAATTGGCTGAAGGTCAGCCCCATCAAAGAAGTTGACCCCTGCCTTGATAACTCCCCGGTACTTTTCACCGACTTCATCACGGACTGGTTGAAAATGATGAAGTCACGAGTGGAAATCACAACCTATACCAGCTATGAAAGAGCAATCGTTCACAAGATCGTCCCATATTTTGAACCGCTCCACTATACATTGCAGGATATGGAACAGCATCCCAAATACATCCAAGACTTCTACCAGCATGAGTTGGATCGTGGCCTTACGGCAAACACCGTCATTCACTATCACGCCAACATCCGCAAATGCTTGCAGTACGCTTTTCAAATCGGCATGATCCGTTCCAACCCGGCAGATCGCGTTGAACGTCCTCGTAAGGAAAAGTTCAAGTCGGAGATTTACAGCGGTGAAGAACTGGAGCAGCTTTTCAAAGCGATTCAAGGTGACCCTTCGGAGTTTGGCGTTATCATGGCTGCATTCTACGGCCTGCGGCGCAGTGAAGTTGTTGGCTTGAAATGGGATGCCATTGACTTTGAAAACAAGAAAATCAGCATTCAGCATACGGTTGTGACCACAAAGGTCAACGGAACGCTAACAGAAATCGCACGAGATAAGACAAAAACAAAGTCGAGCTGCCGGACACTTCCCCTAATCCCTGCCTGTGAGCAGATGCTCAATAAAATGAAAAAGGAGCAGGAGCAGAATCGGAAGGTCTGCGGCAAAAGCTATTGCACCGATTATCTTGACTATATCTATGTAGACCCGATGGGAAAACGGATTCGGCCCGATTTCCTGAGCCAACATTTCCCGGATTTTCTGGTCGCACACCAGATGAAGCGTATCCGCTTTCACGATCTGCGCCATAGCTGCGCCAGTCTGCTCTATGCCAATGGCGTGAGCCTGAAGGAGATTCAGGAGTGGCTGGGGCACAGCGACATCAGCACGACAAGCAACATTTATACACATCTGGATTTCTCCAGTAAGGTATCTTCGGCGAATGCAATCGTCAATATCTTCCCAGAAAACGCCAAAGTATAAAAAATGGGCAAAAAAGAAAAACAGCCAAAAATCTTTCGATTCTAAGCTGTTTTGTGATGGAGTGCCGATGGTGGGACTCGAACCCACATGGTTTCCCGAACGATTTTGAGTCGTTTGCGTCTGCCATTCCGCCACATCGGCTGATATTCAATTTTGAGACATTCGTACCGGTTTCTGAAGATTGGAGGGATGTTCAGGAGGGATGTAAGAAATCCTGCTTCGACAAACCTTCAAAATTCAACGCACACTCGTGAATTTCTCGTACAGACAAGAAAAATCACGAAGCGGATTTTGAGTCCCCCTCGTCTGCCATTCCGACACACCGGCGTATGTAGAACGGTATTATTATAGCGGATTTTCCGCCCAAAATCAAGACGCAGTTCCCTTTTGCAGAAAAAAGAATTTTTCGCCTTCCCTTTCCGGGGATTTCGTGGTATACTTACGGCAAACAAGATCCTGGAGGTTCCTATGAATCACACGTTTTCTGCTCCCGTTACCGATGCACAGCGTCAGCGGGATGCTCTGCTGGGCGCGCTGGTGGGGCTGGCGCGCTCCACAGTCAATGAGCCCAAAACGGAGGACACTGACCGCGTACTGGCTGCCGGTCTGCAGCTGGCGGCCGAACCGAATGCCGCCGAAAGCGCACTGCTCCGGATGACTGACATCGTTGAAGCCGAGAAGCACCGGGTGGCTCCCAACTGCGCTGCCTGTGCCATGCCCTGCGGAAACACCAGCAATTATGACCTTGCCCGTTTGTGGGGCGCACCCGCAGAAATTTGTGCCCTGAAAGTTCGACTGCTTTCTGCGGTCTGCGTCCTTGCCGGACAAAAAACGACGGCACAAATCCAGAAGGAGATTTGCGATGATCTATTTGTACTGGCAGAGGACTGGGACACCGAACTGCTGCTGTCCATCGTCACACGGGCCGAGGGACTGTGCGCCCAGTAACTTTTCCAGAAACAAAAAAGCATTTCCTGCCTGAAAGCGAACCTTTTTTCACAAAACCTCTTTACAAATGCGCCGCAAAAAACTATTATATAGTTATATGCTGCTGTTTGATGCAAAGTTTTTCTACCGGTGCATTCCGGTATTATTCCCACACGCAAAACTATATGAGAAAGAAGGTAGAATCCATGTCAGTGAAAAAGCCTGTCGTTCCTGCCGCTGCAGAAGCTCCCGCAGCCGAGGCAAAGCCCGCACGCAAGACCGCAAAGTCCGCTGTCAAAACGGAGAAAGCCCCCAAAACAGAAAAGACCGCCCACAAGGGCCGTCCCCCGCTTTCCCCTGAGATCTACGTTGAATTTGCCGGCAAGCAGTATAACATCACCGATCTTGTGGACCGCGCCAAGGCCGATTACCGCCTGACCCACAAAGTGGGCGTGCAGTCCTGCAAGATCTACGTCAAGCCCGAGGAAGAAGCCGCCTACTATGTCGTCAACAAGGTCGGCGGCAAGCTGCCTCTGTAAAGGCTGCGTTTCTGTTTTTCACCGCACAGAAAAAGACCAGAGCTGTTCTGCCAGTGGCAGTTCAGTTCTGGTCTTTTGTTTTACAATGTTACAAACCCATACGCTCTTCCCTGACACGGAACGCGGGGGCTTACTTCAGGAACTTGTGCACGGCGCGGGCCACGATGCCGCCCAGGATGCCGGAGACGAGGAACTCAGCCACGCCCTGGACACCAACCAGCAGCACAACGAACATCAGGGGGTTGGCAGCGCCCTTAACGGACACCAGGTTCTGGACATAGTCGCAGTTGTAGAACGCCAGCACGATATAGCCCATGAAGAACAGGGTGTTCAGGGCCGGAGCACACATGGCGCTGACGATATAGCTCCAGGTGCGGCTCTTGTCCAGCTTGCTCAGGCCGTTGAAGATCAGGCCCACACACACGCCCATCAGCACACGCATTCCCACGCAGAGGATAAAGGTGTTGACAGGGCTGACCTGGAACAGAGCGCCGGTCATGGCGGAAGCACCGGTAACGGCATCATAGAAGCTCACCGCGCCGAACACGCCGCCCAGCACAGCACCGGCCACGGGGCCCATGGTGATGGCACCCACCGCAATGGGCAGGGTCAGGAAGCTCATGTAAAGCGGGCCCATGGGCACACTGCCCAGGCCGATGGCCTTCATTACAAGTTCGATGGCGACCAGCAGTGCCAGTCGGGTGAGAGTGCGAAGATCGTTGTTTTTCATAATTCAGTTTTCCTCCTGCTGCCGTTCCGCCCTATACGTCGGATACGGCGCAAATCTGGTTTTTTCTGTCAGGGAATCTATAAATAAGCGGGCAAGCCCACCTTATTTATCACAGGGAAATTTGATGCCGGCGCTCCGCCGGGCCACGGTCAGCACACGGCTGACGGCCACGGAGGTATCCAGCATCCGGCTGCACAGCTCCTGGTCACCGCCCTCGATGGCCCTGGCAAAGGCGTGGAACTCCGCCGCCTGCCGGGGTCTGCCGCCGTTCAGGTTGAAGTGCTCTTCCTTGCCCTGATTGGGGTGGAAGGTCACGCCGCCGCACCAGTTGGCCGTGGATTTCTGCAGGATATAGCCCTTTGTGCCCTGGATGACATACCGGGCAGGCGCACCGCAGTCCTTGGCGGCCATGCTGACTGCCTTGAAGCTGTTGTACTCCATGGTCAGGATACCGCTGGTGTCGATGCCGCGCTCCATGTTGGCCAGGTAGTGCACCTGATTCGGCTCACCGAACAGGCCCACGATATAGCTGATGTTGTAGACATTCAGATCCATCAGGGCACCGCCCGCACACTCCGGGTCAAAGGAGACCGGCGTTTCCCCGGCACAGAAGGCATCGTAGCGGCTGGAATACTGGCTGAAATTGCACTGCACCAGCTTCACCCTGCCGATGCGGGGCAGCAGCTCCCGGATCTTGTTGTAGTTTTCGAGGTACTGGGTGGTCATGGCCTCAAACAGGAACACCTTTTTGCGGCGGGCCAGCGCCGCCAGCTCCTCGGTCTGGGCAGCGGTGCAGGCCATGGGCTTTTCCACAATGACATGCTTCCCCGCTTCCAGCGCCACCTTGGCATAGCGGTAATGCTGCAGGTTGGGCACGGCCAGATAGATCACATCCACCCACTGCAATAATTCAAAATAGTTCGTGGTGCGCTGGGGAATGCCGTACTGTTCGCACATCTCGTCGGCCACCGGCGCACTGCGCTGGGTGCTGCAGAGTGCCTGCACCGTAAAGGGGCAGTCCGGCCCTGCCAGCCAGGGCAGAAACTCCCGCACGATCATCCCCGTGCCCAGGATCCCTAGTTTCATTGTTCTCTCCATCCTGTTTCGTCGTCAGCCGTTTTTGTTCTTCTCCTCGCGGCGTTCCCGGCGCTGGGAGCGGGGACGGCGGCCCCGGCGGAAATTGTTGTTCGGGTTCCGCCGCCTGCCACCGGCGGCATAGTGCGGCTGAGGGGCGTTCATCTGGTACAGCAGTGCCAGCCCCTTCAGCAGCAGCTCCGGGTCGTAGGTCAGCGGATGGCGGCAGAGCGGCGTGACATACTTTGCCAGCCCGCCCGTGACCACCAGGGTGGCCGGGCGGCCCAGCTCTTCCTCAATGCGCTGAGTGATGCCGTCCAGCAGAACTGCCGTGCCCAGCACAGAGCCCGAAAGCATACAGCTCTCAGTGTTCACACCAATGGCTGCTTTGGGGGAGCTCAGCCGCACCTGCGGCAGCTGGGCACAGCGCTCCCCCAGAGCCCGCAGGCCGGTGGAAAGCCCCGGGCAGATCACACCGCCCCGGAATACCCGGTTCTCATCCACAACATTAAATGTAGTGGCAGTGCCCAGATCCACGGTGATGACCGGCAGCGGGAAGTTCGCCGCGGCGTAAGCGGCATCCACCAGCCGGTCCTTGCCCACGGCATGGGGGTCAGGCACCCCCATGGTCAGGCCCGTGCGGATCTCCGGCGAAACGATGACCGGCTTTTTGCCGGTGTAATAGCGGGCGCACTCAGCCAGTGCCCCGGTGATCTGGGGCACTACGCTGGTCAGCACCGCGCCCTCGAACCGGATGGGCTTTTCCGGGTGGCGGCGGTGAGCAAACACCTTTTCCATTTCAATGCGGTATTCCGCGGCGGTACGGGTGCGCACCGTATCCATGTGGGCCACAAAGCATACACGTCCGTCCTTGATGCCGCCCAGGGCGACGGTGGTGTTGCCTATATCAATGGCTAAGATCATATTTTACCTTTCCTGCAAAACCTCTCAGGCGCTTTGCTCCGGCTCCCCTGCCAGAGGAGCCGGTTGGCTTGCCTCTCCCGGCAGGAGAGGCTGCAAAGACGCAGACCTTGACGGAGAGGTTTTATTCTAAGTCAAGCTATTTTACCGCATTTTTGCGCTGGATACAAGACCCAACCGAAAGATTTTGTTGTGCTGGCGGTGATTTTGGATTATACTAAAGAGGCAAACCCGCAAAACAGGAGGTTTTTTGGATGGATCTGCAGGGCAAATGCGTCCTTTTGGGCGTTACCGGCGGTATTGCCGCCTATAAAATGGCAAATGTGGCCAGCGCACTCAAAAAGCTGGGGGCGGACGTGGAGGTCATTATGACCGAGAACGCCACCCATTTCATCACCCCTCTCGTCTTTGAGACGCTGACCGGCCACAAATGCATGGTGGACACCTTCGACCGCGATTTCAAGTTCGAGGTCACCCACATCTCGCTGGCCAAAAAGGCGGATGTCGTTCTGGTGGCACCGGCCACGGCCAACGTCATTGCCAAAATGGCCCACGGCATTGCCGATGATATGCTCACCACCGTGGTGCTTGCAGCCAAGTGCCCCAAGCTGGTCAGCCCGGCCATGAACACCGGGATGCTGGAAAACCCCATCACGCAGGACAACCTCAGAACGCTGGAGCACTACGGCTTCACGGTCATCCCCTCTGAGAGCGGAGTGCTGGCCTGCAAGGATGTGGGCAGCGGCCGCCTGCCCAAGGAGGATGTGCTCATCGAGTACATCCTGCACACCATCGCCCGGCCCAAGGATCTGGCCGGTGTCCGCATCGCTGTGACCGCCGGGCCCACGCAGGAGCCGCTGGACCCCGTGCGCTACCTGACCAACCACTCCACCGGCAAGATGGGCTATGCCATCGCCCGGGCCGCCGCCATGCGGGGAGCGGAGGTCACCCTCATCCACGGTCACACCGACCTGCCGCCGGTCCGCTTCACCACCGATGTTCCCATTACCACGGCGCAGGATATGTACGATGCCGTGACCAGCCGCTTTGAGGAGATGGACGTGCTGGTGATGGCTGCCGCCGTGGCCGACTACCGCCCCGTGACGGTGGCAAGTGACAAGATCAAGAAAAAGGACGGCGACCTCTCCATCCCTGTGGAGCGCACCGCCGACATTCTGGGTACCATCGGCCCGAAAAAGACCCACCAGTTCCTCTGCGGTTTTTCCATGGAGACCCGGGATATGGTGGAAAACTCCACGGCCAAGCTGACCCGGAAGAATCTGGACATGGTGGTGGCCAACAACCTGAAGGTCGCCGGAGCCGGTTTTGGGGTGGACACCAACGTGGTCACCTTCATCACCCCCGACGGTACCCGGGAGCTGCCCCTGATGAGCAAGGCCGATGTGGCCGATGCCATTCTGGATGAGATTTTGAAGCGCAGAGGTTTATAAAAACTTTTATCCCTCTCCGTCAACCCGGCGGAGAGGGTTGTTTTTGTAAGAGAAACGTTCACTTCACCCTGCTTTTACAAAAACATTTTTCAAAATCCGGGCAAATCACTTTCCAAAAGTGCAATTTTGATGTATTCTATTCCTATCCGCTGTCCAGGTCACTGTCCGCGGAGGAACCACAAACGAAAGAGGGGTGCGCACAGATATGCTGAAATATCTGGCAAAACGCATCGGGCGTTCCATCCTGACGCTGCTCGTCATTGTAACGCTCGTATTCTGCCTGCTGCGGCTGATGCCGGTAGAAGGCTACTTTGCAAACTACGAAAAAATGACCGAGGCTCAGATCCAGGCGGGCCTGCAGTCCATGGGCCTGCTGGACCCGCTGCCGGTGCAGATCGGCCGCTTCTGGTGGAATGCCCTCCACGGCGACCTGGGCGTGAGCCATATTTATAAGGTAAATGCCTCGGTCACCGGCATCCTGGCCAAAAAGCTGCCCATCTCTATCCAGATGGGTGTGTTTGCCATGCTGTTGAGCCTGGTCATCGGCATTCCCATGGGTCTGCTGATGGGCCGGTTCAAGAACCGCTGGCCGGATAAGATCGGCACCGCCATCATCGTGCTCATTCAGGCTGTGCCTGCCGCCGTATATTACCTTTATATTCAGATGTACGGCACCACCTCCCTGGGCGTGGGCCTGCTGTTTGATGCCTCCGACTGGCGGTACTGGGTGCTGCCGGTCTGCTCCATGAGCCTGGGCAACGTGGCATTCTACGCCATGTGGCTGCGCCGCTACATGGTGGACGAGAGCAACAAGGATTACGTCCGGCTGGCGCTGGCCAAGGGCGTGAGCGAGAGCAACATCGCCCTGCGCCACATCTTCCGCAACGCCATGGTGCCGCTGGTGCAGTATATTCCCTCTGCCTTCCTGAACACTGTGGTCGGCTCCATCTACATCGAGAGCCTGTATTCCATCCCCGGCATGGGCGGCCTGCTGGTCACCTGCGTCCAGCGCCACGACAACACCATGGTGCAGGGCATCGTGCTGCTGTACGCCTGCGTGGGCATCATCGGCCTGATCCTGGGCGATCTGCTCATGGTGCTCATCGATCCCCGCATCAGTTTTGGCAAGAAAGAAGGTGGCCGATAATGCTGTTCCACATGAAAGATCACAAGGCAGCTGTTCTGGAAAACGACCTGAACAAGCTGCAGAAGGACGGCCCCGCCGCTTGGGCCGACCTGCCCGAGGACGAGTTGTTCACCCCCGCCGGGTTCAGTGAGGAGCGCGCCGAGGCCACCTCCTACTCCAATTACAGCTATTGGGGCAGCACCTTCCGTGCTTTCTTCAAGAATAAGATCGCCGTGGCCCTGCTCATTGCACTGGTGTTCGTGGTGGGCTTTGCCTTTTTGCAGCCCTATCTGCCCGGTCAGGCAGATCCCAATCTCTGCCAGGTAGACCCTGCCACCGGCATCCAGTTTCGCAATATCGCCCCCGGGGAAGAGGGCTTTATCTGGGGTTCCAACGCCATCGGCCAGGACCTGTGGGCCCGCATCTGGGCCGGTGCACGCACCAGTCTGACCATCGCCTTCTTCGTGGCCCTCATCGAGGCCGTGGTGGGCATCACGGTGGGCGTGCTCTGGGGCTATGTCCGCCAGCTCGATTTCTTCTTCACCGAGCTGTACAACATCTGCGATAACATCCCCTCCACCATCATCCTGATCCTGATCTCCTATGTTGCGTCCCCCAGCATCCAGACCCTGATCCTGGGCATGTCCATCACGGGCTGGATCGCCATGGCGCGCTTTATCCGCAACCAGATCCTGATCATCCGCGACCGTGATTACAACGTGGCTTCCCGCTGCATCGGCACCCCCATCCGCCGCATCGTGCTGCGCAATCTGCTGCCCTATCTGGTATCGGTCATCATGCTGCGCATGGCCCTGACCATCCCCGCCGCCATCGGCAGCGAGGTGTTCATCACCTATATCGGCCTGGGCCTTTCTGTGGAAACGCCCTCTCTGGGCAACCTGATCAACGACGGCCGCAAGGTGATGATGCAGGCGGGCCTGCGGTATCAGCTGCTCTACCCCACCATCATCCTGAGCTTTGTCACCATTGCGTTCTACCTCATCGGCAACGCCTTCTCGGACGCTGCTGACCCGAAGAACCACCTGCAGTAAGGAGGGACAGAAGATGGAAAAAAATCAGCTCATCCTTTCTGTAAAGGACCTCAACATCAAATTCAACCTGCGCGGCAAGGTGCTGCATGCCATCCGCGGCATCGACCTGGACATCTACCACGGCGAAGTCCTTGCCATCGTGGGCGAATCCGGCTCCGGCAAGAGCGTGTTTACCAAGAGCTTCATGGGCCTGCTGGATGCCAACGGCTCCATCACCTCGGGCACCATTGATTATTACGGTGCCGATGACGGCAAGCCCATCCGCCTTTCCGACCTGAAAAAGGAGAAGGACTGGCTGAAGGTCCGGGGCCATGAGATCGCCATGATCATGCAGGACCCCATGACCAGCCTGAACCCCCTGAAGACCATCGGCGACCAGATCATGGAGGCCGTGGAGCTGCACCAGCATCTCAAGGGCAAGGCCGCCCGGGAAAAGACCCTTGAATACCTGCGGGACGTGGGCATTGCCGACCCCGAGGTGCGCTTTGCGCAGTATCCCCACGAGTTTTCGGGCGGTATGCGCCAGCGCGTCGTCATTGCCATTGCGGTGGCCTGCAACCCGCAGATCCTGATCTGCGACGAGCCCACCACCGCACTGGATGTGACCATTCAGGCCCAGATCCTGCAGCTGCTCAAGGAGATGCAGGTCAAGTACAACCTGACCATCGTCCTCATCACCCACGATCTGGGCGTGGTGGCCAACATCGCCGACCGGGTGGCCGTCATGTACGCAGGTGACATCGTGGAGATCGGCACCTCCGATGAGATCTACTACGACCCCCGCCACCCCTACACCTGGGCGCTGCTGTCCAGTATGCCCCAGATGGGCATCAAGGGCGAGGATCTGTTCAACATTCAGGGTACACCCCCGAACCTGTTCACCGAGATCCACGGCGATGCCTTTGCGCCCCGCAACCCCCAGGCGCTGAAGATCGACTTTGTCAAGCGCCCGCCCTACTTTACGGTCAGCCCCACCCACAAGGCCAAGACCTGGCTGCTGGACCCCCGGGCCCCCAAGGTGGAGCCGCCCGCCGCCGTCAAACTGTTGAAAGAGGAGGGGATGCAGGATGCCTGAAAATCGTGACATTCGCGTTTGCGAAGCAGCGAATACCCCAGTGGAGTGTTCGAGCGAAAAAAAGGTCTTGCGCCAGCAAGATGGAGAGGCCTCGCCCCGGCAGGTCCTGCTTAAGGTCAAGGACCTCGAGGTGACCTACGGCTCCGGCCGCAAGGCCTTCAAGGCCGTGAACCGTGCCAACTTTGAAATTTACAAGGGCGAGACCTTTGGTCTGGTGGGCGAATCCGGCTCCGGCAAGACCACCATCGGCCGCGCCATCATGCGCATCCTGCCCACCTCGGGCGGCGAGGTCCTGTACAAGGGCCAGAAGATCAACGGCAAGATCTCCCGCCAGCTGGACCAGCAGGTCATCAAGGAGATCCAGATGATCTTCCAGGACCCGCAGTCCTCCCTGAACGAGCGCGCCAAGGTCAGCTACATCGTGGGCGAGGGCCTGCAGAATGTCCGGCCCGACCTGACCGCCGCCCAGCGGGAGGAGAAGGTCCGGCAGGCACTGCTGGATGTGGGCCTGCTGCCTGAATTCGCTTCCCGTTTCCCCCATGAGTTCTCCGGCGGCCAGCGCCAGCGCATCGGCATTGCCCGCGCCCTGATCGTGGAGCCTGAGTTCATCATTGCCGACGAACCCATCTCGGCTCTGGATATGTCCATCCGCGCCCAGGTGCTCAACCTGCTGCGCCATCTGCAGAAGGAGCGCGGCATCACCTACCTGTTCATCGCCCACGACCTCTCGGTCATGCGGTACATTTCGGACCGCATCGCCGTCATCCACAAGGGCGATATCGTGGAGCTGGCCGATGCGGAAGAGCTGGTGACCCATGCCATCCACCCCTACACCCGCAGCCTGCTCTCCGCCATCCCCATGCCCAACCCCAGGCTGGAGCGGAAGAAAAAGCTGCTGGTCTACGACCCTGCCATGCACGATTACACGCAGGAGGCCCCCCAGTGGCGGGAGCTGCGCCCCAGCCACTGGGTGCTCTGCAGCGAGCAGGAGGCCAAAGACTGGCTGGCTGAAATGTAAACTTTCTCTTGCGTTTTTTGACAAAGTTCGCCCTTTGTTTCTTGACATTTCCACCCTGCTCTACTACAATAGCTCTTGTACGTATTGTGTTGTTTTTGACAAACGGACGAAATTTAAGACCCCATTGAATCCAGCTGCCCCGGCTGCGGGTGCAGTGACTGCTCAAAGGACAAAGGACAATTTATGACAACATCCAACACCCCGATCTATGCTTCCCAGGCACGTCCCTGGCTGAAATTCTACGATCAGAAGTACATTGACCAGACCATGCCCGCCTGCACGGCGTTTGAGCTGGTCTGCCGGCAGAACAAGAACCGGCTGGGCGAGACCGCACTGGAATACTATGGCCGCAAGTTCACCTACGCTGATTTTATCGTCAACGTCAAAAAGACAGCTGCCGCCCTGCGGGCCGCGGGCCTGAAAAAGGGCGATATCGCCACTGTGGTCAGCGTGATGACCCCGGAGATCATCTTTGCGTTCTATGCCGCCGACATGATCGGCGCGACTCTGAACCTGGTGGATCCCCGTTACAGTGTGGAGGGCATCCGTGAGTACATTGAAGAGGTGGATTCCCACCTGCTGATCTGCCTGAATGTGGTGTATGAGCGCTGCCATCAGGCTGCCAAGCGCACCCATGTGGAGCATGTGGTGGTGCTCTCCCCGGCCGACTCCCTGCCGCTGCCTCTGGCGCTGGGTTACAAGGTCCAGAATCTCGACAAGAACAAGTATCACTCCAATGTCATCCACTGGAAGCAGTTCCTTGCTGCCGGGAAGGACGAGAGCATTGCCGCAGAACCCTATGACCCGGAGCATGCCTGCGTGGTGGTGCACACCGGCGGCACCACCGGCTCCCCCAAGGGCGTGATGCTGACCGATAACAACTTCAACGGCATCGCCATGCAGTTCTCTGCCTGCGACACGCTGTTTTCCAAGGGTCAGTCCCTGCTGAACATCATGCCCCCCTTCATTGCCTACGGCTTTGCCTGCGGCGTACATCTGCCGCTGACGCTGGGCATCAAGGTGGTCATCGTCCCCAACCTCGACCCCAATAAGCTGGGCAGCCTGATCTGGAAGTACAAGCCCGAACACATGTTCGGCGTGCCCTCCCACTACCAGCAGCTGGCTGTTGACCCCAAGCTGCAGAACAAGGATCTCTCCTTCATCCGCAACTATGCCGCGGGCGGCGATGCCATCGCCCGGGGTGCCGAACAGACGGTCAACGACTTCCTGGCCGCCCACAACGTGGAATTCCCCATCGCCAAGGGCTACGGTATGACCGAGGCATCCTCTGCTGCCACCGCTGCTGCCGGACAGAACAACAAACCCGGCAGCGTGGGCCTGCCACTGGTCAACACGCTGGTGTCCGCCTTTGAGCCGGGCACCGACACGGAGCTGCCCATCGGCCAGCGGGGCGAGCTGTGCATCTCCGGCCCCGGCGTTATGAAGGGCTACTACAACAAGCCTGCCGAGACCGCCGCCATCCTGCGCACCCATGCAGATGGCCGGGTCTGGGTGCATACCGGTGACATCGGCTATCTGGACGAGGACGGCTTTGTCTATCTGGACAGCCGGATCAAGCGGCTCATCATCCGCCACGATGGCTTCAAGGTGTTCCCCTCCATGATCGAAAATGTGGTCAGCCAGCATCCCGCCGTGCATCAGTGCTCTGTGGTGGGCTGCGCCGACAAGGATCATGTGCAGGGCCGCCTGCCTTTTGTCTATCTGGTGCTTGACCCTGCGGTTCCCGCCGCCAAGCGCAAGCAGATCATCAAGGAGCTGCGCCAGCTCTGCATCGAGGAGCTGCCCGAATATGTCCAGCCTGTGGGGTACAAGATCATCCCCGAAATGCCCCTGACACTGGCCGCTAAATTTGATTATCGCAAGCTGGAAGAAGAGATCACTCCCCGCGATTATTAAGCAGAATAATACACATTGGAAAGGATTCGTGACGACACCATGAAAAAGAAACTGATTGGCCTGGCCCTTTCGGCCGCCATGCTGTTCTCTGTCCTGAGCGTTCCGGCCTTTGCAGCCGCCCCGGAAGAGAGCGCTGACCCCGCTCTGACCACTGAACAGACCGCCACAGAGGAGGAGAACTGTTTCTTCACCTCCAGCAGCACCGAAGAAGAGAAGGAGCCCAACTCCATCACCTATGTTGCCCTGGGCGACAGCATCTGCGCCGGCATCGGCCTGACTACCGTTCAATATGCACATAACTTGATGGGCGTGGACGTTTCCTCCAACTTCAAGGGTTACCCCGAGACCTGCTATGTGGGTCAGGTGGGCAAAAGCCTGAACCTCGACCGGGATCATGCCATCAACCTTGGCCTGCCCGGCGTGATGAGCAAGGATATGGTGGAGCTGGTCAGGACCGGCACCATGGCCGAGATGAACACCCTCTCCGGCTGCCAGTACAATTACCCCGAGTTTGTAGATTACATCAAAAGTGCCGATGTTATCTCCATCCAGCTGGGCTCCAACGATGCTTTTGTGCCCACCGTGGTCTCTTTTGGTGAGGCCACTAACTGGAAAAGTGAGGACCTGGCTTCCATCGTGCTCAGCGGCAACCTGCGCGGCAGCAGCAAGGAAACCGAGGACGCACTGAACGAGAGCCTGAAAAAGCTCAGCCTGACCCGCAGCGAGAAAGATGCCGTCTGGAACCTGTTCTTCTCCGGCATGAACAAGATCTGCGAGAACGCTTATCCCGAAAGCAGCAGCAACCTGCGCCAGATCGTGGCGACCGTCAAGGAGCTGAACCCTGATGCCCAGATCCTGATCATCGGTGCCACCAACCCCGTGCCCCTGCTGCCCAGCTGGAGCAACTACTTCAGCAAGCTGAACAACTACGAAAAGCAGCTGGCCGATGTTTACGGTGCCACCTACGTTTCCATCCCCTTTGCTCAGACTGAGCTGGATGGCCACCCCACCGTCTCCGGCCACAAGTACATCGCCGACAAGATCGTCAAGGCCATCGAGGCCCAGCAGTAAAATGAAAGAGGGACAGCCCTCTCAGTCAAAGCCTGCGGCTTTGCCAGCTCCCCCGAAAGGGGGAGCTTTTTTGATGCCGTAAAGTACAGCACCAAACCTCTCCCCTCGGGAGAGGTGGCATTGCGAAGCAATGACGGAGAGGGTCGTCCCTCTCGATGAAAAAATATTACTTTTCGTAGTCCTGGGGCAGCTCGTTCTTGGGGTCACGATCCATCAGGGAGCGCACCGCCTCGGCGGCGCTCATGCCCTTGTTCACGACAGCGTTCACGGTCTGAACGATGGGCATTTCCACCTGATACTTGGCGGCAAGCTCCAGCGCGGCAGGCAGGGCGTTCATACCCTCAACCACCATACCGACCTCCTTCACGGCCTGCTCCGGGGTCTCACCCTTGCCGATGAGGATGCCGGCCCGATTGTTGCGGCTGTGCATACTGGTGGCGGTCACGATCAGGTCACCGATGCCGGCCAGACCGGCAAAGGTGTGGACATTGCAGCCCATGGCCACGCCCAGCCGGGCAAGCTCGGCAATGCCGCGGGTGATGAGGGCGGCGCGGGCGTTGTCGCCATAGCCCAGGCCGGTGGAGATGCCCACGCCCAGCGCAATGACGTTCTTCATGGCACCGCTGAGTTCCACACCCTTGATGTCCTCATTGGTGTACACACGCATGACGTTGTTGGTGAACACCGTCTGCACGAATCTGGCCGCTTCCATATCCTTGCTGGCCGAAACGATGGTGGTGGGCAGGTCGATCGCCACCTCTTCGGCGTGGGTGGGGCCGCTCAGGGCCACCAGACGCACCCCCTTGGGGCCGCCCTCTTTGCCCAGCTCATCGGCCAGGATCTCCGTCATGGTGAACAGGGTATCCTTTTCAATGCCCTTGGCAACGTCCACAATGATCTGACCGTCCGGCACAAAGGGCCGGGCCTTGGCTGCGGTGGAGCGCACGAACACCGACGGCACCGCGAACAGCAGGATCTCCTTGTCCGTGCACACCTCTTCCACGCTCTTGGTGAACTTCATCTCTGCCGGAATGGTCATGCCGGGCAGATTGGGGTGGACCCGGGTGGTGGAAAGGTTGTCGATCTCCTGTTCCAGCGCCGACCACACGGTCACGTCATTGCCGCTCACCGTCAGCATCCGCGCCAGAGCCATGCCCCAGGTGCCTGCACCCAGAATACCAATTTTATGCTTCATTGTGTTTTGTCCTCCGTATGCGCCGGGCTGCTTGTGTGCCCGGCCTGTTCCCCGCGCTTCCTGCACGGGGCCTGTCTGATTCCATTTTACACGAAACATCGTACCGCGTCAACTCCTTGCCAGTCTGCACAAAGTTAATCCGTGTTTTCTTTTGTTTTTGGCCAGAGTGAAGGATTTTCGCCAATGGATTGCACTTATCTCCATTTCATGCTATAGTATTTTGGTAGGAATTGTAGGATATGCTCTTGACCTGAACCATAGTTTAAGGTGTATCCTAAAGATATTCCACCGTTTTTTGTCAATAAGGAAGAAAAACATGTTTGAAGCACTTCTTACCAACCGCACGGTCAGCGTGCTGTGGGAGGCCTTGCCCCGCATCCTGACGGCAGGCCTGACCATGACCATTCCCCTGACCCTGATCTCCTTCAGCCTTGCCATGGTCATTGCAGTGGCTGTTGCGCTGGTGCAGTACGCCAATGTTCCGGTGCTGCGCCAGATCGCCCGGTTCTACATCTGGGTCATCCGGGGCACGCCGCTGCTGGTGCAGCTGTTCATCATCTTCTACGGCCTGCCCAGCCTGGGCATCATGCTGGATGCTTTTCCGGCAGCCGTCATCGCCTTTGCCTTCAACGAGGGTGCCTACTGCGCCGAGACCATGCGCGGCGCGCTGGAAAGCGTGCCCCAGGGCCAGCTGGAGGCCGGTTCCTGCGTGGGCATGACCTGGTGGCAGATCATGCGCCGCATCGTTCTGCCGCAGGCCCTGCGCACTGCCGTGCCCTCCCTGTCCAACTCCCTCATCAGCATGATCAAGGACACCTCTCTGGCCTCCAACATCACGGTGGCAGAGTTGTTCATGGCAGGGCAGCGTGTGGCAGCCCGCACCTACATTTTCCTGCCCATCTACTGCGAAGTGGCCGTGGTCTACCTGCTGTTCTGCACCATCATCACCAAGCTGCAGGCACTGGTGGAGCGGCAGCTGAACGCACACGGCTTCCAGTGAGAAAGGGGTGGACGGTATGGCCATGTTAGAGATCAAAGACATCCACAAAACATTTTACACCTACGATGACAAGCCCCGCTTCCACATCGGGCCTTTCCCGCGCGGCAATGCCCGCCGGGTGCGCAGCGCGCTGCACGTCCTGAACGGCGTGGACCTGAGTGTGGAAAAGGGAGATGTTGTTGCCATTCTGGGCCCTTCCGGCTCCGGCAAGACCACCCTGCTGCGCTGCCTGAACTTTCTGGAGACCGCTGACAGCGGCACTCTGGTGTTCGACGGCGAATCCTTCGATCTTGGCAGGATCTCCCGGGCCGACATTGCCCGCCTGCGCAAAAAAACAGCCTTTGTGTTCCAGAACTACAACCTGTTCCGGAACAAGACCGCCCTGCAGAATGTGACCGAGGGCCTGATCGTTGCCCGCAGGATGCCCAAAGAGCAGGCAGACGAGATCGGCAGACGGATGCTGGAAAAGGTCGGTCTGGCCGACCGGGCCGACTACTATCCCCGCCAGCTTTCCGGCGGACAGCAGCAGCGCGTTGCCATTGCCCGCGCCCTTGCCACCGACCCGGAGATCATTTACTTTGACGAGCCCACCAGTGCCCTTGACCCGGAGCTGACCGGCGAGGTGCTCTCTGTCATGCGGAAGCTGGCCGAAGAGGGCATGACCATGCTGGTGGTCACCCACGAGATGGGCTTTGCCCGCAACGTCTCCTCCAAGACCGTGTTCATGGAGAACGGCGTGGTGGTGGAGCAGGCCCCTTCCCACGAATTCTTTGCCCACCCCCGCGAGGAGCGGACCCGGGAGTTCCTGCGGAAGATCGAGCATACAGCATAAGGAACAGACGACGGGGAGCTTTCCACGCAAATGCTTCGGGCCATTCCATCGCCCGCCCTATTGCCTGCGGCAACAGGGTCCCACCCCAGCGGAACATTTGCTTAGGAAACTCCCCGCCGTCCTTTTGATACAGCTTTTTCTATGAAAGGATCTTAACTATGAAGCGCAGAACTTTTATTTCGATGATGAGTGTCATGGCCGCTGCCGGCGTTCTGGCCCTGTCCGGCTGCTCCAACAGCAGCACCTCCACCGCCGCAAGCTCCGGTGCATCCTCTGCTGCCGGTTCCTCTGCTGACCAGCTGGCTGCCATTCAGGCCAGTGGCAAGCTGATCGTGGCACTGGAGGGCGCATGGCAGCCCTGGAGCTACCATGACGAGAGCGACACTCTGGTGGGCTATGATGTGGAGGTCTCCCGCGCCATTGCCGAAAAGCTGGGCGTGGAGCCGGAGTATGTGGAGAGCGATTGGGACAGCCTGTTCGCCGGTCTGGACGCTGGACGCTTTGACATGGTCTGCAACGGCGTGGAGGTCACCGACGAGCGCGCCCTGACTTATGATTTCACCACTCCCTACGGTTACATCCACACCGCTCTGGCCGTCCGCAAGGACAACGACGAGATCAAGACCTTTGAGGACCTGAAGGGCAAGACCACTGCCAACAGCCTGGCTTCCACCTACATGGAGCTGGCTGAGAGCTACGGTGCCACCGTGCAGGGCATCGACACCCTGGAGGAAACCATCCAGCTGCTGTCTGCCGGACGCATTGACGCGACCCTGAATGCGGATGTCTCCTTCTACGATTACCTGAACGTCCATCCGGATGCCGACTTTAAGATCGTGGCCCAGACTGAGGATGCCTCCCACGTTGCCATCCCCCTGCGCAAGGGCGACAACAGCGCCACCCTGCTGGAAGCCGTCAACAACGCCATCGATGAGCTGCGCGCCGACGGCACCCTGAAGGAGCTGAGCGAGAAGTACTTCGGTCAGGATATCTCCTCTGAGAATTGATCTTTCCCTGAATACGCCAGGAGGGCGGCTGCCGATGCAGCCGCCCTCTTTTTGTTATGCGTGAAAATAATCATAGATGGTCTGTGCCAGCTGGGGGCCCACACCGGGGGTATTTTCCAGCTGGTCGGGGGTGGCCTCCCGCACAGCACCCACACTCTTGAACTGTGTCATCAGGGCCTTGGCCGTTTTGGGACCCACGCCGGGCACCTCGGTCAGGGTGGAGGAATAGCTCTTCTTCCGCATCTGCTGCTTGCGGTAGGCATTGGCAAAGCGGTGGGTCTCGTCCTGGATGGCCGTGATAAAGGTGAAAGTCCCCCGGTTCATATTGATGGCGATTTCCCGGCCCTCACTGTCCACGATGGCACGGGTGCGGTGATGGTCATCCTTGACCATGCCGTAAAGGGGCACATCGGCCAGCGAAGTGCCTGCCAGTGCCGCCTTGGCCGCGCTGACCTGCCCCCGACCGCCATCCATCAGCAGCAGATCCGGCTTCTGCCCGAAATAATTATCGCTGCCCTGCCCCTGTGCGGCCAGCGCGGCGTATTTCTCATACTCTGCCGCCCGCCGGGACACCGTCTCGGCCAGCGAAGCGTAGTCGTCTGTCCCCAGCACGGTCTTCATCCGGAACTTCCGATATCCGGCTTTGTAGGGCTTGCCATCCCGGAAGGTGACCATGCCGCAGACGCTGGTGCCATCGCCCCAGTTGGAGATATCGTAGCTCTCAATGGTGCGCGGCGGCTTGGAAAGCCCCAGCACCTGCGCCATCTCATCCAGCAGCTTTTCCTCACGGGCGTAGCGGCCGCTCTCCCGGGCCAGCCGTTCCACCGCGTTGGTGTGGGCCATCTCCACCAGATGGGCCTTATCGCCCCGCTTGGGCACATAGAGCTGCACCTCACTGCCCCGCTTTTCGTTCAGGGCCTGCTGCAGCACTTCGCTGTCCGGCGGCAGCTCGTCTACGGCAATGATCTTTGGGATCTGCTCATCGTCCAGATAATACCGGGGCAGAAACTCCTCCCGCACGGCGGCAATATCTGCCGTATCGTGGAAAAGGAACTCCCGCTTATCGGTCAGCCGCCCCTCCCGGAAGCGCAGGACTGCCGCGCAGACACTGCTGGGGGTACCGGCCAGCGCCACCACATCCATCTCCACCTCCGGGTCCACCACGACCTTCTGGCCCGCTGTCACCTTGGTGATGGCATTGATCTGGTCCCGGAGGAGGGCCGCTGTCTCAAATTCCAGCCGGTCAGAGGCTTCCATCATCCGCTCGTTCAGGGTCTTTAGAATATCCTTTTTTCCGTACCGGATCAGATGCACCGCGTTTTTCACGGCCTGATTGTAGTCCTCGCAGCTGATCTTGCCGCTGCACACGGCCATGCACTTGCCGATATGGGCATTCAGGCAGGGCCGCCCCTTGCCGATATCCTGGGGGAACCGCTTGCTGCACCGGGGCAGCAAAAAGGCATCCAGCGCGGTCTCGGCCATCTGCCGGGCCGCAAAGGACGAGGTATAGGGGCCGATGTATTCAGCATCGTCCTCCTCCTTTTGCAGCACGAAGGAAAGCCGGGGCCAGGCTTCCCGGGTCACCTTGATATAGCTGTAGCCCTTGTCATCCTTCAGCAGGATATTGTATTTGGGGGTGTGCGCCTTGATCTGGCTGGCTTCCAGCACCAGCGCCTCGAACTCGCTCTGGCAGACGATGACATCAAACGCATAGGCGTGGGCGATCATCTGGCTGACCTTGTTGTCGTGGGGCACGCCCTCGCGGAAATACTGGCTCACCCGGATGCGCAAGCGCTTGGCTTTGCCGATATAGATGATGGTATCGCTTTTGTCCCGGATGATATACACACCGGGCAAAAGCGGCAGCATACAGGCTTTCTGATACAGTTCTGCTTTGGTCATGGCAGCTCCTTGGTAAAACAAAAAGCGGCAGGAAAAACATCCCGCCGCCTCAAAAATCAAAGGCTCGAATTACTCTGCAAAGCCAGACTCGACCAGCTTGATCAGGCCATCAACAGCAGCCTGCTCGTCTGCGCCGTCAGCGATGATGCGGATGGTGGTGCCGCCCACGATGCCCAGAGACAGAACGCCCAGCAGGCTCTTAGCGTTCACACGGCGCTCTTCCTTCTCGACCCAGATGGAAGACTTGAACTCGTTAGCCTTCTGGATAAAGAAGGTAGCCGGACGAGCGTGCAGACCAACCTGATTTTCAACGGTAACTTCTTTGACGTACATAGTAAAACGCTCCTATCTATTATCGTTCTCGGGAATTCGATTTGTTTCTTGCCTGTTGCGTTGTACCTATTTTAGCGCAAGCCGAAACCAATGTACAGCCCCAGAACGCATTTTTGGCGGTTTTCCCAATGATGAGGGGGGTCTTTTTCGCCTTTTATACAAAGATAACAAAATTATTCCCCCAGTGTTGGCCGGGTAATACAAAAGTTTTCAACATTTTTTCGACCTTCGACAGTTTCCCGGCCCGTTCGACCCTGTTTTCAGCCCTGATAGCGCATTTCCAGCACCTGACTGGGGCGCACCACCAGCGGGTCTTTGGCCGGGTCGAATTTCTCCTTTGCGCCCACTACCTGCCAGCCCATGCGGCGGTAAAGAGCCAGTGCCCGGGTGTTGGTGTTCAGCACCGTAAGCACCGGGTGCTCATGCTCCGGCAGCTTCTTCCGGGCGAAATCCAGCATCTTCTGGCCGATGCCCCTGCCCCGGGCGCTCTCCGTCACAAAAAGGTGCTCCACCTGCCCGGTCTTGTGGTGTACGCTGACCGTGGCATCCGGCACATCCTTGGTATAGTGGAGGTAGCAGACCCAGCCTTCCTGCTTTTCCTGCTGCAGCTGCGGCAGGAACATCTCCGGGGTCAGGGCATCCAGCGCTTCCTGCACCCAGCCCCCGGCACAAATGCTCCGGCGGCCCTCCGCAAACAGCTTTGCGGCAGCCTCCATCTGCTCGGCGGTCTTGACCAGCCGGACATTCTCGCCCCGCTTCCACTTGGGGATCTCGGTCAGAGGATGGGTCTCACACCACTGCTCGTAGAGCTCCGAGCGGCGCAGACGGGTGCGCTCCCGGCTCTGCTGCCCCCGCCAGGCATCGATCTTCTGGTGGTTGCCCTCCAGCAGGACAGGCGGTACAGCACGGCCCTCCCAGACCTCGGGCCGGGTGTACTGGGGGTACTCCAGCAGGCCGTCCCAGTAGCTCTCCTCCTCGTAGCCCTTCTGCTCGGCCAGAACGCCGGGTTTCAGGCGGAGGACGCTGTCTGCCACCACCAGGCTGGCCAGCTCACCGCCGGTGAGGATATAATCGCCGATGGAGATCTCCTCGTCCGCAAAGGCATCGATCACGCGCTCATCAATGCCCTCGTAGTGGCCGCAGACCAGGGTCAGGTTGTCGTACTGGGCCAGCCGCCGGGCGTGCTCCTCGGTATAGCGCTGCCCACCTGCCGTCAGGAATACTATATGCGGCGCAGGCCGTCCCTGTTCCTGCACTTCCTTCTGGACTGCCCGCAGGCAGTCGGCAATGGGCTGGGCATAGAGCACCATGCCGCAGCCGCCGCCATAGGGATAGTCGTCGGTCTGCTTCTGTTTATTCAGGGTGTAGTCCCGGATCTGGTGGCAGTGGGTCTCAATATATCCCTTTTTGGCGGCGCGGCCGATGATGCTGGAATCCAGCACCTGCTGGCACATCTCCGGGAAAAGGGTCACGATGTCCACACGCATCCCCATGGCTCACTCCTCCTCCCGCTCACTGTCAAAATCGTCATCCAGCAGGCCCGGGATGGGAGTGACAAGGAGATAGCCCTCCGGCGGGTTGCGCTCTTTCAAAAAGGCATCCACCCCGGGGAACATATATTCCTTGCCGCCGGGGGCCTTGACGGTGTAGATATCCTGTGCGCCGGGGTGGTCCACGCTGGTCACCACGCCGTACACCTTGCCGGTATCGGCATCCCGCACTTCACACCCGATGAGGTCGGCCACATACCACTTGCCCGCAGGCAGGGTGGCATCGTCACGGTCAAAGTAGAACACCTGCCCCCGCAGGGCACGGGCGGCATCCATATCGCTAACCCCTTCCAGCTGGAGCAGGGCCATCTGCCCCTGGGGGCGGATGGAGGTGATCTTGTAGCACCTGCCGCCCTGGGGGGTGGTGTACAGACGGCCCACCTTTTTCAGAAAGGCCACGCCGTCACACCACAGCTCCAGCTTCATCTCGCCGCGCACACCGTGAGTGGTTACCACCTTGCCGGCTTCCAAGTATTTCTGCATTGCTTTTACTCCTTTAGCATCCTCACCCTCTCCGTCATTGCTACGCAATGCCACCTTTCCCGAGGGGAGAGGCCTTGGCAGTCACCACAAAGTTTCTGGTTTTGCCAAGGGCTCCCCCTTTGGGGGAGCTGGACGCGAAGCGGCCTGAGAGGGCGAGCTGCCTAATAATACAAAAAGGCCCCTTGCCTTGCGGCAAAGGGCCCGTAGGGTGCTCAGTCGATCTCAACAAGGACCTTTTCATCGACCCGCACAGCAGCCGCGCGCATCACCACACGAATGGCTTTTGCGATCCGGCCCTGCTTGCCGATGACACGGCCCATATCTCCCTCTGCCACGCTCAGGTGGTAGACGATGGTGCCGTCCTCGCGGGGCTCGTCCACCGTGACCTTGACGGCTTCCTTGTCCTCCACGAGACCGCGGGCAACTGCCAGCAACAGCTCCTGCATGAGTCAGCCCTCCTACTTACAGAATGTTGGACTTCTTCAGCAGAACGCGGACGGTATCGGTGGGCTGTGCGCCGTTGGCGATCCAGGCCTTGGCCTTCTCAGCGTCGATCTTCACCTCAGAGGGCTCCTGGTTGGGATCGTAGGTGCCGATCTCCTCGATGAAACGGCCGTCGCGGGGGAAGCGGCTGTCAGCAACAACAACACGATAGAAGGGAGCCTTCTTAGCGCCAACGCGGCGCAGACGAATCTTAACTGCCATGGTAAATATCCTCCAAAAATGTTTGTGCCCCGGTTCGGGGTTTGATTAAATCTATCTGTACAACCCCTGCGGGGTGTATACCATTGTTATTTGAAACCGCGGAAGGCATT
Organism: Faecalibacterium sp. BCRC 81149; assembly: GCF_022750605.1. NCBI lineage: Bacteria > Bacillati > Bacillota > Clostridia > Eubacteriales > Oscillospiraceae > Faecalibacterium > Faecalibacterium sp. BCRC 81149. Next base: position 93,385 of record NZ_QXJA01000010.1, on the reverse strand, counting down.
GGGGTTGCCCATCATGCCGCCCAGGCGGCGGGCAAAGCCCTTGGGGCTCTTCTTGAACTGCTTCATCATCTTCTGCATCATCTCAAACTGCTTGAGCAGCTTGTTGACATCCTCCACCCGGGTGCCGCTGCCCGCTGCAATGCGGCGCTTGCGCTTGGGGTTGATGATGGAGGGCTTTTCACGCTCTTCCCTGGTCATGGAATAGATCATGGCCTCGATGCGGTCAAAGGCTTTCTCGTCGACTTGGCTGGCATCAATGCCGGACATACCGGGCATCATGCTCAGCATGGCACCTGCACCGCCCATCTTGCGGATCTGCGCAAACTGGGCCAGCATGTCGTTCATATCGAACTTGTTTTCCATCATCCGCCGGGCGGTCTCTTCTGCGGCCTTTTCATCGGCGGCATCCTGTGCCTTCTCAATGAGGCTCAGCACATCGCCCATGCCCAGGATGCGGCTGGCCATGCGGGAGGGATGGAACACTTCCAGATCGTCCAGCTTTTCGCCGGTGCCCTGGAACTTGATGGGCTTGCCGGTGACGCTCAGCACCGAAAGTGCCGCACCGCCGCGGGTATCGCCATCGGTCTTGGTCAGGATGATGCCGTCGATGCCCACCGTCTCGTTGAAGGTTTTGGCAACGTTCACAGCATCCTGGCCTGCCATGGCATCCACCACCAGCAGTGTTTCGTCCACGGGGACAGCTTCCTTGATCTGCACGAGCTCCTGCATCAGGACCTCGTCGATCTGCAGACGGCCGGCGGTATCCAGGATCACAATGTCGTTGCCGTAATCCCTGGCGTGGGCCAGCGCCTTGCGGGCGATTTCCGGGGGCTTGGCACCCGGCAGCGTGAACACCGGCGCACCTGCCTGCCCGCCCACCACCTGCAGCTGGTCGATGGCGGCAGGGCGGTAGATATCGCAGGCCACCAGCATGGGGCGGCGGCCCTGCTTGATAAAGTATTTGGCAAGCTTGGCTGCGTGGGTCGTTTTACCGTTGCCCTGCAGGCCGCAGAGCATGATGATGGTCTGACCCTTGTTCTTGACGATCAGGCGGGGGGCTTCCTCGCCGCCCATCAGGGCTACGAGTTCTTCGTTAACGATCTTGACCACCTGCTGGGCGGGGGTCAGGCTCTCCATGACCTCCTGACCCATGGCGCGCTCGGAGACCTTGGCACAGAAATCCTTGGCAACCTTGTAGTTGACATCGGCTTCCAGCAGGGCCATCCGCACCTCGCGCATGGCGGCTTTGATATCGCCCTCGGTCAGCTTGCCGTGGCCGCGCAGTTTTTTGAACACACCGGCAAGGCGGTCGGTCAAAGATTCAAATGCCATGTTCGGTGCTCCTCTCAAATTAGTAATGGTGTCAGCTCTCGTTGACTTCGTCGATGGAGCGGATCAGCCCCAGCATCTTGTTCAGCGTTGCTGCATACTCAGTGGTGGTGAGCCTGGCATAGGGGCCGGTGCACTCGAACCGCGCGTCAATGACCAGCTGTTCCAGCTCCTCCAGCTTTTCCTGCACCCGGCGGTAGCGGCCTGCAAAGCCCACCTTGGCTTCCAGCTCTTTCAGGGTGGTCTCGCCATGCTTGATGGCATCCCGTGCGCCCTGACGGGTGATCCCGAAATTTTCCCCGATCTCACTGAGGGAGAGGTCGTCGTTGTAATACTGGTTCAGCATCTCGCGCTGCTTGGGCGTGAGCACCTCGCCATAAAAATCGAGCAGATAGCCCATTTCAAAGTCTTTTGCCATGATGCGTTCTGCCCTGACCTCCATTTGTTGTAAAGTTTATTTGCTTTACATACGGAGTATAGCAGACATTCTTTTCCTTGTCAAGGCTTTTTTCCATCACTCTGCTGATTTTTCGGCAGTTTTTTCTCCATTTTGTCCAATTGCGGCTTGACGCTGGGCACAGGATGCGCTACCTTATAGGTATGAAACCTCTCAGTCTAGGCCTGATGGCTTTGCCAGCTCCCCTAACAGGGGAGCCCTTGGCATGGCAGACAGTTCTGTGCTGACTGCTCAGGTTTGCGTAAGGGAGGAATTTCGTGGCAATTTATCCAAACATCTATCAGACCCTGGTTCCCTGTCCGATCGTGGAGCTGCGGGGCTATCTTGCCGCCTGCGGGCTCAAGGGGCGGCTGTATGCTTACCTTGATTATAATGGGCCCACCGGCACGTCCCGCGATTCGGTGGCCGAGGGGATGCTGGCCCTTGCGGCGGAAAAGCACAAGCTGCTCCCGGGCCAGCCCATCATTGAAGCGGCCTCCGGCTCCTTTGCCATGGCACTGGCCCTTGCCGGGCGGACGGCGGGCCACCCCGTGGTGCTGACCATGCCGGAGGATGCCCCGGCCCTGCGGCAGGAATACCTGCTCCGGCTGGGGGCGCAGATCCTGCATTCCCCCGCTCAGCGGGGCCTTGCGGGGGCCCGGGCGCTGGCAGAGACCACCGCCGCCGAAAAGGGCTGGTACTATATGAACTGGCTTGCCAACGACGATAACCCCGAATACCACCGCCGGGTGACCGGCCCCGCCATCGTGCAGGCCATCTCCCGGGAGGGCCGCAGTCTCGTGGACACCATCACCGTCGGCGTGGGCAGCGCGGGCACCATCACCGGCGTAGGCGAGACCATCAAGGCCTGGACCAACGATGTCCGCATCGTGGCCGTGGAGCCCTTTGAGAATCAGGCTCTGGGCGGCGGCTTCACCGGCGGGCACGGCATCCCGGATATCGGCTACGGCATCGTGCCGGGCAATTACAACGCCTATGTTGTGGATAATGTAGCCGCCGTTACCAGCACCGATGCCAACCGCGCTGCACAGCGGGTCCTTGCCACCGATGCCATTCCCGCCTCCCCTGCCGCCGGTGCAGCCCTCCACGCCGCCGCACAGCTGATCGCCACCGGCACCAGCCGCTCGGCGCTGGCCATCTTCAGCGGACGGCAAAATTTAAGTTTTTGATGTTGTTTTTCGCAGGACGGCGGGGAGTTTCCCAAAGCAAGTGTCCGCTGGGGTAATGGAATGGCCTGCAACAACAGCGCCCGCCGCCAGTGGCGGAAACAGGAAGCTGTTGTTGGGGCCGCGGCCAGCAAGATGCGAGTGCAAGTGCACGAAGCAGATGCTGGGAGCCGCAACCCGTATTCACTTGCGTGGGAAAGCTCACCGTTGGACTGCACACTATACTTTTAAGGAAAGAGAATTCCATATGACCAAGGATATGACGACCGGCCCGATCACACCGCTGCTGGTCAATTTCACCATTCCCCTTGTGCTGGGTAACCTGTTCCAGCTGACCTATAACGCCGTGGACAGCATCATTGTCGGCAAATTCGTGGGCGAGGATGCCCTTGCCGCCGTGGGCACCTCCAACCCGCTGATGACGCTGGCGATTTTGTTCATCAACGGTGTCTGCCTGGGTGCAGGCATCCTTGTCAGCCTGGCGTTCGGGGCAGGCGACACCAGGCTGGTGGAGCGTCAGGTCTCCACCACCGCCATTGCAGGCTCCGTCTTTTCCCTGGTGTTCTCGCTGGCCTGTGTGATCCTGGCAAATCCGCTGCTCCGTCTGCTGCAGGTGCCGGAAGAGATCCTTCCCATCGCTGTGAACTACCTGCGCATCGTGTTCGGCGGGCTGCTGTTCACCTTCTTCTATAATTTCCTCGCCGCCACCATGCGTGCGCTGGGCGACAGCAAAAGCGCGCTGTACTTCCTGATGATCAGCTCGGTACTGAACATTGGCGGCGACCTGTTCTTTGTTGAGGTGCTGGATTGGGGCTCCGAGGGCTGTGCCCTTTCCACCGTGCTGAGCGAGGCGCTCTGCTGCGTGTTCTGCCTGATCTATATCCGCTGGAAGGTCCCTGTGCTGCAGCTGGGCAGGCGCTGGTTCATTTTTGACTCCTCGCTGCTGAAAAAGACCATCAGCTACGGCTGGACCAGCGCCATGCAGCAGGCCACCGTTCAGCTGGGCAAGATCGCCATTCAGGCCATCGTGAACACCATGGGTGTCAACGCCATGGCAGCCTTTGCCGCTGCAGGCCGCATCGATGACTTTGCCTATGTGCCCCAGCAGAACATCGGCCATGCCACCACCACCCTGATGGCTCAGAACCGCGGCGCGGGCAAAAAAGACCGTGTCCGCACCAGCTTCTTCTGCGGCCTGAAGCTGGAGTTCCTCTACGCCATTTTTATCACAGCCATCTGCTTCTTCTTTGCCGAGCCCATCATCCGGCTCTTCGTCACCGATGCCGCCGTGGTGCATCTGGGAGTGCGCTTTTTGAAGCTGGTCTCCCTGTTCTATCTGATGCCCTCGCTGACCAATGGCATCCAGGGCGGCTTCCGCGGCCTGGGCGACCTTAAGATCACCCTGAACAGCAGCACGCTCAACATGGCAGGCCGTGTGGCGGCCGCTGCCGTCTTTGTGCTGCTGATGAAGATGGATATCGAGGCCCTGCCGTACAGCTATGTTGTGGGCTGGATCCTCATGCTGGTCTATGAAGCCCCCATGATGGTGAAGTATCTGCGGAAGGGCGAGCTGTAAGCCTGACACCGCCCCGGGCAGGTCTTTTCTCTCACTCAGTCCGCTCGATCTCCCGGTACAGCCATTCCAGTGCATCAGAGATGCCGCCCAGCTGGTCGATGAGCTTCTCCTTCACGGCCTTTTTGCCGTCCAGCATGGTGCCCACGTCCATCACCAGCTCACCGGTGCGGAGCATCAGCTCTGAGTAGCGCTCTGCCGTAATGCCGCTGTGGCCCGCCACAAAGCCGGTGATGCGCTCCTGCATCTGCTCGAACCACCGCATGGTCTGGGGCACGCCCAGAATCATGCCGGAGTGGCGGACCGGGTGCACCGTCATGGTCGCCGTGGGCACGATAAAGCTGCGCCGGGCGCTGACTGCCAGCGGGATGCCGATGGAGTGGCCCCCGCCCAGCACGACCGTGGCACTGGGCTTTGAGATGCTGGCAATGAGTTCTGCCAGCGCCAGCCCGGCCTCCACGTCCCCGCCCACGGTATTGATGAGCACCAGCAGGCCCTCCACAGCGGGGTCCTCCTGCACTGCCACCAGCTGCGGGATCACATGCTCATACTTGGTGGTCTTCTGGCCCTGCGGGGCCTCCACATGGCCCTCGATCTGGCCGATCACGGTCAGGCAGTGGATGGCATGGGGGCCGCGGGTGCGCCACACCGTGCCCAGATCTTCCAGCTGCTCTTTCTCCAACCGCTGCTGTTCGGTGGTTTCCTTTTCATCTTCCGGCATGTTGGCTCCTCCTCAGGGTGTTTTTTTCAGTGTTCCCGGAGATCGAAGCAATATGCGGCGGTTAAGATTTCTTTACTTTGAAAAAAATTGGCCCAGAGGATTTGACATTCTGTCTCATTGCAGTATACTTTATACTAAGAATAAGATTGACAAGTATATATCATTATTGTTCAGAAACTGTCTTAATCGCCGGTGCACCTTGCAGGGTGCAAAGAGACCGGCATTCCCTTTGGATGAAAGGAGAACCATTTCCATGAACAATCCCGGCAAAGCTTCCCTTCCGGTGATCAAGCGCCTGCCCAAGTATTACCGCTACCTGCGGACGCTGAAGAACGACGGCATCACCAGCATCTCCTCCCGCGAGCTGGCCGCCCAGATGGGCACCACGGCCTCTCAGGTGCGGCAGGATTTCAACTGCATCGGCGACGTGAACGGCCGCCAGGGCATCGGCTACTCGGTGGAGAACCTGCTTTCCATCCTGGAGCATCTGCTGTTCGGCAACGGTGACCTGCTGCCCACCATCCTCATCGGCTGCGGCCGGTTGGGCAAGGCAGTCAGCCGCTTCATCACCACCGACACCAACGGCTACAAGCTGATCGCCGCCTTTGACAATTCCCCCAGCGAGGTGGGCAAAGAGATCAACGGCATCCAGATCTTACACGTTGACGAGCTGGAGGCCTTCTGCGCAGAGCATAAGCCTGAGGTGGCTGTGTTCTGTGTGCCCCGCAGCGGTGCGGAGGAGCTCAGCGGCCGGCTGGTCGAACTGGGCATCAAAGGCTTCTGGAACTTCTCCCACTACGACCTGTCGGTGCCCTACCCCGAAGTGGTGGTGGAGAACGTCCACCTGGGCGACAGCCTGATGAGCTTGGGTTACCGCCTGCGCAATCAGGACTGATCTATTCTTATAGCATATCACAGGAAACAGGCAGCCCTCTCCCCCCGAACGAGCAGAGAGGGTTGCTTTTTTATGAGGAGAGCAACTATGGCGAAGCTATACTTCCGATACGGTGCCATGAACAGCGGCAAAAGCACCGCGCTGATGCAGGTGGCCCACAACTACGAAGAGCAGGGGATGCGGGTGCTGATCCTGAAGCCCCAGGTGGATACCAAGGGCGGCGGCGAGCTGGTCAGCCGCCTGGGCGTGCGCCGCAGGGCCGACCTGCTCATCCCGCCCGAGGTGGATGTGTTCGAGGCCGTGCGCGCCGCTTCTGCCGGGGAGCAGCCGCTGGCCTGTGTTCTCTGCGACGAGAGCCAGTTCTTTACCCCGGCACAGGCCGAGCAGCTGTTCATGGTCACGGTAGACCTGAACATCCCGGTCATCTGCTACGGTCTGCGGTCAGACTTCTCCCTCAAGGGCTTCCCCGGCTCCACCCGTCTGCTGGAGCTGGCCCACACCATTGAGGAGATGAAGACCATCTGCACCTGCGGGCGCAAGGCCACCTGCAACTGCCGCAGGGTCAATGGGGAGTTCGTCTTTGAGGGCGAGCAGGTCGCCATCGATCTGGAAAACGATGTGCAGTACGTCAGCATGTGCCCCCAGTGCTATTTCAAGGCACGGCGGGCGTTTTACGCCAAACGGAACGCACAGTAAGTGTCGACCTCCAGCAGGCACAGGAGCCACCTTCCTGCATGAGAGCCAAGATCTCCCAAAAGATTTTTACAGTTTTCAGAGCGCTGCCCAGCCGGGCGGCGCTCTTTTTTGTGCGTCCCCTTTCAAAGTGATATATCAGTTGTATCCAACGGCGAACGTTTTTTGCGCAATTGATATATCAGTTTGCAAAACAGCGATATCGTCACTTTTTTCACATGTTGTATACAACAATATACCGTCAATTTCGCAATAAGTTACAAAAACATTGCAATTTTAGAGGTTCCGCCACACTTTCTCGGCCCGTTTCTATGCAATCTATCCAACTATGCAGATTGCATAGTTTTTCGTTCCAAGTTTATTCATTTCGGCAATGCCGTCAAATCACCGCAAATCACAAGAGCAATATTTGTTCGTTTTTTGTCCGTATCACTTCAATTTACATCTTTCTTTTTCCCATTTCTTTTGTTATCATATTTGTATACAACGAGCCTTGTGCAGTAAGGCCCGCGCGATGTTTTTTGATTTATTAGGAGGAGAACAACAATGAGCAAGGCAATTTCCCGTCGTGATTTCCTGAAGGTCACCGGTGCTGTCGGTGCAGCTGGTCTGCTGGCTGCCTGCGGCGGCAATGGCGGCGCTGCTTCCAGCACCGCTTCTTCTGCAGCCGAGGCTGCTTCCGTGGCTGGCCTGAGCAGCGATCCCGTTACCCTGACCATGAGCTGGTGGGGCGGCGAGTCCCGCCACAACGCTTACCAGGAGGCCCTGAAGGCTTTCTCTGCTGAGCACACCACCATCACCGTCAACCCCACCTTCGCTGCATGGTCCGGCTGGGAGGACACCATGTCCACCAAGTTTGCAGGCGGCGTGGCTGAGGATGTCTGCCAGATCAACTGGAACTGGCTGTACAACTACTCCGGCAACGGCCAGACCTTCCTGGATCTGAACAGCGTCACCGATTACCTGGATATGTCCCAGTGGGACGACGCAAAGCTGGGTGCCTGCAATGTTGCAAATGCACAGCAGTGCGTGCCCATCTCCATGACCGGCCGTATCTTCTACTGGAACATGACCACCTTTAACAAGGCCGGCATCACCGAAGTCCCCTCCACTGAGGACGATCTGTTTGCAGCCGGCAAGGCTTTCCAGGAGAAGCTGGGCGATGATTACTATCCCCTGCACCTGGGCGCATACGACCGTATGATCCTGATGGTGTTCTACCTCGAGTCCAAGTACGGCAAGGACTGGGCAGATCCCACCACCTCTACCCTGAACTACACCGCTGACGAGATCGCCGAGGGCATCGACTTCATCAAGAGCCTGGTCGACGGCCACGTCATCATGCCGCTGCCCACCTACTACGGTGCAAACGGCGACGGTGCTACCCACCAGTCCAACGAGTGGATCACCGGCAAGATCGCCGGCATCTTCGAGTGGGATTCCGCTGCTTCCAAGTACCAGGACGCTCTGGACGAGGAGAACAAGCCCGGCTTCACCGTTGGTGAGGAGATCAAGTTCGGCGATTACAACGGCGGCTTCTCCAAGGTCTCCATGGGCATGGCCATCACCAAGACCTGCAAGAACCCCGCTGAGGCTGCTACCCTGATCGAGTACCTGTGGAACGGCGACGGCGCTGCCATCATGGGCTCCGAGTGCGGTGTCCCCGCTTCCAAGGCTGGTCTGGCTACCGCTCAGGCTGCCGGTAAGATCAACGAGCTGGTCGCCGAGGCAAACGGCAAGGTTATGAGCTTTGTTTCCTGCCAGCTGGATCCCCTGTTCGAGTCTTCCGATCTGAAGGCTACCGGCACCGGCATCTATCAGGAAGTGTTCGATACCGTTGACTACGACAACAAGAGCGGCGCAGATGTTGTTGACACCCTGCTGGACGGCATGTCTGCTGTTGGCTACACTGTCTGATCTTCTTTGCTGACCTGAGTTAAGCTACATATCAGGGGCATCGTCCACCCGTAGGCCCGATGCCCCTTTTTTCTCAGGTACAGGTTACAATTCTCTGACAAATCTGTTGCCAAAGTGTGACATAAGGTTTGCTGCACTGATTTTCACCAAAGGAGGATCCCCGGATGAAAGAAAGCAAAGCGCCCTCTCTCGGGCGTACCCCCGCACAGAAGTTCCTGGATAAGTGGCAGGGTCTGATCTACCTGATCCCCTGGATCATCGGCTTTATCGTGTTCAAGGCCATCCCCTTCGGTCAGTCGCTGTATTACAGCTTCACCGACATGAACTTCTTCAACGGCATCCACCAGTACGGCGTGATGAATTACGTCACTGCCTTCTCTGATGCCAAGGTCACCAAGGCTCTGGTCACCACCTTCAAGTACGCGTTCGTCACCGTGCCCCTGAAGCTGATCTTTGCCCTGTTCATCGCATACATCCTGAACTTCAAGATCGCCTGCGTGAACCTGTTCCGTACCGTTTACTACATCCCGTCCATTCTGGGCGGCTCCGTTGCCATCGCCGTGCTGTGGAAGGCCGTTTTCCGTGATGATGGTCTGGTCAACACCATCATCCGCGCCATCACCTTCGGCCACGCACAGGGCCCCTCCTGGCTGAGCGACCCCAACTATGCGCTGTGGATCATCTGCTTCCTGCGCATCTGGCAGTTCGGCTCCGCCATGGTGCTGTTCCTAGCCGCCCTGAAGGGCGTGCCTGCAGACCTGTACGAGGCTGCCACCATTGATGGTGCCGGTAAGTGGAAGCAGTTCTTCTCCATCACTGTTCCCATGATCACCCCCATCATCTTCTACAACCTGGTCACTCAGATCTGCCAGGCTTTCCAGGAGTTCAACGGCCCCTTCATCATCACCAACGGCGGCCCGCGCAACTCCACCACCCTGATCTCCATTCTGGTTTACAACTACGCCTTCAAGTCCAACCAGATGGGCATGGCTTCCGCTCTGGCCTGGATCATGTTCGTGATCGTCTGCATCCTCACGATCATCGCCTTCACCAGCCAGAAGAAGTGGGTCTACTACTCGGATGAAAGGTAAGGTGTGACAGTATGGGAATGAAAGCATCCAACGCCATTGCGACGTTTTTTAAGTACTTTGTCCTGATCCTGGTTGGCCTGATCATGATCTATCCCCTGCTGTGGATGGTCAGCGCTACCTTCAAGGACAACAGCGAGATTTTTGCAGGCATCGGCCTGTGGATCAAGAACCCCACCCTGGAGGGCTACAGGAACGCGCTGAACAACTTCGGCGGTTCCATCAACATCCTGCAGGCCATGCTGAACACTTATTCTTATGTTCTGCCCAAGGTCATCTGCACGGTGGTCTCCTCCTGCATTGCAGCCTACGGCTTTGGCCGTTTCGACTTCCCGGGCCGGAAGATCCTGTTCAGCATCATGCTGGCCACCCTGTTCCTGCCTCAGGTCGTTCTGAACGTTCCTCAGTTCCTGCTGTACACCAAGTTCGGCTGGGTCAACAGCCCGTTCTATCTGGCCATCTGGGTCCACACTGCATTTGCAACTGAGACCTACTTTGTTTACCAGCTGGTGCAGTTCATGCGCAATGTCCCGCGCGATCTGGACGAGGCTGCCGCCATTGATGGCTGCAACTCCTTCCAGACCCTGTACAAGGTCATTGTCCCCATGCTGATGCCCGCTCTGGTGTCCTGCGCACTGTTCCAGTTCATGTGGAGCTGCAACGACTTCATGGGCCCCCTGCTTTACGTGCAGACCCCTGCAAAGTACCCCATGTCCCTGTTCGTCAAGCTGTCCATGGACGGTGATACCGGCTTTGCCTGGAACCGTATCCTGGCCCTGTCCCTGATCTCCATCCTGCCGCAGCTGATCGTTTTCTTCTGTGCACAGGATCAGTTCGTCGAAGGTATCTCCGCCGGTGCTGTCAAGGGCTAAGCACCCCCTCTGCGGACAGAACCATTGACTTTCGATGAATAAGCAACGCCCCCTGTGCACAGCACAGGGGGCGTTGTTCTTATCCGCGGTGGCTCTTGCGGTATTGCAGCGGCCCCGTTCCCATCGTCTCGCGGAACACGCGGCGGAAATGGGCGGCGGAGGCAAAGCCGGTCTGCTCGGCCACAGCGCTGATGTTCAGATCAGTGCTCTCCAGCAGGCGCTGGGCAGCCTCAATGCGGCGGCCATTGATGTAATCCACAATGGACTGGCCCGTGACCCGCCGGAACAGCCGGCTCAGGTAATAGGGCGACAGGTAGAACCGCGCAGCCACATCTGTCAGGGAGAACTTCTGCTGGTAGTTGGCTGCAAGGTAAGCGCAGATCTGCTCCACCGTCTCGTTGCGGGGGCGGATGTCCTGCCTTTCACTGCGGCACTCCTGCTCCACATAGTGCAGGATGAGGGCCAGATAGATCATGCCGGGGCTTTCCGGCTCGCTCTCGGCGCTCTGCATCATGCCCAGCAGCGTGCGCAGGCGGCCCGACCACTGCACCGGGCCGTACAGGGCCGTTTGTGCTCCCGGCTCAAACAGCGGCATGAAATCCCGCTGCATCAGGTTCTTGAGCACCGGGAGAACGCCCGCCGGGAACCGGCAGCCGATGAGCTCAGGGGCAATGTGGCCCGCCTGCTGCAGCAGGCCCCCGCCGGGGCCCAGCAGCAGCACACAGCCCGGGTTCACCAGCAGGCTCTCACCGCCCCGCACCAGCGTAAAGCTGCCGCCGGACACCAGAATGATCCGGCAGATCTCCTCCTCCTCAGCCAGCTCATACTGGCCGGTCTGGAACCGCAGCGCCGTTGCCGTTACCCGGCCGCTCCATTTTTCCCGTTCCGCTTTCATCCGCACACCCCATTCAACAGTTTCTTTTCCTCAGTGTACCATGCCCGCCACCTGCGGGCAACCCATAAATCTTTCAACATCCAAGGAGGCATCCTGTTTATGAAGCTTTCCCTGATTCGTTCCATGACCCGCAGTGCCGTGTTCGAGCTGGAAAACGGCCTGTGCTACCGTCCGGCACATCCCTTCACCGTTCAGCTGAACGGCAAGACGGTGTACGAGGCCTGCAACACCAACGTGTTCTCCCTGTTCAGCCTGCTGCCCGGCACCCCCTACACGGTTGCCGTGCAGGCTGAGGGCGTGACCCTGACCCTCGATTTCACCACTGAGGCTGAGACCTTCTTTGTGGACGCATCCCGCTACGGTCTGGTGGCCGACGGCACCACCGACAACACCGGCAAGCTGCAGGCCGCCCTTTCCACCTGCCCCAAGGGCGGCACGATTTATGTGCCCGCCGGGCGCTACCGCACCGCCAGCCTGTTTATGAAGAGCTGCACCACCCTCTACCTGGAAAAGGGCGCTGTGCTGCTGGGCGACAACGACCGCACCCACTACCCCATCCTGCCCGGTGTCATCCCCAGTGAGAACGAGGTGGATGAATACTACCTGACCGGCTGGGAGGGCAACCCGCTGGACAGCTTTGCCGGTCTGCTGAACATCACGCAGGTGCACGACGTGGTGGTGACCGGCGAGGGCACGCTGGACTGCGATGCCCAGAACGGCGACTGGTGGATCAACCAGAAGGTCAAGCGGATCGCATGGCGGCCCCGCGCGGTGGCCGCGGTGGACAGTGAGAATGTCTGCCTCCACGGCATCACAGTGCAGAACAGCTACTCCTGGACCATCCACCCCATCTTCGTCAAGCACCTGGACCTGCTGAACTTCAACATCAACAACCCCTACAACGCCCCCAACACCGACGGCATCGACCCCGAGAGCTGCGAGTACACCCGCATCATCGGTGCGAACATCCATGTGGGTGACGACTGCATTGCCATGAAAGCCAGCAAGGTGTTCCTGGGCATGAAGCTGAAAAAGAGCTGCGAGCACACTGTGATCCGGAACTGCCTGCTGGACAAGGGCCATGGCGGCATCGTCATCGGCAGCGAAATGAGCGGCGGCGTGAAGGATATGGTGGTGACCCAGTGCCTGATGGACCACACCGACCGCGGCCTGCGGGTCAAGACCCGGCGCGGCCGCGGCAACACCGCCGTCATCGACGGGCTGTTGTTCCGCAATGTGGAGATGCGCGGTGTCAAGGCTCCCTTTGTCATCAACATGTTCTATTTCTGTGACCCGGACGGACACGGCCCCTATGTCCAGTGCCGCGATGCCATGCCGGTGGATGAGTACACCCCCAGGCTGGGCAGCCTGACCATGGAGGATATCGTGGCCACTGACGCACAGTTCGCGGGCTGCTACTTCGACGGCCTGCCTGAGCAGCCCATCGAGCGCATCTCCATGAAGAATGTCACCATCACCTTTGACCCCAATGCCGAAGCCGGTCAGGCTGCCATGGCGGACAACCGCCCCAACGTGAAAAAGCTGGCCATCTACGCGGAGAACGTCAAGGAGATCGACCTGCACAACGTCAAGATCACCGGCTACGAGGGCGAGCGCCTGCGCTTTGCCAATGTCGGCCATTTCGAGGAGGACTGACCCATGACCCATGAAGAAATTCTCACCCTGCTGGGCGACTATGTGGACTACCTGATCGCCAATTCCAGCGCCGAAGCCCCCATGTGGAACATTGAAAAGGTGCGCAGCGGCAAGCCCAACAAGTGGAACTACATCGACGGCTGCATGATCACGGCCTGCCTGAGCCTGTACAAGACCACCGGGGACGAGAAGTACCTGAGCTTCTCCAGGGACTTCATCGACTTCTTTGTGCAGGAGGATGGCTCCATCAGGACCTATGACCCCAAGGAGTACAACCTGGACAACGTGAACCAGGGCAAGAACCTGTTCACCCTGTACGACATCTTCGGGGACGAGAAGTACCGCCGGGCCATCGACACCATCCGCAGCCAGCTGCTCACCCAGCCCCGCACCAAGGAGGGCAACTTCTGGCACAAGGATATCTACCCCTGGCAGGTCTGGCTGGACGGCACCTACATGGCCCAGCCCTTCTACATGGAGTACGAGACCCGCTACAACAAGATGCAGGGCTGCATTGACAGCTACAAGCAGTTTATGAACATCAAAAAGCACATGCGGGACGAAAAGACCGGCCTGTACTACCACGGCTACGACGAGAGCCGCCAGATGTACTGGGCTGACCCCGTGACCGGCTGCAGTCCCAACTTCTGGCTGCGGGCCATGGGCTGGTTCATGGTGGCCATGGTGGATGTGCTGGAGCGGATGGACGAGCAGCTGTACAACGAGTACCGCGGCATCATGGCCATGCTCAAGCAGACCATTGAGGATGTGCACAAGTTCCAGGACGAGGAGACCGGCATGTTCTGGCAGGTGATGGATCACCCAGGCGTGGAGGGCAACTACCTTGAGACCAGCGGCACTGCCCTGTTTGCCTATGCGGTGCTCAAGGGCGTGCGCCTGGGCTACCTGCCCAAGCGGATGGCTGCCTGGGCTGAGAAAGCCTTCTACGGCACCTGTGACAGGTACCTCTCCAAGAACCCGGACGGCAGCCTGCAGCTGGGCGGCATCTGCCTGGTGGCAGGTCTGGGCGGCAAGGATCACCGCGACGGCTCCCTGGCCTACTACTTCAGTGAGCCTGTGGTCTGCAACGATGCCAAGGGCGTAGGCCCCCTGGTGCTGGCCTACACCGAGATGATCGCCCGCAAGTAATACACGATACAGCAAAAAGCGAACCGCCATGGTGACAGATGCCATGGCGGTTCGCTTTTACACTTTTTTCTTCGAGCACCCATCGTCCGGGTGCACATTCAGTATACCCGGACAGGTGCCCCCTGTAAAAGGTATCTTTTGTATTGCTGTGATATGTTTTTTGTATGGCTCACACTTCCGTGTGGGAGGCCGCGCTGCTGTCCTCATTTTCCTCATCGAGGTCAGGGCCGGTGCCCTCGTCCAGATCAAGGCGCAGGCGGTCGCTTTCCTCATCGGTCAGGTCCCGTTCCTGCCGGGCATCGTATTCGATCCAGAACTCCTCCCGGTGCAGGGCAAAATCAAAGGCTGCCATCAGGCAGGCCCCGCCAAAGGCGCTGACCATCAGCACGATGCAGAGGAACACCGAAAGAAAATCGTACTTCCAGCGCTGGGGCCTTGCGGCAAAATACAGCACCTCGCACCCCAGCAGGATCAGCCCTGCCGCCGGAGCGATCTTCAACGCAAGCTCCCAGTTGAAATGCGGCACAAAGAAATAGCAGAGGAACAGCACGCCGCAGACGATCAGGCAGACTCCCAGCGTCAGGGTGCCCACCCGGCGCACCGGGGCGTTTTCCGGGGCCTTGAAGGCCGGGGTCTCTGCTGTGTCATTCTTCTTCTCGTCCATCGTCTTCATCCTCCGGGTCAAGGGTCACCTCACCGGTCGTATCCGGCTCTGCCTTGCGGGCAAAGTGATCCAGCAGGCTGGGCATCTTCTTTTCAGGCTGATACTCCTGAAAATCGGTCTCCTCCGGGGCGGCGGCTTCCGGGGCAGCTTTCTTTGCTCTGGGGCCCCGCACCAGCCAGATGCCGCACAGGATCAGCGCCACGCAGAGCACCACCTCGGGCAGTTGATCCATCACCAGATAGATGGCCCGCCACACCGGAGCCTTCTGGCCCCAGCGCCACAGGATATCGCCCAGCGTGTTCATAATGATCTGCTCGTAGGCGATCAGCGCACCGATGGCGATCAGGCACCAGCCCACCAGCTTGTGGCTGTCCATCATCATCCGGGCAAGGCGCTTGTCCTGCGGGTCGAAGTGTATCAGATAATCGTCCTCCGGGGCGGTGCCCATGCTGATCTGGGCACGCAGGTTGAAGGTGTCGAAAAAGCTGTACATGAACACCACCAGCAGCGTAAACGCGACGGGCGGGATCAGTGCGGATGCCATGCCGATGGCAACAGCCATCAGCACCAGCGAAAGGCCGCGCTTCATATATCCCTGATACATCTGGCCTGCGCCCGGGATAAAGGCGAACAGCAGGGTCAGGATGCCATTTTTCTTCATAATCGTTCCCTCATTTCTCAGTATTCGGGGCATTGCCCGCAATCTTATCGGTCACATCCGTGAGCAGCTTGTGGAGCAAAGAGGAGCCTTCGCCGGCATAACGGCGGTCCTGTTTTGTCTGCACGGGTCTCCCCAGCTGTTCCGGTGCGGCCTGCGGCCGGTCGTCCTCAATGGGGCGGTATTGCGGGGTGTTCTCCGGGGCCGGGTCATTCCGGCCGGGCTCCCAGAGCTGGCTCTGGTCGGTCTCCAGCACGGTCTCCCGCCCGGCACCATACTGGATGATCTGCTGCAGCGCTCCGCTCCGCCACAGAGTCAGGGCCAGCACAGCGGCCACACCGGCCACAGCAGCCCTGCCGTAGGTATTCTGCATCAGGCGGGCCCAGATCGTGCCCATCACCACGCCCTGCACGCTCCTTGGCGGTGTTTCCAGTGCGTCGGCGGTCAAAAGGGCCGTGTAGCGGTCCATGCACTGGTCACAATAAGAGAGATGTTCGGCGGCTTCCAGCCTGCCCAGCTCATCCAGCCGGCCATCCATCATGGCCCGGAAGCCCGCGTCGGTCATGCAGCCATCTTCACGAAACAATTCCATCTTCGCTCCTCCTTTCCTGACGGATCTGCTCCGCCAGCATTTTCTTTGCCCGGTAGATCTGCGCCTCCACCGTCTTTTGGGGCCTGCCGCAGAGGGCTGCCGCCTCGGCGGCGGTGCGGCCCTCCAGCAGCATCAGGCGGCAGGGGGTGCGGTACGGCTCCCGCATCCCCAGGATCTTCCCGGTCAGGGTCTCCTCGCTCATGGCATCCAGCACCTGCTGCTCCGGGTCGGAGCCGGGCGGCGCGCCTTCCAGTGCAAGGATATCATCTCCCGGGGTGTTCACCCGGCGCACCCACGCACTGCGCAGGTAGTCCTTGGCTTTGTTGGAAGCGATACGCGCCAGCCACTGCTTTTCGTACCCGGGCGGGCAGCGGTCAATGGCCCGCCATGCGGCCAAAAAAGTCTCCTGTGCCAGATCCTGGGCATCGCCCTCGTCCGGCACCAGCTGGTGGCAGACCGTGTAGACCAGCCCCTGATACTGCCGCACCAGCGCATTGAATTCCAGTGTTGTCAACGGTCCGCATCCCTCCTTTCCTGCCGCTCTGTAAATGAATACGAAGCAGAGCACGGTTTTCCTGCAAAAATTTTGAAAAATAAAAAAAATGGATCAAACCTCTCAGGCGCTTCGCGCCAGTACGGGTTGCGGCTCCCAGCATCCACTTCGTGCTGTAAACAGCACTCGTATCTTGCTGGCCGCGGCCCCAACAGCAACGCCCTTCATCCGCCACTGGCGGCGGTTGTTGCTGTTGCTCCTAGTAGGGGAGCCATTGGCATAATGGGCAAGTCTCTTTTGCAAAACTTCAAGTTATGCTATACTGTTATTATACTATAAGAAGGAGGCAGTTTCCATGGGGGGAAGCACCAAACAGGCCCTGCTGCAGGCGCTTTCGGCGGCAGAAGGAGCCTATATCTCAGGCCAGCAGCTGGCCGAAGCGCTGGGCGTGAGCCGCGCGGCTGTCCACAAGGCGGCACAGGCGCTTTCGGCCCAGGGATACGCGCTGGATTCCGCCCCGCGCCGGGGCTACCGACTGGCAGGCGGTGACCCCTTTTGCGCCGAAGCTGTGGGCCCCTACCCCGCTCCCATCCACATCTACGACACGCTGCAAAGCTCCAACCTGACGGCCAAGCAGCTGGCACTGGGCGGTGCGCCCCACGGCACGCTGGTGCTCACGGCCCACCAGAAGGCGGGGCGCGGGCGGCTGGGGCGGCGGTTTGAGAGCCCTGCCGGGAAAGGGGTCTACCTCTCCCTCATCCTGCGGCCCGCCCTTTCTGCCGCCGATGCCCAGAGTGTGACCATCAGTGCGGCAGTGGCCGTGGCCCGGGCTGTCAAGGCCCTGTGCGGGCTGGAGCTGGGCATCAAATGGGTGAACGACCTTTACTATCAGGGCCGCAAGGTCTGCGGCATCCTGACCGAAGCCGGGACCGACATGGAATGCGGTCAGCTGGAATGGCTGGTGGTGGGCATCGGCCTCAACCTGACCACCTCTTCTGCCGATTGGCCCGAGGAGCTGGCCCGCACGGCGGGCAGCCTTTACCCCGGCGGGCCCGCACCCGTGAGCCGGGCAGTGCTGGCCGGGGCCATTGCCCGGGAGCTGCTCTCCCTCTGCCCGGCCTTCGACTGTCTGGACGAGTACCGGGCCCGCTGTTTTGTGCCGGGCCACTGGGTCACTGTCTGCACCGGGGCCGATACCTATGCCGCAAAGGCCCTTTCCATTGACGATGCGGGCCGTCTGGTGGTGGAGCGCGAGGGCGGCAGGCAGGTTGCCCTGCAGCATGGTGAGGTCAGCATCCGGCCGACAAGGACAGGGTGAGGTGGATTTGCGAAGCAAAGACGGAGAGGGTGAGCCGCTTTTCTGGTTGTAATTCGTCGAATCTTATGATAAACTAAAAATATCGCCAGCAATGGCGGTAAAGGTGCTGTCTGCAATGCAGGTGGTCATGCTTCCACTCCCGGTCATTACATCCCCACGCAAGTGGGCTGCAGGTCTCCGGGAAACGGAACTTTTTTGAATAAGATCCTGTCCCGGAGCTTTAAGCGAAGGGAGGGATGTCAGATGTCTTTAGCAGAAGTTTGCGCACTACTGACCGTCATCATCGGTTTGCTGACGTTGATGGTCAACGTTGCCAAAGCCGCATTTGATGCTGGTTGGAAAATTTCTAACAAAGAACACGATAAAAACAAAAAAGATTGACCGCCCCAAGCCTTCCAAACTTAGCGGTCAATCTTTTTAACTGACTAGGAGTGGGAGCTGACCATTTGCAGTCAGCGCCTTTTCTATTTGTAGTATAGTCAATTTTCGGTGGATTGTCAAGGAGGAGAGGTCGTCCTCAAAAAAAAAAAAAATTCCCAGTCAGGTGAAAGGATTCCTCATTTTTTGCATTATAGGAAGTAGAAGAGTATAAGCCCCCCTACCACCCAGCCGGGAGACCGGCGCAAGGAAAGTGAGGAATCCCCCATGAAGAAACGACTACTCAGCCTGTTGGTGGCAATTAGTATGGTGCTGACGTTCCTGCCCGTGTCGGCATTGACCGCAGCAGCGGAAGAGGGTAGCAGCGGCGAACTTAAAATCGGACAAGACTGTTATCCTGTTCTGGATCATATCCCTCACCAAACAGTCAACGGGCATGATATCTACACTGGTGATGGCTGGACTTACGATGCCGATGAAAATTGTAAAATTCTGACCCTGTGCCCCAATGCCCCAACAAGCTATGATTTTTTTGCCATTCACACAGGGCACTCCATCACAACCGACTGTAACCTGGTAATTGGCGAAAATGCAACCGTTACGGATGGAAATTTTATAGCCTCTGTTACGAACAATGGCACTGTCAAGGGCGGCATTTTTAAGGGTGCTGTTACAAACCATGGCACAATAATCGGTGGCCGTTTTTTCACTTCGGTCACCAATGAATTGGATGGCATCATTGAAAATGGTCAGTTTGGTGATTGGGCTTCTTCGTACACCGTTACAAACAATGGCGGCAGGATCAACGGCGGCACTTTCAAAGATAAGTCAAGCATTAGCGGCACCAGTCCCGTAGCATCAGGTTATACCCTCACAGCAGAAACGCCGTCCGATTTTATCGATGTTTCGGTCAATGGGTATCGCAATTCATGCTATATCATCCCGAATCAAACATATCCTGCTTCTGTCAGAATTGTTTATGTTTTTGACCATACACTCCCACCACTTGATGTAACCATTGATAGTGTGCAGCACATGCTTCTTTCCGACTGGTGTGTGAGCAATTTCAAGATTGAGTTCGAGGATATCCGCGGAGTTTATGAAGTCACCTTCACCGCACCGCCTGCAAATGGCTCAACCGTAACCATCAGCCCACTGACCCGGCTGGTGATTGACAAGGACGGCTACCCTGCCGTGGCACAAGATAGGGATGGCAGCAGGGCAAATTATACCGGTGATGGTTGGAAGTTTGAAAACAACAGCCTAATTTTGGAGCCTACCGCCGAGAAAAGCTATGACTTTAACAGCACCGACCTGAACCCCCATAGGGTGGCGGTGAACTGCCCGGTTGCGGTGGGCGAAAATGCCAGCATTGCAAACGGCATTTTCCTGAAAGAAGTTGCCGGCAATGCCAGCGCCCTGAACGGCGTGTTCCTGAATGTTCCCACCGGCTGCGAAAACAGCGCCAAGAAAATTACCGTTTCTGATAACGGAACCATTACGGCCCTGAAAACCAGCGGCGATACCACCACACTGGACAGTGCCGCCAAGGAGCTTTATGTGGTCGGCCAGCCCACCGGCACCCTGTATGTGACCCTGAGCAGCGGCAAGGTACGGGAAGTACAGCTGCCTCTTACGGCTGACCTTGAGCTGCAGCTGAACGACCCGAAACCGGAACCCGAACCGAAGCCTGAACCGGAACCGAAGACCTACACCCTGAAAGTGGTGGGCGGCAGCTTTACGACCGGCGAAAGGGATGCGCTGACCAGCGGCACCGTGCCGGTGGATGCAGAAGCAAAAGTGACCCTGAACCCGGATGCCGTACCGGAGGGCATGGTGTTCGACCAGTGGGCCATCAGTGAGGAAAGCCTGCTGGGCAACCCCAATGTGGCCTACAACGCCGAAAGCTTTACCATCCCGGCCAATGCGGTGGAAAACGGCAAGACCGTTACCGTGGAAGCCCAGTACCGGGAGGCCAGCATCGAAGATGACGGCCCCGGCATCCTTGGCACCGCCGCCATAATCGGCACGGCGGGTGCTGGCGCGGCTGTGCTCGGCTACACCGGCTACATGATCGGCACTGAGCTGTACCTGAACACCGTCCTGCCTGCCGGTGCGGCCATCCCCAACAACGCCGGGGAGCTGGCCCTGCTGCTGTGGGAAGCCGCCGGAACCCCGACCCCCGCTGCTCTTCTCCCTGCCGATGCTGCCCCGGTCCAGCAGGCCCTTGCATGGGCCATCGAGAACCTGCTCCTCGCCCCGGATGCGTCTGCGGAGGATTCCGTCAGCCGCTGGGAGGTTATTCGGAGCTGGAATCAGATGAAGGGGTAAGTGGCGAACCCTCTCAGTCAAAGCCTTCGGCTTTGCCAGCTCCCCCAAAGGGGGAGCCAACGCATCACAGAGGATGGGCCTCGTCTTTGTACAACCTCTCAGTCACTGGCTAACGCCGTGACAGCTCCCCTAGTAGGGGAGCCTTTGGCAGGAGATTCATTTTTCGCTATGGTCGCCTGCGGCTCCAAAACCATCATCTGCCGCAAGAAAAGATCTGACGGCAACTGTGCAAAAATTAGCGAAGCGTCAACGCTCGAAAACGTGACGGTATGCCAAGGCCTCCCCTACTAGGGGAGGTGGCATCGAGCGAAGCGATGATGACGGAGAGGTTGTACTTCGCATCACCTGACCCCGTAGATGTCTTACCTCTCCCTTCGGGAGAGGTGGCATTGCGCAAGCAATGACGGAGAGGGTGAGGATGCTAACTAAACAGCGAACCCCCCGGTGCGATCGCACCGGGGGTGTTTCTGTTTGTATGCAGTTTAAGAGATATGTACCGCTTCCAGCACCCTGATGCCCTCCTGCTCCATCACGCCGCGCAGGGCCTCGAGGTAGCCGGGCTTGTCCACCTTGTTTTCAATGCAGCAGGTCAGCACGCCGTGCAGGCTGGTGACCTCCATTGCAAGGGATGCACCGTCCGGCAGCACCCAGGTCTGGAAATCGGTCAGGTATGCTTCCAGCTCCGGGCTGTGCGGCAGCAGCGGGCTGCCGATGTAGCTGACCCAGAAATCTGCCGGGAAGCCGCTTATGTACTCGCCCATCTGGAACACACGCTTCTTGATCTTGAGTGCGGCCTTCTGCCGGAACACCTGATACACCCAGCCCATCTGTTCGGCCATGCGGAACAGGCGGCGCTCCGGGGTCAGGCTTTCCCGGATCTCATGGTCGAGCTGCTTTGCAAAGCTGTGGAGCCGGGCCTGCGGTTCCAGCTGCAGGGCCAGCTGAAAGGACGCAATGCAGTTGTACAGGGCATGCGGCACCCCCAGCGCCGCGCGGGTGTCGGCGGCATAGCTGTACACAAGGTCGTTCTTTTCCAGATACCGCTGCGCTGCCTGGCAGGTCAGCCCCATGAGAGCGCTGAAGGGCTTCACGCCCTCCTTCTGCGCCAGATCCACAAGGCTCTGCCTGTCCAGCCGCAGCCGCTGAAAATGGGGCGTGCCCTCGTGGATCTGCAGCACGTCCTTCTGCATGTTGTTGGCCACCTGGCTCTCCGGGTAGCGGGCCAGCAGCTGTTCCACATCGTAGGGCGGGTCAGAGGCAAGGGCCTCGCACACAAAACCGGCGTTGGAGCGCAGGTTGCAGTAGAGCTTGAGCAGCAGGGTGAAAAAGGGCGAGCCGCCCCGGCCATCGGCCAGGAAGTGGAACCAGTCCAGATAGACCGTGTTTCCCTCACAGCCCAGCGAGAAGAGATAATCGTTCGTCTCCTCGGGGATCTTTGGCTGGGCGCTGCCCTGCCGCACACGGCAGGGGGCAGTGTTGGGCTCCAGACGGGCCTCCCGCTTTTCCCACACCACATGGCAGAAATAATATTCTGCCAGCGGGCGGGCCGCATCCAGTGCCTGCTGCAGAAGAGCCGGGTCAACGGCCTCCTTCAGCGTGGCCTGATAGCGGCAGAGGACCTGATTTTCACGGTAGTAGTAGACGATGCCCTGAAACACCGCACGCTGCTCTGCATTCATCCGGAATTTACCCCGCGTTCTCGGCCAGATAATCGGTCAGATCGCCGATGGTCACAAAGTTGCGCAGCTCCTTTTCGGGGATGCGCAGACCAAAGGTCTCTTCCAGATCGGCCACGACGGTCAGGATCTCCATAGAGGACAGATCCAGATCATCCATCATCACGCTGTTTTCGTTGACATCCTCGGGCGAGATCTCTGCCACATCCTCCAGAATTGCCAGGATCTGAGACACGATTTCTGCTCTTTCCATCAAAAAATCTTCCTTTCCGTGAGGGTTTTTTATCGCCTGCAAGGGCGCAGTTTCAGTATGCCACGCGCCGGGCCGGTTTAGCCAGCCGGGCGGGACATTCCTGTGTTTTATAATACCTGTTTTATAGAGGAAATGCAACACACAGGCCGCCCGGTTTCGCGCTTTTTTTACAATTTCCGCGCTTACCTGCGCAGCAGCTTGCCCATGGCGTTGCGGGGCAGGGGCTCGGCGCTGCACTCCACCACGGAGATGCGCTTGTACATGGGCAGGGTGCGGTTCAGCTCGGTGACAAAAGCCTTCACCTGCTGCTGCTTGTCATCCTCACAGCAGACCACGGTGCCGATCTTCTTGCCCATCTCTTTGACCACGCACTCCTGCACCTCAGGGCAGGCGTTGAGCCTTCTTTCCAGCTCCTCGGGACTGACGTTCTCGCCGGTACCCAGAATGATCAGGTTCTTCTTCCGGCCCACCATGTAGTAATAGCCGTCCTCGTCCTCACGGGCTAGGTCGCCGGTGTGGAGCCAGCCGTCTTTGTCGATGATCTCGGCGGTGGCCTCGGGGTCTTTATAGTAGCCCAGCATCACACAGCCGCCCCGGATGCAGATCTCGCCGGTCTCATCCAGCTTGTACTCGCAGTGGCCGTCCGGCTTGCCCAGCGCCCGGATATGGGGCTCTGCCTGGGCGTAGTTCACCAGACCATCGCCGCAGGTCTCGGTCATGCCGTAGCACTGGGTGATGTACATGCCGTTTTCCACCAGACTCAGCAGCGTCTCGCTGTCGAACATGGCAGAGCTGCCGCAGGGGTTCCACAGGCCGTTCAGCTTATCGGCGCGGCCGCGCTTGACATCCTTGTAGATGCTCTCCATCAGCACCGGGGCCACGGCAATGGAATCGCTGTGCATCAGGCCCAGATCCCGGTAGAAATTCCGCAGGTCACTGCAAAGGTTCAGAGCCCAGCCCTTGAAAGGCCAGGAAAACAGGCAGATAAAGGTGCCCAGATGGAACAGGGGCAGGATGGCAAAGTTGCTCAGGACATCGTTTTTGTCCTCGGGCAGCTGCCGGTGCTTGAAGTCCAGCAAGTGGTCGCCCATGGCAACGTGCATCTGCATCACGGTAAAGAAGTTCCGCTCTGCCAGCATCACGGCCTTGCTGCGGCCGGTGGTGCCGGAGGTGAACAGCATGACCATCAGGGCATTGGGGTCGATTTTCTTTTCCAGCCCGCCGGGCGCGGTGTCCTTCCAGACATCCATCGGCCGCAGGCGTTCCCCATACGCAGCCTCCAGCTGGTCACGGCAGCCGTAGTCCACCCCATCGTTCAGGATGAGGGCAGGCTCTGCCAGCTCCAGCTCCCAGCTCAGCTCGTCCCAGGTCTTTTTCTGGTTCATCGTTACCAGAACAGCCCCGGCCAGCACAGCGCCAAAGGTATTCACGCCGTACTCATAGCAGTTCCGGCTCAACAGGACCACCCGCTTGCCCTCCACCTCCGGGATGTTCCGGGCAAACCAGGCAGCGGCGCGGCGGATATCCTGTGCATACTCGGCATAGGTCTTTTCCTTCACGGTACCGGTGGCATCCTCTACCCAGCGGAAGGCCACCCGCCCGGGGAATTCCTGCTCCATTGTCCGGGTGACAAGATCATAGACATTGTTTACCATGGTCTGCTCCTTTTTCTCCCGTTTGGTTTTACTTGCGCAGCAGCTTGCCCAGCGCGTTGCGGGGCAGGGGCTCGGCGCTGCATTCTACAACGGAGATGCGCTTGTACATGGGCAGGGTGCGGTTCAGCTCGGTGACAAAAGCCTTCACCTGCTGCTGCTTGTCATCCTCACAGCAGACCACAGTGCCGATCTTCTTGCCCATCTCCTTGACGATGCACTCCTTGATGGCATCGCACCTGCCCAGCAGCTTTTCCAGCTCCTCGGGGCTGACGTTCTCGCCGCTGTCCAGAATGATGAGGTTCTTCTTGCGGCCGGTCATATAGTAGTAGCCTTCCTCGTCCACGCGGGCCAGGTCGCCGGTGTGGAGCCAGCCGTCCTTGTCGATGGTCTCGGCAGTGGCCTCGGGGTCCTTATAGTAGCCCAGCATCACGCAGCCGCCGCGGACGCAGATCTCGCCGGTCTCGTCCACCTTGACCTCACAGAAGCCGTCCGGCTTGCCCAGGGCACGCAGGTGGTCACCCTCCTGGGTCACGTTCAGCAGGCCATAGCCGGCCAGCTCAGTCATGGAGTAGCACTGATTGATGTAGAAGCCATTCTTCACCAGATCGCTCAGAATGGCGGGATCAAGGATGGCAGAGCTGCAGCTCAGGTTCCACAGCCCGTTCAGGCGGTCGGCATGGCCGCGCTTGATCTCGTTGTAGATCATCTCCACCAGCACCGGCGGGGTAGACATGGCATCACTGTGCATCAGGCTCATATCCCGGCGCAGGTCGCGGGCATCACAGCAGAGATTCAGGGTCCAGCCCTGCATGCCATAGACAAAGTAGCAGATGAAACCGGCCAGATGGAACATGGGCACCAGCGTAAAGTGGCTGAAGGTCTGGTCGAGGTACTGGGGTGCCAGCCGCTCCTCCTGGTCAAGGATGTCCTTCTGGCCATCGATGTACATCTGGCAGGCGGTGAAGTAGTTCTTCTCGCTCAGCATCACGCCCTTGCTGCGGCCGGTGGTGCCGGAAGTGAACATCAGCATCAGCAGACCCTCGTGGTCGATGCGGTTGACCATCTCAGCCTCAGGGGCAGCGGTCCAGGCATCCATGGGGCGGAGCCGAGCGCCATAGAGCGCTTCCAGCTGGGCGCGGTAGCCGTAATCGATGCCATCATTGAAGATGAGGTCCGGCTCCACCATGCCCAGCTCATACTCCAGCTCGGCCCAGGTCTTGCCCTGGTTCAGGGTCACGATGACAGCGCCTGCCATCATGGTGCCGAAAACGACCGCGCCATACTCATAGTTGGTTCGGCTCAGGATGACGATTTTCTTGCCCTTGGGCTCGCCCAGCTCCTGCTGCAGGTAGCCGGTCGCTTTGCGGATATCCTGCACATACTGAGCGTAGGTCTTTTCCACCACCGTGTCCTTGCCCTCCACATAGCGGAACGCCACACGGTCAGCATACTTATTCTGCATCGCAGAGATCATGTCAAAAACGGTCATCGGCATATTTGCCGCGGTCACAACTTCGTTACAAGCCTTGTCTGCCATTATTTTACACTCCCTGTTTATTTTTGTTAAAATATTCCCTTTCGTTTCCGCTAAATGGAATCTTCTGGGTACTCTAGCCTAGAGTATACCGCATAGAGGGCTCAAACGCAAGATTTAATTGCACAAATATGCAACTTAAACTTACAGTCAATCTGTGCACCCGGATGTAAATCCTG
This sequence comes from Faecalibacterium sp. BCRC 81149, assembly GCF_022750605.1. Lineage (NCBI taxonomy): Bacteria > Bacillati > Bacillota > Clostridia > Eubacteriales > Oscillospiraceae > Faecalibacterium > Faecalibacterium sp. BCRC 81149. The sequence continues at coordinate 67,243 of NZ_QXJA01000010.1, read as the reverse complement.
CCTTTTGTTGCGGGCAGGCCGTGAGTGTGGTACACTTTTCCCGGTATCCGCCTACCGTGCTTTCTCCCTGGGTTTGATTGACAGCAGGGGCAAAAAGCATTATACTTATTATAAATATCTCTAATTTTTAACATGATGCGCCAAAAATCCGGCAATTCTGCCATCCCGGGGCGGGGTGCGGCGCAGAGGAGGACCTTTTTATGGAGGGAACCAAACGCCGTGCCGCAAATTCGCTGGGCATGTTCGATCTGCTCAAGGGTGTCGGCATGCTGACCATCGTCTTTGCCCACACCGGTGAGCTTTACCCCATGGGCGATGCCAGCCACATCAACCCGCTGACCTTTTGCATGTTCGCCTACCGCGAATCCCTGATGGCGGCCTTTTACATTGCCAGCGGCTACGGCTTCCGCAAGCGCTCCATCGGCAAGTGCATCGACCAGCAGTTCAAAACGCTGCTCAAGCCTTACATCTATACAGGCATTGCCACCACCGTGTTCCATTTTATCATCCATTACAGCCTGTTCGGCAGCCTGCACAACGCCACCTACGAGACCTACAAGGTGCTGGGCGGCTTTGCACTGGGCCTGCCCCACACGGCCACCTATTTCGGCCAGCTGTTCTTCTCCTGCGGCCCCATGTGGTATCTGCTCTCGCTGATGATCGCATGGATCCTGCTGGATCTCATCCTGAATATCTTCCCGGAGCAGTACATAAACTGGGCGGTGCTGGGTACCATGCTGTTAGGCTGGGGCATCTGCATCACCTGGGAGGCCCCTTTTTGCATCGGTCAGGGCATGGTCACCGTTCCTGCCCTGTATGTGGGCTATCTTGCCAAGAAATATAAGATCTTTGATCAGCCCCTCTCGCCCCGTCTGCGCGGCGGGATGATCGCGGCGGCGCTGGCTGTGGCTGCACTGGTGCTTCTTACCAAGAGCACCGACTGCGTCTCGATGGCCGAGTGGACCCTCGGCCCCGTGAGCATCCTGCTGGATGCCGTGACGGGCCTGGGCATCCTTTCCATCGTCATCTGGTTCCAGCGCAGGGTGGAGAACGTTGTCACCCACGCCATCCAGGCCATTGGCCGTCGTTCGCTGTTCATCTTCTGCGTCCACACCGTGGAGCTCACGGCCATTCCCTGGTATCTGATGCCCCAGAAGTTTGCGGCTCACCCGGTGCTGGGCATGGTGCTGCAGTTCACCCTTTCGCTGGGCTCCACCCTGCTCATCTGCGAACTGCTGGTGCGCCGCCGGGACCTGAAGTTCTGGCTCACCTCCCGCCGGGAGCAGAAGGCGGCGGAAGCGCCCCGCCGGCGCAGCGCCCGCACCGAAGCGCCCGAGCGTCATTTTGCGGCAAAACACTGATTTTTTGCAGAGGGTGCCCCCTCTGCTGAAGTGAAATAATATTATGAGGAGAATCCGGTTATGAACAACGCAGCTCCTGAGAACACTGCGGCTCTGCAGGAAAAGATCGCCGAGCTGGAACAGCAGCTCAAGCTTTCGGACGAAGGTGTTTCCCATCTGGCAGAGCGCTGCCTTGCCCTGGAACAGAAGGTGCAGTCCTACCTTGCGGCACACCCCCAGCGCGAGATGCATACTGACTCGCCCACTCTGCTGCAGCCGCTGCTCTATTATGATGCAGGCTTCGGCTTTTCGGAAAAGGACACCCTGACCGCCCCCGACTGCACCACCGACGAGCTGACCGGTGCCGTGACCGCGACCTTTGAGCTGCCGGTGGCTGCACAGGCCCTGCGGTTCGACCCGGGTGAGCTGCCCTGCTGCATCACCAACCTGATCTTTTCAGATGACCGCATCATCTGCGCACCCACCAACGGCCTGAACCTTTCCGGCGGCAGCACCCTGTTCCTGGGCGATGACCCCAACTACCGGCTGGAGGGCACCACCCACTACCCCGCCGGGATGAAGCTGGTGGTGAGCTATGGCTACTTCCCGCTGGAGACCCTGACGGACGAGCCTTTGTTCTGCGCCGTGCTGCAGGGCGTGCAGCAGCTCCAGCTGCGCAAGGACAGCGAAAAGCAGCATATCCAGAGGCTGGAGCAGAATGCCGCGGCCCAGCAGCAGATGGTGGCCGCCCTGCAGCAGGAGATCGCACAGTTGTGCCAAAAAAACGCCGATCTGCAGGCCCGGATCATTGCCTACGAGACCTCGCTGGAAAGCGTGTTTTCCAGCAAAAGCTGGAAGCTCACTGCTCCCATCCGCAGCCTGATGCGTCTGTTCCACCGTGGAAACTGAGAAACGGAACGGAGGAACAGCCATGTATAACAACTACACCCCCCTGCAGCAGCGTCAGCTGGCCCTGCAGGAGTACAGCAACACCCAGAGCACCTACCTGCTGGTCTGCGCATCGGCCCGCAGCACGGCCCTGAAAGCCACACTGACCGACCAGCTCCACCGCAAGTTCCGGCTGGTGGACCGGCTGGACGGGGAACTGACCGCAAGCGTGGACGGCGTGCTTCTGGCCGCCGAGGACGTGGAGCTGATGTCCACCGCCCTGATGTACTTTGCCAAAGCCCTGCAGGATGGTGCGGATTACGCCGTCTGCAACGCTGTGTTCGGCTTTGGCGGGGCGACTGCCCTCTATCAGAGCCAGCCGCTGCAGGCGCAGAACCGCTGCGCCGTGGTCAGCCGCACCCTGCTGGAGCGCTGCCGCGCCGCCGCCCATGACCCCGAAAATGTGCCCGAGCTGCTGGCGCTGGCCGCGCAGCTCTGCACTAAGCCCACTCTCATCCCGCAGGCCCTGCTCCACTACGAGCGCGGCATCTGCGCCGAGGATGCGTTTTCGGCCCATGGCAAACGCGCCTTTATTATGAGCCATGTGCTGGATATGACCGGTGCGCCCATCGTGCTGGTGAGCGCCGTGCCGGTGCTGCGCAGCATGGGGTATGAGGTACTTGTGCTGGGCCCCAGTGACGGCGGCTCCCTGCATCTCTTCCTGGATGCCGGGGCCTCGGTCATCACCCGGTCGTCCTGCCGCAATGTCTCCGATGCCTGGGGCATGGCCCTCTGTGCCGACTTCGTCATCGTCAATACGGTGGTCATGGCCCGGGCCGTCCGTGCCCTGAGCGGCACCGCCGTACCGGTGCTGTGGTGGCTCCACGATGCCTTTGCAGGCTATCCCCACATTGCCCACCAGATTCCCACCCAGCTGGGAGAGAATGTCCGGGTCTACTCGGTGGGCAGCCACGCCGCCAACGCCATGCGCGCCGTGCGGCCCGAGTTCGAGATCCGGCCGCTCATCTACGGCCTGCCTGATTACGCGGCAGAGAACTTTGTCCGCACCGATCTGGGCTACAACCGCGGCCGCCCGCTGTTTGCCACGGTGGGCTCCTTTGAGCGCCGCAAGGGCCACGATATCTTCTGCAAGGCCATCCGCCTGCTGCCGCCCGAGGTACGGGAGAAGGCCTCCTTCCTCTTTGTGGGCCAGGCCGCTGACAAGGAGATGATGGACTCCGTCCGCGCCCTGACCGCAGACTACCCGGAAAACGTGTACTACTGCAAGCGGCTCACCCGTGACGAGATCAAGAGCCTGATGGAGCAGTGCACCGGTCTGGTCTGTGCTTCCCGCGATGATCCCATGCCCACCTTTGTCACCGAGGGTCTGATCTTCGGCAAGCCGTCCATCGTATCGGAGCACACCGGCACCGCCGGGCTCATCTCCGAGGGGCGGAACGGCTTCGTTTACCACGACGACGACCCGCAGCAGCTGGCTGTCCTGCTGGAGTATGCCATCGAGCACCCGGAAGAGCTGGCCTCCATGCGGACTGAATGCCGTAAAATGTACGAGCAGTATTATTCCAAGGAGGCTTTTGAGCAGACGCTCCGGGCTGCTGTGGAAGATCTGACAGCGAAAAAGTAACACAAAACCTCTCCGTCATTGCTTCGCAATGCCACTTCTCCTCATAGGAAAGCTGGCGAACGAAGTGAGCCGGAGAGGTTCTTTTTTATCATATCACACAAAGTGACGAGAAAAATTTTGTTTCAGTTCACAAAAGCAAGGCCCCGCTGTGTTATACTGCAAGCAGTATCGTGAAAGGAGCCTTGTCTCATGGAACAGACCAACACCCCCCAGCAGCCCTCCCGCAAAAAAGCGATCCTTTCTCTGCTGGTGTTGCTGGCGCTGACCTGTGTAGTGGTTTTCATCTTCAGCAGCCACTGGGCCGAGATCTCGACCGCGCTGGCCCAGCTCTCCCTCTGGCAGGTGCTGCTGGTGCTGGCCATCGGCCTGACATACCCCCTGCTTGAGGGAATCGTCTGCTGGCTCATCATCCGCTGCCGCCTGCCGGGCTTCACCCTGCGGCGCGGCATGGATGCCGCCTTTGTGGGCATCTTTGGCAACGTGGTCGGCCTGGGTGCCGGGGCTGTGCCCATGGAGTCCTACTATCTCTACCACTGCGGCCTGCCGCTGGGCCCCGGTGTGGGCCTGATGACCCTGCAATATGTATTCCACAAGACCACCGTTCTGCTCTATGCCACTGTGATGCTCCTGCTGCAGCACCGTTGGCTCGCCGCCAACACCTCCGGCGTGATGCACTATCTGCCCGCCGCCTACTGCGTGGTGGCGCTGGTCATCGTGGCGCTTGTGCTGCTCTGTGTCTCGCCGCTGGTGCAGCGGCTGGCCCGCTGGGCCATGGGCTTTCTGCCCAAAACGGAACCATGGCAGACCCGCCGGGAAAAGTGGCTGAAACAGCTGGACACCCTGGCCACCGAGAGCCGCCTCCTGCTGGCCGACAAAGGCCGCTGTGCCCGCATCCTTGCCATGCAGACCCTCAAGCTGTTTCTGATGTTCACCCTGCCGTGGTTCTGCATCCGGTTCATGGGGCTTTCCTGCGGGCTGAGCTTCTGGCAGGTACAGCTGCTCACCAGCCTGATGCTCTTCCTTTCCAACGCCCTGCCCAATGTGGCAGGCATGGGCTCCATTGAAACAGCCTTTCTGCTGGTGTTCAGCAGCTTTATGACCAGCGGCGAAGCCATGAGCACCCTGATGCTCTTCCGCATCGCAAGCTACTATTTTGTGTTTGCCGCCAGCGCCGCAGGTACCTTTGCGGCACAGAAGCATCTGGAGAACAGTTGACATCCTGCGCGTTCCGGCACTATAATGAAAGCGTACTCTCTGAATCTCTCTGGCCGCCCTGCTGTGCGGCCTGCCAAAGGAGAACGCCTTATGGAAAACAAAAGTCTCCGTTTTTATGCCATCATGGTCCTCTGGGTCGTGTTGTTCGTGCTGCTGTTCGTTTCCAACCGCCGCGTTGACCTGAAAACTGATATCAATAAAAGCACTTCCGTCTCTGTCAGTGTGGAGGATACCGTCAGCCTGAGCCCCTCTGTGGTCACCACCCGTGCCTATTCTGCGGGCGATGACACCTATCAGGCATTTTTCAAGATCCTGCAAAACGCGAGCTGCTACCAGAAGTTCAACCAGAATGCCCGCTCCTACTCCCACGACTACGAAGCGCATTCCATCACCCTGCGCTTTGCAGACGGTTCCAGCCAGAACCTGCTCTTCACCGTCTATTCGGACGGAGTCTGCCAGGTAAACGGAAAATTCGTCTCCCTCCGCTCCCCCAATGGAAACGCGGAGGCCATCTACCAGCTGCTGCGGGACGCGGTGGTGTAAAGAATGTTGTCCGCTCCCCGGGATGCGGCTGATCAACGACCGGGACAAAACAAAAATCGGGGCACTCAGGTGGTCAAGCTGAGTGTCCCGTTTTTGTTTTCATCTGCGCACAGTGCCGTACCAGAGCCCTGTGTGCCGCGCGGCGGATGCAGAGCAAACCAGAATGCTGCATCCTGCCAAGAAAAAGAGAGTATGGAATGGAGGAATGGAACGGAGCGCTTGCAGACGCGCCGTTTTTTGGTGCAGCGCGGTTAGAATTGGCTAACCAGTGCCGTGAGAACAGGATACCATAAGCGGTTAGTCTTGTCAACCCTCAATTTGCAATTTTTCCCGAAAAAGGTGTGCACCGCCGGGGTTTCAGCGTTTTTTCTACATTCTGCCCAAAGAATCCCCCTTGCTTTGGAAGAAAACCCACTTGTTTTCTATTGCTTTTTAAAGTGGTTCTTGTTATTATAGTAACGCAAGATTTTGTGGGCAGGTTTTCATTTTTGTCTACACCTTGTAGTCAGAGCTGCCGCAGACGGCAGTTCAAGACTGTTTCGCCCCCAGAAAGCCGCCTATGTAGTGCGGTTTTTCAAAGGCTCAGTAGTTAGAATGCGCTAACTTGCGCATGAAATGGAGCAAGGAGGTTCCAATGATCAATTTTGAACAGTGGGAAGGCTTTGAGGGCCGCATCTGGAAAGAGGAAGTCAATGTTCGCGACTTCATCCAGAAGAACTACACCCCGTACGACGGCGACGAGAGCTTTCTGGCTGGCCCCACCGAAGCCACCAATAAGCTGTGGGGTGCCCTGCAGAAGCTGCAGAAGGAAGAGCGCGCCAAGGGCGGCGTGCTGGACATGGAGACCGAAGTCGTCAGCAGCCTGACCGCTTACGGCCCCGGCTATATCGACGAGACCCTGAAGGATCTGGAGCAGATCGTCGGCCTGCAGACCGACAAGCCCCTGAAGCGTGCATTCATGCCCTACGGCGGCATCAAGATGGCAGAGCAGGCCTGCACCACCTACGGCTATCAGCCCAGCGAGGAGCTGCACAAGATCTTTACCGACTATACCCGCACCCACAACCAGGCTGTGTTCGATGCCTACACCCCTGAGATGAAGGCTGCCCGCCACACCCACATCATCACCGGCCTGCCCGACACCTACGGCCGCGGCCGCATCGTGGGCGACTACCGCCGCGTGGCCCTGTACGGCATCGATGCCCTGATCAAGTTCAAGCAGGAAGATTTCGCCAACTGCGGCGACGGCACCATGACCGATGATGTGATCCGCCTGCGCGAGGAGATCGCACGCCAGATCAGCGCCCTGAAGGGCATGAAGAAGATGGCCGAGGCCTACGGCTGCGATATCTCCCAGCCCGCCAAGAACGCCAAGGAAGCCTGCCAGTGGCTGTACTTCGGCTACCTGGCCGCCATCAAGACCCAGAACGGCGCTGCCATGAGCGTGGGCCGCATCTCCACCTTCCTGGATATCTACATCCAGCGCGATCTGGAGAACGGCACCCTGACCGAGAGCCAGGCTCAGGAGCTGATCGACCACATGGTGATGAAGTTCCGTATGGTCAAGTTTGCCCGCATCCCCAGCTACAACCAGCTGTTCTCCGGCGACCCCGTGTGGGCCACCCTGGAAGTGGGCGGCATCGGCATGGACGGCCGCAGCATGGTCACCAAGAACTGCTACCGCTTCCTGCACACTCTGGAGAACATGGGCCCCGCACCGGAGCCGAACCTGACCGTTCTGTACTCCTCTGCCCTGCCTGAGAGCTTCAAGAAGTACGCTGCCAAGGTGTCCATCAACACCAGCTCTGTCCAGTACGAGAACGATGATGTGATGAAGCCCGTGTGGGGCGATGATTACTCCATCTGCTGCTGCGTGTCTGCCACCCAGACCGGCAAGGAGATGCAGTTCTTTGGTGCACGCGCCAACCTTGCCAAGTGCCTGCTGTACGCCATCAACGGCGGCGTGGACGAGAAGAGCCACGAACAGTGCGGCCCCAACTATGCCCCCATCACCAGCGAGTACCTGAACTATGACGAGGTGCTTCCCAAGTATGTGCAGATGCTGGACTGGCTGGCCGGCCTGTATGTCAACGTGCTGAACCTCATCCAGTATATGCACGACAAGTACTACTACGAGGAAGCCGAGATGGCCCTGATCGACACTGATGTGCGCCGCACCTTTGCCACCGGCATTGCAGGCTTCTCCCACGTCATCGACTCCCTGAGCGCCATCAAGTACGCCAAGGTCAAGGTCGTGCGCGATGAGACCGGCCTGGCCACCGGCTATGAGGTGGAGGGCGACTTCCCCAAGTACGGCAACGATGACGACCGTGCCGATGAGATCGGCGTTTGGCTGCTGCGCACCTTCCTGGAGATGATCAAGAAGCGCCACACCTACCGCAACTCCGAGGCTACCACCTCCATCCTGACCATCACCTCCAACGTGGTGTACGGCAAGTACACCGGTGCTCTGCCCGATGGTCGTGCCGCCTTTACCCCCTTTGCACCCGGTGCAAACCCCAGCTACGGTGCGGAGCAGAACGGCCTGCTGGCTTCCCTGAACTCTGTTGCCAAGCTGCCCTACCACTGGGCTCTGGACGGCATCTCCAACACCCAGACCATCAACCCCGAGGCTCTGGGCCACAGCGAGGAGGAGCGCAAGGAGAACCTGGTGCAGGTCATGGACGGCTACTTCGATCAGGGTGCACACCACCTGAACGTGAACGTGTTCGGCAAGGAGAAGCTGCTGGATGCCATGGAGCACCCCGAAAAGGAAGAATACGCCAACTTCACCATCCGCGTCTCCGGCTATGCGGTCAAGTTCATCGACCTGACCCGCGAACAGCAGATGGACGTGATCTCCCGTACCTGCCATGCCGCACTGTGACTCTGTCGGTCTCGTCCACTCGCTGGAAAGTTTCGGCTCGGTGGACGGGCCGGGTGTCCGGTTCGTTGTCTTTCTGCAGGGCTGTGCCCTGCGCTGCAAATACTGCCACAACCCCGAAACGTGGAGCGCTGAGGGCGGCACGGAATGGTCTCCGGAGAAGCTGTTCCAGCATGTCTGGCGCTACCGCAATTACTGGGGCAAGAAGGGCGGCATCACCGTCAGCGGCGGCGAGCCGCTGCGGCAGATGGACTTCTTGACAAAATTCTTCCAGCTGGCACGCGCCAAGGGGGTGCACACCGCGCTGGACACGGCCGGTCAGCCGTTCCAGCCCGATGACCCCGCCTACCTGGCCGCCTTCGATACCCTGATGGCTTCCACCAGTCTGGTCATCCTGGATCTCAAGGAGATCGACCCGGAGAAGCACCGTCAGCTTACCGGCCGGGACAATGCCAACATCTTAGCCATGGCACGGCACATCTCTGATCTGGGCGTTCCGCTCTGGATCCGTCATGTGCTGGTGCCCGGCCTCACCGATGACGAGGAGGGCCTGCGCAGGACCGCAGACTTCATCCGCAGCCTGAAAACGGTGCAGCGGGTGGAGGTTCTCCCCTACCACACGCTGGGGCTGTTCAAGTGGCAGAAGCTGGGCATCTCCTATCCCCTGCCCGATGCTGTTCCCCCCACGGCGGAACAGGTCCGCCGGGCGGAGGAATTGTTGGAAGTGGCTAAGTACCCCGGCTGAACTGCACCGGCAGGGTGGACTGGGAAAGCTTCATCCTGACTTAAACAAAAAGAATGACCCTCTCTATCACGCTGACGTATGCCCGCTCCCTTTTTGGGGAGGTGGCACTGCGAAGCAATGATAGAGAGGGTCGTTTATTTTTCTTCACTTCCGGCGTGATACACCTGCAGATACACCCTTTTGCGCTCGGCATCTGTGTTCTCTGCCAGCAGCTGGCAGAAACGCTCATCCTCGAACAGAGCGACCACATTGGGCGCATAGCGGGTGCCGCTCTGGGCCCGCAGCTCTTCCAGCAGCGTGCGGAAGGGCTTGGCAAGGTTGTAGCACCGACCGATATTATCGGTGGCGGCATCCAGCGAGTCTGCCACGCTCAGCGCATCCACGATTCCCTTGATCTCCTCCGGGCAGGAGGGTACATCATTGGGATATCCGCCCTTGCCGTTGTAATAGCAGTGGTGATAGAGTGCCGCCGGGGCCAGCGTTCTTCCGCAGCCCATTCTATTCAGAATGGCAGCGCCGGTCCTTGGGTGGCTCTGGATGCAGAAAAATTCCTCATCCAGCAGGCGGCGGGCGTTGTTGTCGATGTACATCAGAACGGCACACTTGCCAAGGTCGTGGTACAGGCCGCACTCATAGGCCGTCTGGCAGAGCTCCTCCCGCCGGGTTTGCACCTCGGCCGCGCTCCTGCAGCCCAGCAGGCCAACCAGTGTTTCGGGCCTTGTCTCGATCTGCCGATGCAGCAGGGCACGGGTCAGCTCTGCCACCATCAGCGAGTGGACATAGGTCGGCTTGTGCCCGGCCAGGATACTGCCCAGCATCCGGCGGTTCGCCGTTTCATCTGAGCTGGAACTGATCTTGCTCAACTCCCAGGCGGCAGAGCTTACCACACGGGGATACTGACTGGCCGGCATCTGTTCCAGATACTGATACGCAGAACGGCGTACCTGCTCCACGGTTGCACGATACCTCTGTGCTCCCGTCTCGTCCAGACGTTCTGCATAGACCGAAAGATAGGCCGCCAGAATCAGCTTCCGGTTGATGGCCTCGGCAGAATAATCATCCTGCGCCACATTTCCCGCCGATTCCAGAAGGATCTTGACCACGTCTTCCAGGCTGCCCACCCCGGCATGGTAGCGGGCAGCGGCGTAAAAATAGGGCACCCGCCAGTTCTGCAGGCGTGCATCCGGGCCCTTGTGTTTCTTCTTGTGCGTCCAGATGTATTCCGCCGATTCCAGCACCTGCCGCGCCACCTCGGGATCTTCCTCCTGCCGCAGGTGGATCAGCAGGGTCATGCGGTCCATGTGCATGGAATAGATATAGCTTTCCCAGGGGAACTCCGGGTCCAGTGCATGGTAATGCGCAGACTGGATGATGTCCATTGCGCGGCGGAACCGCTCCAGATACCGGCGGCTTTCCTCGTGGGTGCCGCGGGACATCCCCAGCCGGGTGTTGCCCACACAGCGGATGAGATACTGCCGGGTATTCCTGTCCAGCTGTTCATACTGTGACATGGATTCAGCAGCTTCCGTAAAATAGACCTGGATCGCATCTCCCAACAGGTTGATGCCAGTTCCCTCATCCCGGACGTTCATATAATGCAGGGTGATGCCTGTGTAGTACAGCTCCCTGACGATCATGGGCACGTCTTTCCGGCTGCGGGCCGCTGCCAGCAGCAGCTGATGCACCTTGAACGCCACGCCCATATCCTCACTGTTCGCATAGTTGAACAGCCTGCCCGCAAAGGCACTCAGTCCCTGGATATCCGTTTCGGTCAGGGAGGCAGGGTCGCGGTCGTAGACAAACTGCGCCAGCAGTGCCTCATTCTGCCGCATCAGGGCGTTGCATCTCAGCGCGTTGGTCTGGATCTCTTCCAGCACGGCAGCGGGAGCCTTGCCCTCCGGAAAGCTGGGCCGGGAGATCGAGCGCACAACGCGCAGATTCCGAATATACTGTTCAAAGGCCTCTGCCTGCGTGCACTCCATCTCATCAGCCCCTTTTGTCGAAGTCTGTCGTTCGATTTGAAACTATAATTCAGTATACGGCATTTTTCGGCAAAAATCAACTGATTTTCGCAGATTTTTTAGCCCCCCCCCCCCGAATATTTTATGCATTCATACGTTACTTTTTGTATAAAATGCACTTCCACCGGGGGATCGGGTGCGCTTGATTTATGAAATTGCTTCCGGCAGCTGCATCCATTTGCCCTTCCAGGCGTAGAGCACCATCAACACTGCACCCACAGCCCAGGACACCGGGTAGACCAGCAGCACACCCTCGATGCCCGCAAACAGGGGCAGGGCAAACTGGATCCAGACGATGCGGAACAGGCACAGGGAGATCAGCAGCACCACCATGGGCGGCACGCTCTTGCCGGTGCCGCGCACCGTACCGGCAAGGCCCTGCAGGATGCCCAGCATCCAGTAGAAGGGACAGAAATAGATCATACAGATCTTTCCGTAGGCAATGACCATTTCATCGCCGGTGAACAGGTGCATGATGGGGTCCTGGAAGGCGAGCAGCAGGATACCGGTCAGGATGGTGTAAACGATGCACATGCCCAGGGTGACAAAGGTGCCCTTTTTGACACGGTCGATCTTGCCCGCACCAAAGTTCTGGCCCACAAAGGTGGTGGCTGCCATGCCGAAGCTCAGCACAGGCAGAATGTTGAAGCCATCCACCTTCATATAGGCGGCAAAGCCTGCCATGGCAGCGGCACCATAGCCGTTGACGCTGACCTGCACCAGCACATTGGAAAGGGAGATGACCATATTCTGGATACCGGTGGGCAGGCCCACCTTGATGATGCGGACCGCCATCTTTTTGTGCACGCGCACTTCCTTTGCCGTCACGCGGTAATCGTCCTCCACCCGCATCAGAAAGCGCAGGGAGAGCACACAGGACACCAGCTGGCTGATATCGGTGGCAATGGCCGCACCGGCCACGCCCATCTTGCATCCGGCGATCAGGACAAGGTCGAGGACGATGTTGGTGATGGAGGCAACGCCCAGGTAGAGCAGGCTCCGCTTGGAGTTGCCGGCGGCGTTCAGGATACCGGCCGCCATGTTATACACCACGCTGAACAGCACGCCGCCAAAATAGAGCCGTATATAGAGCACCGCATCCTCCAGCACCTCTGCGGGGGTGTTCATGGCGGTGAGCAGGGCCCGGCTGACGGCAATGCCGCACACAGTCAGGATCGCACCCAGAATGGCCGAAAGGGCCAGCGAGGTGTGAACTGCAGTGTGCGCGCCCTCCCTGTCCTTGGCTCCCAGAAACTGGGACACCACGACACCGGCACCCACGGCAATGCCCTGGCTGAACCCGATGAGCAGGAAGATGGGCGAGCCGCTGGAGCCGACGGCTGCCAGCGCGTTGCTGCCCACAAAGTTGCCCACGATGATGGAATCGGCGGTGTTGTACAGCTGCTGCAGCATGTTGCCCAGGATCAGCGGCACCGAGAAGAGCAGGATGCTCTTCCAGATGCTGCCCTCTGTCATCAGCCGTGATTTTTTCTTTTCTTCTAAAATCGTCTGTGCCATAATGCTTCCTTTTTCACGCAAAGCTTCAACTCATATATCAATCGTCATACAGATAAACGATACCTTGTTTCTGCCAAAAAGTCAAGCAAAAGCGTAAAAAGGGGCGTTTGTACCGGTTCCACCCTATTTCCACCCTATTTCCACCCTCTTGCCGCTGGGTCCTGCATCTCGGCGGCAGAGTAGACCAGGGCGTTGCAGACTGCAGCGGCCACGGTGCTGCCGCCCTTGCGGCCCATGGCTGCGATGGCAGGCACGTCGTGGGCTGCACAGGCGGCAAACAGCGCTTCCTTGCTTTCCACCACGTTCACAAACCCCACCGGCACGGCAATGACCAGGGCAGGCCGCAGCCCGGCCTCGATCTCTTCCGCAATGGTCAGCAGGGCGGTGGGGGCATTGCCCACCGCGAGAATGGCCCCGGGGTGCTCCTGCGCCGCGCGGTGCATGGAGGCCACTGCCCGGGTGGTTCCGGTCTCGGCTGCGATCCGCGCCACCTCAGGGTCCGCCATATAGCAGAGGGCACTGCCGCCCAGCCGGGCAAGGGCAGGCTTGGAAATGCCCGAAAGTGCCATGTTGGTGTCGGTGATGATAGGGGTCCCGGCCCGCAGGGCGGCCACACCTGCTGCCACAGCCCCCGGCGTGAAGCGCAGATTTTTTGCATAGTCAAAGTCGGCGGTGGTGTGGATGACCCGCTTGACCACAGCGGCAGTCTCGGGCGGCGGGGTCAGGCCCTGCGCTTCCAGCTCTGCCGTGATGATGGAAAGGCTTGTCCGCTCAATGTCGGCGGGCAGATGATGTTGTGGGATCATTGTGCATTCCTCCGCGGGTTCTCCAACCCCATGGCCGCGTAAACGGCATCCAGATCCAGCGCGCCGCGCACGCCATCGGCCAGCAGGTCAAACTGCTGCTGGCGGTACTGCTCCATCGGGATGAGGGCGGCACTGTCCGGCGCAATGCCCTTGCGCCGGCAGAGCAGGGCCACCAGCTTCTCGGTGAGTTCCCCGGTATCAAACAGGCCGTGCAGGTAGGTGCCGAACACATTGTCCTGCACGCAGCCCTCGGGTGTGCCGTCTGCCAGTGTGCAGAAGGGCACACCCTGCACCTCAGTGCGGCCGGTGTGGATCTGATATCCGGTCAGGGCCGCACCCGCAAAGGGGGCGGCGGTCACGGCGGCAGTGTCCTGGGTGCGGTGCTTCTGGCCGGTAAAGACCGTGCGGGTGGGCAGCAGCCCCAGCCCCCGCACGGTCTGCACCGTACCGCTCTCCGTGCCCTCAGGGTCGGCCAGCGTCTCGCCCAGCATCTGATACCCGCCGCAGACCCCCAGCACCGGCGTGCCGCCGGCCGCCAGCTTCAACAGGGCTACTTCCAGCCCGGACTGCCGCAGCCAGAGCAGGTCATCCACCGTGTTCTTGGTGCCGGGCAGGATGATGAGATCCGGTGTGCCCAGCTGGCGGGTATTCTGCACATACCGCACGCCCAGCAGCGGGTGCTGCTCCAGCGGCATAAAATCGGTAAAGTTAGAGATGTGCGGCAGGCGGAGGATGGCCGCATCCAGCGGGTGGACCGTTCTGCCCGCATCCAGCCGGGTGGAAAGGGAGTCCTCGTCCTCAATGTCCACCTTCAGGTAGGGCACGACCCCCAGCACCGGCAGCTGCGTTTTCTCTTCCAGCATCGCAAGGCCGGGGCGCAGGATCTCCACATCGCCGCGGAATTTATTGATGAGCAGCCCCTTGATGCGGGCGCGCTCCTCCGGCTCCAACAGCGCCACCGTGCCGTACAGCTGGGCAAACACACCGCCCCGGTCGATATCGCCCGCCAGCAGAACGGGGGCATCCACCAGCCGGGCAAGGCCCATGTTGACGATATCATCCGCCTTCAGGTTGATCTCCGCCGGGCTTCCGGCCCCCTCAATGACGATGATGTCCACGGTTTCGGCCAGACTGTTGTAGGCCGAGAGGATCTCCGGGATGAGCGCTCTTTTCATTTTGAAGTAGGCGGCGGCGGGCATCTGGCCCCGCACCTCGCCGTTCACGATGACCTGACTGCCCACGTCACTGCTGGGCTTGAGCAGGATGGGGTTCATCCGCACATCCGGCTCGATGCCTGCGGCCTGCGCCTGCACCACCTGTGCCCGGCCCATTTCCAGCCCATCCCGGGTGACAAAGCTGTTCAGCGCCATGTTCTGGCTCTTGAAGGGAGCCACGCGGTAACCGTCCTGCGCAAAAATGCGGCAGAGGGCGGCGCACAGCAGGCTTTTGCCTGCACCGCTCATGGTTCCCTGCACCATGATGCACTTTGCCTTGCTCATTCCAGCACCTCCGCAAGAAGTTTCAAAAGCTGTTCGTTTTCAGGCCCGGTGCGCACGGCGGTGCGGTACCAGCCGGGGCCCAGCCCGGGGTAGTTCGCACAGCTGCGCAGCACAGCGCCCCTTTGCCGCAGAGCTTCTCCCAGCGTCTCCGGGGCCTGAAACAGCAGGTAATTTGCTCTGCCGTCCAGCACCCGCAGGCCCAGCGCCCGCAGCCCGGCCGCCAGGCGGGGCCGCTGTTCGGCAATGAGGGCCCGGACATTTTCCACATACGCTGTCTCCTCCAGTGCGGCAAGGCCCGCCGCCTGCGCCAGACTGGACACGCCCCAGGGCTGGCCGCAGGCCTGCATCTGTTCCAGCAGCGCTGTGTCGGCACTCAGGGCATAGCCCAGCCGCACGCCCGCCATGCCGTAAAGCTTAGTAAAGGCTTTCAGGATGACCAGTTCTCCCTCTCCCAGCAGGCCTTTTGCCGTGTGCAGGGCATGGTCCGGCAGGAAATCGAGGAAGCATTCGTCCACCACCAGCAGGGTGCCGCACGCCGCACAGCGGCGGAGGATCTGCTCCACCAGCGGCAGGGCCGTCAGCTGGCCGGTGGGGTTGTTGGGCTGGCAGAGAAACACCATGTCCACCCCCGGGCGGATGGCCGCACAGAACGCATCCGTGACCGCAAAGTCCTCCTGCTCCCGCAAAAAGAAGCGTTCCACCGTGCAGCCGATGCTTTCCAATGCAGTGGCATACTCCGCAAAGGTGGGTGCGGTGACCAGCGCCCGGCGGGGCTTTTGGGCCCAGACCAGCCGGAAGATAAGGTCGGCCGCCCCATTGCCGCAGAGGATCTGCTCTGCCGGCACGCCCTCATGGAGCGCCAGCCTTGCCCGCAGCTCCCGGCACAGGGGATCGGGGTAGCGGTCCGCCGTGGGCAATGCCGCCGTGATGGCCCGGGCCACCCCTTCCGGCAGGCCCAGCGGGCTGACGTTGGCCGAAAAATCCAGCGCGTCCCGCCCGAACTCGGCCCGATACCCGGCCCAATCGCCGCCATGTACTAGTTGCATGTTCGTTCTCCTTTTCCCGGATGGTTATGGATATCAGTTCCTGGTTCCCCCTTTGGGGGAGCTGTCATGCAAGGCATGACTGAGAGGGCGAGGTCGTTACAAAACAGCCCGTATTGCCACGCCCCACGCCAGTGCAAAGGCGCTTGCCACGTACATCATCCGGTTGGCACGCAGGATATCCTCCGGTTCAATGGGGCGCAGCGGATCGCCGATGGTGGGCTTGGCGTAGTATTCGCCAAAGTAATAGGCGGGCCCGGCCAGCTGCACCCCCAGCGCACCGGCGCAGGCGCTCTCGGTCTGGGCGCTGTTGGGGCTGGCGTGGTTCCGGCGGTCCCTCCGCCAGATCTTCCACGCCCCTTTTGCGTCATTGTGCGTAAAGGCCGCAGCAGCCACCCACAGCAGGGCGGCAAGGCGGCTGGGAAGGTAATTTGCCGCATCGTCCAGTTTGGCCGGGATGCGGCCAAAGTAGAGATATTTTTCGTTTTTGTAGCCCAGCATACTGTCCATCGTGTTGATGGCCTTGTAGGTCAGGGCCAGCGGTGCCCCGCCGATGAGCATATAGAGCAGGGGTGCGATCACGCCGTCGCTGGCGTTTTCGGCCACCGTCTCCACAGCGGCCCTGGTCACACCTTCCAGCGTCAGATCCTGGGTGTCCCGCCCCACGATGCGGCTGACCGCCCTGCGGGCAGCAGGCAGGTCGGGCTTGACCAGTTCCCGGTAGACATTGGTGCTCTCCTGCGCCAGCCCCTTTGCGGCCAGTGCCTGCCCGCACCAGAACATCTGGACGGCCAGCCCCAGCCACGGGCTGATGCGGGCAGCTCCCAGGCAGACAAGGCTCGTCAGCAGAAAGGTGCCCACCGGCAGGCAGAAGGCCACAATGGCACCGCCCAGCAGTTCCCCCTGAGGCGTTTTTGGCAGGCGGGCCCGCAGGCGCTTTTCCAGCGCCGAGATGGCCTTGCCCATGTACACCACCGGGTGGGGCAGCCAGGCCGGGTCGCCAAAGAGGCAGTCCAGCACAAAACCGCCGAGTACTGCGTATTCGATCATCGGGCATCCTCCTTTGTGTACTGCACAGTCTTCAGCAGGTGCAGCACCCGCTGCTCCGCCCAGTCTCCTGCATCCAGAATGTAGCCGCCCGCATTGGGGGCGCACCAGTGGTAATAATCCGCATGTGGCAGGGCGTAGCGCTCCATGGCAGCCATCTGGGTGCCGCCGTGGGCCAGAATGACCAGTGTCTCTTCCCCATCGGCAAGGGCCTTGTCCACCAGTGCGGCAAAGGCCCTGCACACCCGCTCCGAAAAGACAGCCTTGGTCTCGCCGTCCGGGCAGGGGCTTTCGCAGTTGGCATTCACCCAGGCCAGATAATCCGGGTCGTGCTCCATCTCAATGAAATTGCGGCCCTCAAAGCTGCCGAAGCACATCTCCTGCAGGTCCTTCACCTCCACGAGCCTTGCACCCGGGAAGAGCACCTCAGCGGTCTGCCGGGTGCGGCAGAGCGGGGTGATATAGACCGTCTCCGGCCGGAGGTCCGCCTGCCGCAGCCGGGCGCGGCCCGCGGGGCACAGGGGGATATCCCGCTGGCCCTGATAGCGCTTTTCGGCGTTGTAGGCCGTCAGGCCGTGGCGCAGAAGATAGATCAGCATGGGGGCAGTTCTCCTTTCAATACGGTGGGGATACCGCAGAACATCTGCACCACGCACCTGGCCCGGGCCGCCAGCAGGCAGGCCAGCCGTCCGGCGGCTTCCCGTGCGGCCCGCTCCCCTGCGTCCACGGGCACCACGCCGCCGCCCACCTCGGTGGCCATCACGATATCATAAGCGGAGAGCTCCTCCGCAAGCTTTTCCAGATCCTCGGCCTCTGCGGCCAGGGCCTGCACCTCCGCAATGCGGGTGCCGGGCAGGCGCTGGGCAAAGGTGCGCTTGCCGCTGTACAGCGGCCCGGTGATAAAGATCATAACAGTCCTCCCCACTGGCAGGCACACAGCACCGCCAGCATCCACAGCTCGGCTTTCTGCAAAAACCACCCGGCCAAATCGCCGGTGATGCCGCCAAACTGCTTGTTTGAAACAACATGATAGCGTGCAAACACAAGAAACGCCGCCAGCACCAGCGCCCAGCCGCCCAGTGCCAGCAGGGCGGCGCTGAGCAGAGCGGCCAGCACCATCAGCACCCGGCGGACAGTAGTTCGATCCGCCGCCGTGGCAAAGGTGTGGGCAAGGCCTGTGTTCTTTGCCATCGGGAACGATGCCACGGCCAGGCCCGAGAGGGCCCGTTCCAGCACAAGGGCCAGTGTCCAGCACAGGCCCACCCGGGGCGTAAAGTTCACGCAGGCGCAAAGGGCAAGGTAAGCCGCAAAATAACTGCACAGCCGGATCACCGCAAAGGCACCGCAGTGGGGATCTTTGAGGATCTCCAGCTTCTTTTCCCGGTCGCCATAGCTGGAAAGGGCATCGCAGGTGTCGGCATAGCCATCCAGATGGATGCCGCCCGTGACCCAGACCGGGATCAGGCAGAACCCCGCCGCTTTTGCGGGCATCGGCAGGGGCAGAGCGCCGCACAGGCACCACAGCCCGCCAATGACCACCCCGATGAGCGGGAAGGCACACATGGCATACCGCATGTTTTTCTGGTTCCACGCGAACTGCGGCACCGGCAGGGCCGAAAACATGGCAAAGGCCACTGCAATGGTCTGCAATCCAATCATTTTTCCACTCCTTTATAATAGACCGGGATGCCGCACACCACCCGCACCACATGGTCAGCCCGGGCGGCAAGGGCATTGTTCACCTGCGCCAGCGCTTTCAGGTAGCGCCCGGTGTCGCCTGCATAGTCTGCACCGCCGCTGAACACCTCGTTGGAGACCACGATAAGGTGCGCGCATTGTCCGGCCAATTGGTCCAGTCCTTCCAAAATGGCCGAAGCCGCATTTTCTCCCGCCCCGGCGGGGTCGTAGAGCTCGTTGGCGGTCAGGTTGCCCAGATCCTCCAACAGCGCAGTTCCCCGGGCAGGCAGACGGATGTTTTCCAGATGCAGGGGGCACTCCACGGTCTCAAACTGCTTTGCCGCCCGCATCTTCCGGTGCTTTTCCACCCGGGCGGCACACTCGGCATCCCACACCTGCATGGTGGCGATGTAATAGCGCGGAAGCGCGGTTTTCAACACCAGGCTCTCGGCATACCCGCTCTTGCCGCTGGCGGCACCGCCCAATACCAGCGTCAGCATTGGGGGGTGTACGGCGTAATGCCGCCCTCCGTGAAGGAATAGCAATCGCGGTAAACGGCCAGTGCCATATCCCACAGCGGGATGCTTGCCACCGCTCCGGTGCCCTCGCCGAGATGGAGCCCGGCGGTGAGCAGGGGCGCTTTGCCCAGCGCTTCCAGCACCAGCCTTGCTGCCGGTTCGGTGGAGCAGTGGCTGGCAAACACGGCCTTTTCCGCGGCGGGGCAGAGCCGCACCGCGCACAGAGCCGCCACCCCGCTGATGAAGCCATCCATCAGCACGGGCAGGCCTTCCAGCGCGCCGCCCAGAAAAACACCGCACAGCCCGGCGATGTCGAACCCGCCCAGCTTGGAAAGCACGTCCAGAGGGTCAGCGGCATCGGGCTGATTCCGCGCAATGCCCCGCCGGATGGCATCCAGCTTGCGGGCAAGCCCTGCATCCGAAAGGCCCGCGCCCCGGCCTGTCATCCGCTCCACGGGCTGACCCAGCAGAACAGCGGCCACGGCGCTGGAGGTGGTGGTGTTGCCGATGCCCATCTCCCCCGTGGCCAGCAGCTGCACCCCCGCCGCCTTCTGCGCCCGGACAAGCCCCATGCCCGCCGCAATGGCATCCACCGCCTGCTGGCGGGTCATGGCAGGGCCGGTGGTGAAATCCGCCGTCCCGGCGGCAATGCGGCAGTTCTGCACCCCGGGCACCGGCTCCCCGGCCATGCCAAGGTCCACAGGCACCACTTCGCAGCGGGCCGTTTTTGCCATCTGGCAGACACTGGTGCGCCGGGCGGCAAGGTTCTCGGCCACGGCCCGGGTCACGCTCTGGTCCGTCTGGCTCACGCCCTGCGCCACCACGCCGTTGTCGGCGCAGAGCACCAGCACGGCCCGGCGGGAAAACGCCAGCTCTGCCGTGCCGGTCAGGGCGGCGGCATCCTCCAGCATGGTCTCCAGCCTGCCCAGCCCGCCCAGCGGCTTTGCCAGGCTGGCCCAGTGGGCGTGGGCGGCGGTGCGTGCGGTCTCGTCCGGCCGGGTGATCCTGGAAAGAAGCTGTTTCAGTTCAAGCTCTGTCATTGATCCTGTTCCTCTTGATGATAGTGTGCGGCGGCATCCACGAACCGCCGGGGCAGGGCCGTGCCCGCCCAATACAAATGCGGGAAGCCCGCATAGAAATGCTCGTTTGCAAAGCCGCAGTCCCATTGTTTCCCGTTTGGCTTTGCGGCGGTAAAGCCGGTGCCGTTGTCTGTGGAATCCCAGTGGTGGAACTCGTGCACCGGCAGACGCTCCCCGGCGCGGAACAGCATACTGTCGGCGTGGGCAGTCAATGCCGCGTATCCAAACCGCACCAGCCGCCCCACCCGGAAGCCCTGCCCCGGCAGAACGCCTGCCATGGGCCAGCGCTCCCCGCTGGCATCCTCCAGGCTCTGGCCCAGATAGAGAAAGCCCCCGCACTCGGCCACCGTGGGCAGACCGCGCTCCACAGCCCGGCGCACAGAGGCCAGCATGGAGCGATTCGCGCTCAACTGCCCGGCATACAGCTCCGGGTAGCCGCCGGGCAGATAGAGCCCGCCGATCTGCTCCGGCAGGGCGGAGTCCTGCAGGGGGCTGAACCAGCAGAGCTCCGCCCCCGCCCGCTCCATCGCTTCCAGCGTTTCGGCGTAGGTGAAGCAAAACGCCGCATCCCTTGCAACGGCAATGGGAACGCGGGGGCGCTGTTCCGCTGCTCCCTGGGGCAGCAGCTCTCCCGCAAGGGGGAGCCGATCTGTGTGCACCAAAGGCGCTGCGCACTCAGTCAGGGCAAAAAGCTTTTCCCAATCCATCACCAGCGCATCGGCCATCCGGCTGATCTTCTGCTGTAAGTCCGCAATCTCCCCGGCCGTTTTCAGGCCTAAGTGGCGGCTCTCAAGGGCGGCATCCGGCAGGTGGGGCAGATAGCCCAGCACCGGCAGGCCGGTCTCCCGTTCCAGCATGGGAGCCAGCAGAGCATATAAATGGGGGACGCAGTCATTGAGCAGGATGCCCGCCAGATGGCTGGGGGTGCGGAACTGTTTCAGCCCGTTGATCTGGGCCGCCAGCGTCAGGCTGGCCCCTCTGGGCTGGACCACCAGCAGCACCGGCAGGCCCAGCGTATCGGCCAGATGCCAGGCACTGGCGGTATCACTCACGCCGCCCAGTCCATCGTAAAAGCCCATGGCACCCTCGCACACGGCTGCCCCGTGCCCGGCGGCGGCCTGCGCATAGAGCACGCGCACCGTCTCCGGCGCGGAGAAAAACAGGTCGAGGTTGTGGCTCTCCACCCCCAGCACGGCCCGGTGAAACATGGGGTCGATATAGTCCGGCCCGCTCTTGAAGGAGCAGGGGTCCTGCCCCCGCCGCTTGAGCGCCGCCAGCAGAGCGCAGGTCAGTGTGG
The DNA here is from genome assembly GCF_022750605.1 of Faecalibacterium sp. BCRC 81149. Classification (NCBI taxonomy): domain Bacteria; kingdom Bacillati; phylum Bacillota; class Clostridia; order Eubacteriales; family Oscillospiraceae; genus Faecalibacterium; species Faecalibacterium sp. BCRC 81149. The sequence goes on along the minus strand of NZ_QXJA01000010.1, from coordinate 45,478 downwards.
TTTTGCCGCTGCCGGAACAGGGCGCGGCCACAAGAAATTGGATCATTTACGTTCTCCTGTGATAAGGAAGATGGGGTTATTGGCCATCAGCAGGTGGAGCCTGCCCGCAGGCCGGGTGCGGCTGACCGCGACCTGCGTCACCTCCGCGTCCAAACCGTGGGCAGTCAGTGCGGCTACGGCGGCGCTCAGCGTTTCCAGCGCAATGGCAGAGATGCAGATGCGGGCGTTCGGATTCCGGGCAAGCACCGTGTCCACCACAGCCTCCATACCCCCCTTGGTCCCGCCGATGAACACGGCATCCGGGGCGGGCAGGTCAGCCAGCGCGGCGGGGGCGCGGCCCTCCACCAGTGTCAGGTTGCAGGCGTGGAACGTTTCCCGGTTCTGCCGGATGAGCCCGCAGGCCTCCGGGTCACACTCCACGGCATACACATACCCCCGGGGTGCGGCCAGCGCCAGCTCCACGCTCACGCTGCCGGTGCCCGCCCCCACATCCCACAGGGTATCGGCAGGCTGCACGGCCAGCTTGGCCAGCGCCGCCGCCCGCACCTCCTGCTTGGTCATGGGCACCTCTCCCCTGTGGAAGGCTTCATCCGGGAAGCCGGGCACCCGCCGGGGCGGCTGAGGAAGATGCTCCACAAGCAGAACGCTCAGGCTTGCAAACTGCTTTTGCGCAAACTCCTGCGCCGTGCCGAACAGGATCTTCTCCTCTTTCCTGCCCAGCTCTTCGCCCACCAGCACATGGGCATCGCCCAGCCCGGCAGCAGCCAGCCGGCCGCAGAGGGAGGCGGGCGTTTCTGCCCCGCCGGTCAGGAAAAACACAGGCTTTCCCCCGGCTGTCAGGCACTCGGCCACCGGGTCGCAGGCACAGCCGTGGGCCGAGACCAGCTTCCACTCCTGCCAGGAGCGGCCCACCGCAGCGGCCAGCAGCTGAACGCTGGAAAGCCCCGGCAGCACCCGGCAGGAGATGCCAAAGGCCCGCAGCATCGGCAGCAGCTGGGCCGCACCGGAGTAAAACCCGGTGTCGCCGCTGTACACAAGGGCAGCATCCACCTCCGGGTCAGCCGCCAGCGCGGCAAGGACATCCTCAGGCTGATACAGGGCCTTCCGGTGTTCCGTGCAGCCCTGCGGCAGCTGTTCCAGCAGGCGCTTTGCCCCCAGGATCAGTCCGGCGTTCTGCAGGGCGGCAAGGCCCTGCGCGGTCAGGCTTTCCGGCGTGCCCGACCCCATCCCGATGAGTGTGATCATTGCAGCATCTCCTTACAATGTGTCAGGATCTGTTCCGCCGTTTCGCCCTGCTCGGCCGGGCGGCGGATGACGATGAGCTGTGCCCCGGTGTCCTGCGCTGCCCGGGCTTTTTCTTCAAAGCCGCCCGCCGCGCCGCCGTCTTTGGTAACGAGGAAGCGGATGGCAAACTGCTCCATCAGCGCCCGGTTCAGCGCATAGGAGAACGGCCCCTGCATGGCGATGATGTTCTTATGGGGGATATCTGCCCCCTCGCAGGCGGCAATGCCCTCCCGGGTGGGCAGGACACGGGGAAAAAGCCGTGCCGGTTCCAGCACAGCAAAGGCAGAAAGCTCCTTGGCCCCGGTGGCAAGCAGGACATTTCCCTGCGTCCGGGCCAGAAATCCCGCCGCATGGGCCGCAGAGGCAAACACCATGCTCCCGGCAGGCAGCGGGCTTTCGGGCCGGAGCAGGCGGCGGTACTCCGTGCCTGCTGTTTTGCAGGCTGCCCGGATGTTCCGGGTGGCCTCCACCGCATACGGATGGGTCGCATCCACGCAGAGGTCAGCCCCCTGCAGCAGGGCGGCCATCTCCTCCGGGGTCAGCCGCCCGCAGTGGACGGTGATGCCGGGCCTTTCGCCCTGTTCCTCGGCCCCCAGCGGGGTGGCCACGCTGACCAGTACCTCGGCCCCCAGTGCGGCCAGCTGCTTCGAAAACACACGGCCCTCGGTGGTGCCGCTGAATACCACGGCCCTCATGCGCGGTACCCCCGCGGCGTGACCATCCGCCCGCTCAGCTGGCGGGTCTGGGCGTTGCCGACAAACACGGTGGTGAACATATCCACCGGGGTGGTTTCCAGCGCAGCCAGAGTCAGAACGCGGCTTTCCTGCCCCTCCCGGCCAATGTTCCGCACAATGCCGCAGACCGTTCCGGGTGCTTTGCCGTTTGCCAGCAGGATGCGCACCGCCCGCGCCAGATAGTCCGGCCGCCCCTTGGAGGAGGGGTTGTACAGCGCGATGCAGAAATCCCCCATGGCCGCTGCCGCCAGCCGCCGCTCGATGACCTCCCACGGCGTGAGCCGGTCAGAGAGGGAGAGCACGCAGAAATCGTGGGCCAGCGGAGCACCCAGCACCGCACCGCCGCTCAGGGCGGCGGTCAGGCCGGGCACCACCTCCACCGTCACGTCCGGGAAGTGCTCGGCCAGCTCCAGCAGAGGGCTTGCCATGCCGTAGACCCCGGCATCTCCCGAGCAGACCAGCGCCACCGCCCTGCCGCTCCGGGCCGTTTCCAGCGCCCAGCGACAGCGGTCGATCTCCTTGGTCATGCCGGTGGAATAATAGAGCTTGTCCGGGAAGTAGGGGCGCACCAGATCCAGATAGACCGTATAGCCGCACAGCACCTCGGCTTGCGTTAAGGCGCTCTGCGCCTGTGCGGTCAGAAACCGGGGATCCCCGGGCCCAAGCCCGACAACAAAAACAACATTAGGCATCCTGCCACCTCCAATCCGGGGCAAAGGGACGAAGCGCCAGCGCAAAGGTCACGCCGCCGCCCGCCTGTTTGGGAAGAATGATCGTGCCGCCTGCCGCCAGCACCGCCGCCCGCTCGCAGACATTGTCCACACCGGTCACGCTCCGGACAAAGGCCGAAGGTGTGAACTGCCCGGGGGCGTTCTGCAGCTGTGCGGCAGAATAGAACTGCACCGGCCAGCCGTGGGCTCTGCAAAATTCCAGCAGGCCCGGCTCATGGGCTTTCAGGTCGATGCTGGCTGCCGCCGTGATGCACGCTGCCGCAAGGCCGTGGGCCGCGCAGAACTGTGCAAAGGCTGCTTCCAGCTGTGCGGCGCTGGTCCCCCGCCTGCACCCGATGCCCAGCACACCGATCTTCGGGATCAGGTGCAGCGCATCGCCCGCCGGGAAAAGGTTCAGGACAAAGTCGGCGCGCTCTGCCTCCCCCGCCGGGACCACCCCGGCAGGGGCCTGCCCGGCGATGGGGAATTCCGAGCGGTACCGCACCGGCCCGCCCGCCAGCAGCCTGCTGCTGACGCGCTTGATGCGCTCCGGCTCCAGCACGGCGCAGTTCTGGTGCCTGGCCCACGCATCCACGGCAAACACACCGTTGGCATCGGTTGCCGTGGTAATGACCGGCACCGCACCGCAGACCGCCGCCAGCGCCCGGGCCAGATCGTTGGCCCCGCCCAAATGGCCCGAAAGGATCGGCACCGCAAAATGGCCGCACTCGTCCAGCACCACCACGGCAGGGTCCACCGCCTTGTTCCGGCAGTGGGGCGCAATGGCCCGCACCGCTATGCCCACAGCCCCCACAAAGATCAGGGCATCCCCATGGGCGAACTGCTCCGCAGCCCAATCGGCAAGGCCGGGCCCGCCATGGCCGCAGCGGGCCACGGTGCCGGGCAGGGCACCGGCCAGCTTTTGGGCCAGCGCCAGCCCTTTTTCCGTAAAGGCGAGATAGGCGCGGGTCACTGGTCTGCCCCCTTGCGGAACTCCGTCGTAAAGGTTGGGTCGTAGAGCTTGCTCCGCTCATACCGGGTGCCCAGAAATTCCCCCACCACGATGAGCGCTGTTTTGGTGATGCCGTTGGCGCGGGTGCTCCCGGCCAGCGTGCCCACGGTGCAGCGCACCACTTTTTGTTCCGGCCAGCTTGCCTTGTAGACCACGGCGGCAGGAGTCTCCGGCGTGTAGGCTCCGCCCGCCAGCAGGGCCTGCTGCACCTTGTCGATGAGGCCGATGGAGAGGAAGATCACCATGGTCGCCCCATGGGCGGCAAGGCTGGCCAGCTGCTCCTTTTCCGGCACCGGGGTGCGCCCCTCCATCCGGGTGATGATCACGGTCTGGCTGATGGTGGGCAGGGTGTACTCGGCGTTCAGCGCCGCCGCCGCCCCGCAAAAGCTGGACACGCCGGGGGTATCATCGTAGGGGATGCCGTCCGCATCCAGTGCGTCCATCTGCTCCCGGATGGCCCCATACAGGCAGGGGTCGCCGGTGTGGAGCCGCACAGTGGTCCCGCCTGCGGCATCCACCCGGTGCATCACGTCCAGCACCTGTTCCAGCGTCATCTCGGCGCTGTTGTAAACGGCGCACTCCGGCTTCGCCAGCCCCAGCAGAGCCGGGTTGACCAGACTGCCCGCATAAATGATGCAGTCGGCTTCCTGCAGCAGGGCCGCGCCCCGCCGGGTGATGAGATCGGGTGCGCCGGGGCCTGCGCCCACAAAATGTACCATCTCAATGCTCCTTCCATTCGTTCAGCAGTTGTGCGGCAGTGTCGGTGGCTCCCAGCGGGCCGTGCTGGTTGGAAAACAGCACAGCCCCCACCCGGAACGCCCCGCAGGCCCGCCGGTCAAGGTGGAGCTGGACTGCCCGCAGCAGGCTTTCCAGCACCGGAGCCCGCAGACCGGCGCTGTCCAGGAGTTCCAGACAGGCATCGGTGGTGGCAGCGTTCATCAGGGCGGCGCAGACTTCCCGGGAAGCGCCGCAGAGCGCCGCATGGGTGCAGAACAGCTCGGTGCGGCAGTCGGCAGTGTGGGAATGGGTGTTCATAATGCCACCCGCCACCTTGACAAGCTTGCCCACATGGCCCACCAGAAGCACCTCTTCAAAGCGGGCCGCAGCAGCCATATCCAGCGTGTCTCCAATAAAGTTCGAGGTTTTCACCACCGGAACAGCGTGAAACTCCGGGTATCTTTCGTGCAGATAGTCCAGCCCGTAATTGCCGGGGGCCAGGATGAGCCGCCTGGGGCTGCCCGCCCGGAGAGCGGCCTGATTCATTTCCAGCTGGATGGTATCCAGGATCGCCTGCTGGCTCATAGGCTCCACAATGCCGCTGGTTCCCAGCACCGAAAGCCCGCCCTCGACCCCGATGTGGGGGTTGAAGGTGCGCTTTGCCACCTCTTCCCCGCCCTCGATGGAGATGGTCACGGCAAAGCCGCCGGTGTAGCAGGCGCTCTCGGCTTCCCTTTGCAGGGCCTCGGCGATCATCTGCCGGGGCACATGGTTGATGGCGGCTTCCCCCACCGGCTGGTCCAGCCCGGCCTTGGTCACCCGGCCCACGCCCTTGCCGCCGGAGATGCGGATCTCGGTGGTATCGGGCAGCAATTCTACGGCGGCGATCACGGGCAGGCCGGTGGTCACATCCACATCATCCCCGCCGTCCTTCTCAATGGCGCATTCGGCACCGGCTCCGGCGGGGCGGCAGTACAGCGGGGCCACCTCCACCACGATGCCCTTCGGCGTGCGCAGGGCAACGCTCTCCGGGGCATGGCCGGTGAGCAGGAGCCGCGCGGCCCCCGCCGCACCCAGCGCCGCGCAGGTGCCGGTGGTGTACCCGCAGCGGAGCAGCTTCTGCCCACTGCGGACGTAATGTTCAAACTTTGGCCCGGCAGGCTTTTCCGGGCCGAACACGGCCTCGTACTGCTCCTTGGTCAGGCTGTACAGCGCCCGGATGTTCTCCGGGGCAAAGGCCTCCTTTGGGGTCAGCGCCCCCGAAACGCTGTGCGGGAACACGCAGACCACCGCATCCGCGATCTTCTGCGCCATGTCCAGCTCGTGCAGGCTGACGATCACGGCCAGCCCCTGCTCATGGGCCAGTTTCTGCAGGATGGTCAGCAGCTCGATCTTTCCCTTGACATCCAGAAAAGAGGTCGGCTCGTCCAGCAGCAGAACTCCGGGCTGCTGGCAGATGGCGCGGGCCAGCAGAACGCGCTGGCGCTGGCCGTCGCTGATGCAGTTGAAATCCCGGCCCGCCAGAGGGGAAGCCCCCACCAGTTCCAGCGCGTCCCGCACGGCCTGCCGGTCAGTATCGGACAGGATGCCCAGCCGCCCGGTATAGGGGATGCGCCCGGCGGCGGCAAACTCAAAGCAGGAAGTCAGCTCGGTGCGGCGGGTATGGGGCAGCATCAGGGCCAGCTTCCGGGCCCGGGCTGTGCCGGTGTAATCGGTCAGGCTGCGGCCATCCAGCAGGACAGCCCCGCCCAGGGGGGCCAGCTGGCCCGCCAGCGTTTTGAGCAGGGTGGATTTGCCCGCGCCGTTTGGCCCGATGAGGGCCAGGATCTGCCCCGACACCGCCCCCAGCGTGATGCCGGAAGCAAGGGGCGCACTGCCATAGCCGATGGCCAGCTCTTTCGTTTCACAGAGGTATTTCATCGCACACCCTCCTGACCCCGGCGCACCAGCAGCCAGATGACCACCGGTGCGCCAAACACTGCCGTTACGGCGCTGATCGAAAGCTCAGTGGGGGCAAACATACTGCGGGCGATGAGGTCGCACAGCAGGCAGAAGGCGGCCCCGCCCAGGCAGCACCCGGGCAGCACCACCAGCGGCCTTGCACTGCCGAACAGCTGCTTGACCAGATGGGGCACCGCGATGCCCACAAAGGAAATGGGCCCCGCAAAGGCCGTGACACAGGCGGCCAGCAGGCTGGAAAGCAGCACCAGCAGCCGGGAAAAGGCTTTGACATTGATGCCCACGCTCCGGGCGTAGGCCTCCCCCATCTGGTAGGCGGCCATGGGCTTGGAAAGGCAGAACGCCGCCGCCAGAGCGGGCAGCACCACCAGCGCCGCCGCCCGCACATTGCCCCAGGTCATGCCGGAAAAGCTGCCCTGAGACCAGTTGTGGAGGTTGACGATGTTGCTGTCCTGGGCAAAGGCCACCACAAACTCCGTGACGGCTGAGCAGATGTAGCCGATCATTACGCCGCAGATAACAAGGATGCTCATCCGCTGCACCCGCCGGGAGACCGCCAGCACAAAGGCCATGGAGGCCATGGCCCCTGCAAAGGCGGCTGTGATCAGGGTAAGGGAGCTGGTGAGCAGGCCCTGGTTCAGAAAAGTCACCATGACCAGTGCCACGGCCAGCTTGGCCCCGCTGGAAATGCCCATGACAAAGGGCCCTGCAATGGGGTTGGCAAAAAAGGTCTGCAGCAGGTAACCCGCCGCCGAGAGCGCCGCCCCCAGCAGCACCACCATCACGGCCCGGGGCAGGCGCAGCTGGGTGATGATGCCCACGCTCAGAGCATCCTGCCCGCGGCCGGTCAGGGCCGCCAGCACTGCCCCCGGTGTCAGGGACACACTGCCCCAGAACAGGTTGGCGGCAAACAGCACCGCCAGCAGCAGGGCAAGGATGCCGTAAGAGAAGATCAGGCGCTTTTTGCTGGTCATAGGTTACTCTACTTTCCTCAGAAATTGCAGGTCGGCGGGGTCATCCTCCGTAAAGACACGGTGCAGGTCGAGCACAAAATCGACCAGCGCCGTACTCTGCTGGAAAAAGCTCTGGGTGGTGCACCAGACACTGCCGCTCTGCACAGCCTTGAACTCAGCCAGCAGGGGGCATTTTGCCACCAGTTCCTCCGTGGTATGCACCACGCCCTCAATGGTGCTGTTGTAAAGGAGCACATCCGCATCCTTTGCACCGGCGTAAAAATCCTCCAGCGGCAGGTTCATGGTGGAAAGGTTGTTGCCGTTGTCGGTCAGGTCCGCAAAAACATAATCACCGCCCGCCATTTCGATCATCTGGGCCACATAGTCGCCGCCCTTGCGCACATTGGCAAGGTTGTTGGCTGTGATGGAGAAAAAGGCACAGCGCTTGCCGGTGGAAGCCTGCCCGGTCAGCGGTGCAAGGCGCTCCACCTGCCGGGCAAACTCCTGTTCCGCCAGCTCCTCTTTCCCCAGCAGGATGCCCCAGAACTTGAGCCATTCCAGCCGGGCCAGCGGGCCGCTCTCATAGCTGGAGCGCTCTACCAGCACCGGGATGCCGAACCGTTCCAGCTGCTCCTTGACCTCCGGGGTGTGGTAGATCATGGTGTTCTCGATGGCAAGGCCGCAGTTGGCCGCAAGGATCTTTTCGTAGTCCGGGGCGCTGTACTTGCCCGCATAGGCAATGCGCCCGGCCTCCATGGCGGCTCTGGCCTCATCCAGATACCAGCCCTCCGCCTGGGTGCCGGAAAGGGTCACGCTGTCCAGCCCATCCAGCGCGAGGAACAGGTCCATCACCGAGGTGGAGACAAGGTAGATGTTCCGGACGGGCTGACGCAGCACCGTCACGCTCTCGGGCAGGCCTTCCACCGCAGCGGCATCCTCCGGGGTCACAAGGAACTGCTCCCCCGATTCGGTCAGGGTCAGCATGGTATAGCCGCCCTCATAGCAATCGGCAGTAAACTGTGTGGCGTAATCCAGCGGGCAGGCATGGTCAAAGACCAGTTCTTCTGTGCTGGCGGGCGCTGTCTCGGAGGCGGCGCAGCCCGACAGGGCCAGTACTGTAGCAGGCAGAACGCGCAGGAATTGTTGTCTCGTCAGTTTCATCCGTTCAGCGCAAAGGTCAGCGTATACTCGATCTCATGGGGGGTGCTCATGGCTACGGTATCAGCAGTGACAGCCAGCGGGGTGCCCAGTGCAGAAACAGGGATCTCAAAGGTGGAGTTGCCCTCGGTGTTGGTGGGCAGATACTTCTCGCCGTCCACGATCATGTAATCATAATTGGGGCTGCTCCACAGGATGACAGCGGTCATTTTTCCGTCCGCCACGGTCAGGGCGGCAGGGCTTTCCACGGTGGCACGGCCAGAGCCGCCCTCCAGGGTCACATTCACGCTGTATTCACCGTCCGCAGGGATCTCGGCAGCTTCCTCAGCCTTGGGTTGTGCATTGCGGATGCTCACGGTGTGGTCATACCACTTGCCCTTGGTCCCGAGGAGTGCCAGCTGGAAGTCCTGGTCCACAGCGGCCACGGGGATATCATAGCCGTAGACTTCCTCCGAGGTGCCATCAGAGTAGGTGACGGTATCGGTGGTAGGCAGCAGCCAGTCTGCCTTGTTGGCCTCGGCATCGGCGGCCATGCCAACATACAGGTTGACGATCTTCTTGGAGGCCAGACTGACATGGAAGGTCATCTGCCCGTTCTCCACGGTCAGGGTGCCCATGCCATTGCAGGCTTCGTTGGCGTGGAACATGCCGCTGTCGGTGTCGAACTCAGCCGTGTACACGCCGTCCGGCAGGGCGGCCTCGGCAGGCTCGGATGCGGCAGCGCTCACGGCAGAAGCAGCTTCCGAGCTGACAGCAGAGGAAGCAGTGGAAGAAGCCCCGCCGCAGCCGGTGAGCGCGGCGGCCAGCATCAGAGAAGCAACGGACAGGGAAACAAACTGTTTGCAGTGCATAAACAAAATACCTCAAAAATTCAGAATTTGAAATGGGAGTGTTTCTCCTCATGCGGGGAAGCTCTCCATGAAAAATGCCCGAAAAGATCTCTCCCTTCGGGCATTGGAATGCGAAATATTAGCCGTTCAGGGAATCAATGGCGGCTTTGGTGTGCTCAATGTAGCGCTGCTGGATGTCCTCGATCTCACCCAGACCGGCGATCTGGCACTCCACGGACGCGAAGTCACCGGAGGCCTGGAACTGGCTCAGCCAGGAATCGTCATCCGCACCGGCCATATCGTTGTTGGCGTGGTCACCGGCAACGACCATCAGGGGGCGCAGGATGACCTTGGTGTAACCGGCGGCCTTGACAGCCTCGATGACGTTCTCGCAGGCGGTCTCCTCGGGCTCACCCTCCACCGTGCCGATGAACACGTTGCTGTAGCCCAGGGTCTGCATGGCGGTCTGCATCTGGCTGTAGCTCACCTTTGCGGTGTGGGAGGTGCCGTGGCCCATAAAGACAAAGGCGACCTTCTCCTCAGCAGCAGCCTCCAGGCTGTCGAAACCCGCATCCTTCACAGCGGCAGCGGTAACGGCCTTGGCAACAGCCTCCTTGTCGGCGTTGATGACGGCAGCGTCGGCACCAACCTCGCCCAGCAGGGGCTCGGCAACGGCGACTCTCTCGAACTTGTCCTTGTACTCGTCGATCATCTCCATCATCTCGTCGTACTCTGCACCGTGCATCAGGTGGGTGGGCTGGACGACCAGATTCTTCACGCCGTTGGCCACAGCGCGGTCCAGCGCCTGCTGCATGTTGTCGATCTTCTCGCCGTCGCGGGCCTGAACATGGTTGATGATGATCTGTGCGGTGAAGGCGCGGCGGACAGACCAATCGGGATAAGCGGCCTGCAGCGCATCCTCGATGCCCTTGATATCCTTCACTCGGCTGTCGTTGAAGGAGGTGCCGAAGGAGACCACCAGCAGCTCATTCTCGCCGATGTCGTCCTGATTGCGGCTGTCGTCCTTGGAAGCATCGCCGGTGTCGCGGCCAAAGTAGTCAGGGTCAGCCTCTTCGCCCTCGACCAGCTCCTTCTGGGCATCGGTCAGGGCATCCCATGCGGCCTTGGCGGCCTCACACTGGGCATCGGTGTCATCGGTGCGCTCCTGCACATAGATGGCATCGATCAGGTCTGCAACGTTCTTTGCGGCCAATTCGTCAGCCTCCTCGCCGGAAACCTCGCTGCTGGCAGCAGATCCTGCCGTGCTGGAAGCAGTGGTGCTGCTTGCGGCACCGCCGCAGCCGGTCAGTACACCGGCGCAGAGGGCCAGAGCGGTCAGAGCGGCCGCTGCTTTGTGGATGGTGCGTTTTCTCATTTTTGTTCGTTCCTTTCCTGTTTTTGAACATGATTTTTGCTGAACAGAAGGTACAGGAAAGAGTGCCCGGCAAAACAAAAGGGGCCTTTCTGCTTGCGGGACGGCAAAGCAAAAAGGCCCTTTTCAGTTTTTTCAGGCTTTTTGGGTACAACCAATTCCTCGTGATCTGGGGCTTGCGCCCCCGTACCAACAGCGGGCAGGTTTCCTGGCTGAAAGCTCAACATCCACCGCCGCCTTCCCGGAACATACGTTCCAGTGACCGGTGCAGCTGCACCCTGGCGGTAAACTCCCTTATCACAGTGACGAGATCGTGCGGGATTTGCACCCGCTTCCCTTTTAACGTGCCTGCCCCCGGCCAGAGCCGCGGGCGGTACGCACCTGCTGTTTTCTATTCAGTTCGCTGTTCAGTATAACATACTCAACGGAGGAATGCAATCACCACTCCGGGGAAACTTCCGGGCTCACAGGCGGTGTTTTTCCCCGATCAGGGCCACCGCCACATCGTTGACATTGGTGCCCGTTGCCCCGGTGATGATCAGGCCATCCACTGCTTTCAGGGCGTGGTAGGAATCGTTGTTCTGCAAAGCAGCGTATCCGCTCCAGCCCCCGGCCTCCAGCGCGGCAAGGGTATCCCCATCCACATAGCCGCCGGCGGCATCGGTGGGGCCGTCTGTGCCATCGCTGCCCACAGAGAACACCGCCGCGTTCAGCCCGGCAATGGCGGGCGCGGCCGCAAGGGCCAGCTCCTGATTTCTTCCGCCAAGCCCTTTTCCGGTCAGGTGAACGATGGTCTCGCCGCCCGCGATGTAGGCCAGCTTTTTCCCCTGCCCTGCCTGGGTGCGGACAATGGAGCCAAGAAAGCTGCCTGCTTCCCGTGCTTCGCAGCAGAGTTGGTCGGTCAGGAGAACCGGTTCATATCCCAGATTCCGGCAGGCACTGGCCGCGGCACGGCAAAGCTCCCGCACGCTGCCGGTGATCCGGGTGGTCACATTGTCCAGCGTTTTGGGCGTTTCCTGCGCCAGCAGGGCCCGGGCCTGTGCTGAGAGTGCCAGATGATACTTTTCGGCAGCGGCAAGCGCCTGGGCGCAGGTGGAGGTATCCGGCACCGCCGGGCCGCTGGCGATCATATCCAGCGGGTCCCCCAGAATGTCGCTCAGCACGATGCTGAACACCTGCGCAGGGGCACAGTGCTGCGCGAACCGCCCGCCCTTCACACCGGAAAGCCGCTTGCGGATGGTATTCATCTCCACAATGTCGGCCCCGCTGGCCAGCAGCCGGCTCGTGATCTCCTGCAGCTCTGCCCCGGGAACGAGCGGCTGCTCGAACAGCGCACTGCCGCCGCCGGAAAGCAGGAACAGCACCGTATCCCCGGCGGTCAGCCCCTGCACCAGCTCCAGCGCCTTTTGGGTGGCCGCAAAACCGTTTGCATCCGGCACCGGATGGCCCGCCTCATAGCAGGTCACCCCGGGGATCTCACCTTTCACATGGCCGTACTTGGTCACGACCACGCCGCCATCCACCCGGCCCAGCGTTTCAACCGCCGCGTGTGCCATCTGCCAGGCCGCCTTGCCCGTCGCCACCAGAAGCACCCGGCCCTTCCCGGGCCGGAGATCCCGCAGCGCGCGGCGCACCGCCTCATCCGGCAGAACAGCGTTCAGGCTGGAACGAAGGATCACATCCGCATCCCGGCGCAGTGCAGCATTCATAGCCCCCACCTCCTTGCAGCGGTGCCCGCCCCTCCGGGACAGTGCACCGAAAACAGCTGAATAAAAAATCAAGACCGACGATCTCTTCTGAAATCGTCGGTCTTGTTCCAATCCGAGTGGCGAGAATCGAACTCACGGCCTCTTGAACCCCATTCAAGCGCGCTACCAAAACTGCGCTACACCCGGACACCTGATCGAGCTTGTCGCTCACAGCTCAATCAGTATACCCGAAGAATGGTGTTTTGTCAAGCACTATTTTCAAATTTCTTCTTCATTTTCGGCAATGGCCGTTGTGCTGCCCACCGGCTGCGGAAACTCTACCGTAGCCAGCGCCACAGCGAACACGCTCTGCGCACCGGCATCCAGCAGAGCCTGCGCGCAGGCCGAGGCCGTGGCTCCGGTGGTCAGGACATCGTCCACCAGAAGGATGCGCTTTCCCTCCACAGCCTCCGGCCGGGCCACCCGGAAGGCACCCGCCACATTGGCCAGCCGCTCGTCAAGGGAGAGCCCCTCCTGCCGCCGGGTGGAGCGGGCACGGGTCAGCGCGTCCGTGACCACCGGAACGCCCACCGCCCGGGCAAGGGGCTGTGCCATCCGCTCCGGCACATTGTAGCCGCGCTTTTTGCTGGAGGCCGGTACCGGAAGGATGCAGTCGTAACCCCTGTCAAGGCCCGGTACCGGTTCGGGCAGGGGCTCAGAGCCGCACATTCTGATCTCGCTGCCAAAGAGCAGGCGGGCCATCTCCACGCCCAGCTCCACAGCTGCCCAGGGCGCGCCCTGATATTTCGCCCGCAGCACCGCGCGGCGGACAAGGCCGGTGTATCGGTAGGGCGCGGCTGCCCCATCCAGCCGCCCCAGGTAGTGCTCGGAGCCGCGCAGCCGCATGGAGGGTGCACGGCGCAGCTCTGCCAGCCCATCGGCGCAGTCCGGGCAGGCAGGCTGGTTCCCCAGCACCCGGTCACAAAAAGGGCAGCGGCGCGGGTAAAGCACCCAGCGCAGCTGCCGCAGTGTGCGGCTCAGGCCGCTGTAATAAAGCATCAGTCGCTCTTGACCGCAATGATGACGCGGACCTTTTTTCCGGCAGCGCAGCCGAAATTATCGTACCAGCCGGTCAGCTGGTAGCCGTCCGCATCCACCTGAGCCAGCTTGGTGGGGTAATACTGGCCCTTGTACCACAGGTAGACCTGCACATTGTCTGCCATCTCGTAGCGTTCACTGCCCGAGAGCACCGAGGCCGCGCCGACCTTGTCGATCTTCAGGGGCATCAGCTGCATCATGGCCTTGACAGAGCCGGTGGTCTCCCGCCGCACGGCAATGCCGCCCGCCAGCACCGGATACTTGATGGCCGTGGTGTAGCTGGCCGCCGCGCCGTTGACGTAGCAGATATAGGTCGCCCCGCCGCCGATGTAATTGAAGATCTGCTTGAAGGGGGTGCCCGTGATCTCCGCGATCTGCTGGAAGCCAATGCTCATCAGGGAGCCGGTGTTGCTGGTCAGCTTCTGCCAGGCCGTGCTCAGGATATCGCCCGAGACGATGCCCCACAGGATCTCGCTGGTGGTGGGCACCAGCAGGTTGGACAGGCGGTCTGCCGCCGTGGCACCGGTCACAGTGGTGGTGGTATCCGAGGTAGAGCCAGAGCCGTCGGTGCCGCCCGTGGCCGCTCCGGTGGTGGTGCCTGTCGTGGTCGTGGTGCCGGAAGCGGAATCTCCCGCCACAATGCCGGTGACGAGGCTCTTCAGGTCAGAATAATTCATGGCCAGATTTTTCACATCGTCCAGCACGCCGTAGCTCCACAGGTCGCCGGTCACATCGTTCAGGATGAGCCGGTCGATCTGTCCGGCATCGTTGACGGTATAGTAGCGGACATCGAGGTCACTCAGTGTTACCCCCGATAGGCGGCTGGGACGAACCGTCCCAGCCACACCCTCCGAAGTTGTATCCAGAATCTCTACATCGTCGGCCAGGGCGGCAGCGCCCAGCGCAGTGGCATTGGTATTGATGGTGCCGTTGACGCGGCGGTCATCGATGTGCTCCACGCTCTCGCCCTCCGGGGTGACCTTGATCTCTACCAGCCACCCCTGCGGAAAGTTCAGGCTCTTGTCCACGTTCACGGTGCGGGCAATGCCATCGGTGCACATGACGGAGACTTTCTGCAGAACATCCGCGCCGTTCTCTTCCACCAGACTGCGGGTGGCGGTCTGCACGACACCGTAGAACACACTGTCGGCTTCCTCGCCGGTCACGATCCCGGCAGCCTCATTGTTCATGCCCAGCAGCAGGGTGACGACTTCGCCCACGCCGCCGCCGTTGAGGGAGGACACCTGAGAGGCCACAGCAGAGGAGCCCAGCGTATAGCTGGTGCCTGCCACCGTTACACTGGTGGGGGCACTGGCACTGGGCGAAACTGCCGTGATGCGGCCAGCGGCCCGGCGGGTATAGACCCACAATGTCTGTAAACTTTCACTGTAATAATACACGTCGTATTTGTTCAGTTCCGCAGATTCCGACGCTTTATCGTTGCGGTAGACCATCTTGGGAACAAAGGGCAGCTGGACCGTATCGCCCGCCACAAAGGGGCCCTTCAGGCTCTTGAGCATGACGCTGGAGGTATCCACCTGGCCATTGGAGACCGTGAAGCCCAGACTGCTGCCGTAGGCACTGCCGCTGGCAGCGTTGGCTGTCAGGGCGTTGTAGAACAGCAGGGCGCACTCCTCGTAGTTGAGCGCCTCGCCCTGGCTGCGGTCCACCTGATTGCGCAGGCCCAGCTCACTGGCCTTGTTCAGCTGTGCGTTGGGGAAGGAGCCGCTCAGATCGGTCATCTTATAGCCCATCAGCTTGAGGATGGCCGTGACCGCTTCTTCCAGCGTCACGGCATTGTCGGGCCGGAAAGAGCCGTCGGTGTAGCCGTTCATCCAGCCGTTCTGCACCGCAATGCGGACATAGGGTGCATAGGGCGAAGTGCCGGGCAGGTCGGTGAACAGGGTGCCCACTGTGCCCTGAGAGCCCACGCTCTCGCGGTAGGTGGAGTAGGACACCAGCATCCGGGCCAGTGCACCGCGGGTGACCACAGCGTTCAGGGCAGCCTGCTGGCTGCTGTCCATCGCGTTCAGCGTGATGGACAGCTGGACCGCCGTGTTGGCGTTGCCCGCTGCCGATGCCGGCAGCACCAGCATCGACAAGGCAATGCTCACCGCCAGCAGAAATGCAAGGATTCGCTTTTTCATGGAAGATCCTCCTTAAAATAGTTTCTAATGTATTCCGGGTTGCGGCTCCCAGCGTCTGCTTCGTGCAAAGCCTTGCACTTGCATCCTGCTGGCCGCGGCCCCAACAACTCCTCCCTTCATCCGCCACTGGCGGCGGTCGTCGTTGTTGCCCCTATTAGGGGAGCTCCGCAAGGCGCTGGCAAAGCCAGACCGAAGCGGTAAGAGGTTTAATCATATCTCAGCGCTTCAATGGGGTTCAGCCTTGCGGCACGCTTGGCGGGCAGATAGCCGAACAGCACGCCGATGCCCACCGAGATGCCAAAGGCCACCACGATGGAGTTGAACGAGGGGCTGACGGTCACATCAATGTCGCTGGAGATCATGGGCAGGATGCGGTTTGCCGCCATGGACACGATATAGCCAAGGACGATGCCCAGCACGCCGCCCAGTGCGGAGGTGGTGGCAGCTTCCACCACAAACTGCGACAGGATCACCCGCTCCTTGGCACCCAGTGCCTTGCGGATGCCGATCTCCCGGGTGCGCTCGGTCACCGACACCAGCATGATGTTCATAATGCCGATGCCGCCCACCAGCAGCGAGATGCTGGCAATGCCGGTAAGGATGATGATGACCATGTTGATCATCTCGTTCATCTCCTCCAGCCACTCGCTGGCGCTGTAGATGTAGTAAGCGTTGTCGCTCTTGAGCAGGTCGTGCAGACCGCTTTCCACCACCGCCTTGGCCTCGTTGGCGCGGCTCTCGTCCTTCATGATCGCAACAAAGTTCTTGGCGCTGGACTGGCTGGAGAGCCGCATGGCCGTAGTGTAGGGCAGATAGATGCAGTCATCGTCGGAGCCCTGCTGCAGGTTCTTGTCCGTCACCTTGGCGTTCAGCACGCCCACGATCCGGAACTTGTAGGCCCCCAGCTTGATGGTCTGGCCCACCGCGTTGCCGCCGTAGGCCGCCCGGTTGAGGTAATCGCCGATGATGCAGACCTGCTTGTTGTCCTTGATGTCCATGTACTGCAGGCCGCGCCCCTGGGCGAGGGTATAGTTTTTCATCTCGGCGTAGTGCTCGTCCACACCGTAAACGCGGGTGCCGTAGCGATAGGTCGTGGTGCCCACCTTGGGGGTGTTGTTGCTGAAATCGATCTGGGGCGAGACTGCGGAGATGAGCTCCTTGTTCTTATCCGCGATCTTATACACATCCTCCACCGAGGCGGTGCGGGAGCCGTAGCCCCAGACCTGAATGGACAGGGCATTCGTGCCCAGCGCTGAAAAGCTGTCCCGCATGCTCTGGGTCATGCCGTTGCCCAGACCCACGATGACGATGACCGCCATGACACCGATGATGATGCCCAGCATGGTCAAAAAGGTGCGGAGCTTGTTGCTCCACACATTCTGGAGGGCCTGACGGAAGGTCTCAATGATCATTTGTTCCCCTCCTGTTCTGCCGGTTCAAAGTTCAGCGTCGGCTGGACGATGGCTTCCGGCGCGCGGGAGTCGCCATCGTAGACCACCTGACCATCCTCCAGACGGATGATGCGGTCGGCCTGCACGGCAATGGAGTTGTCATGGGTGATAAGCACCACCGTATGGCCCTGCCCATGCAGGTCCTGCAGCATTCCCAGCACCTCGCGGCCGGTGTGGCTGTCCAGCGCGCCGGTGGGCTCATCAGCCAGAATGATCGCCGGGTTGCGCACCAGCGCCCGCGCGATGGATACGCGCTGCTGCTGGCCGCCCGAAAGCTGGTTGGGCTTGTTTTTCAGCTTATCGCCCAGCCCCACCTGCTCCAGCACCTCGCGGGCCCGGCGGTGGCGCTCGGCGCGGGGGATGCCCGCATAGACCAGCGGCACCTCCACGTTTTCCAGCAGGTTTAATTTGGGCAGAAGATTATACTGCTGGAAGATGAACCCCAGCATCTCGTTGCGGATGGAGGCCAACTCGTTCCGGCTCATCTTGCCCACATCCCGGCCGTTCAGCCGGTAGGTGCCCGCCGTGGGCACATCCAGGCAGCCGATGATGTTCATGCAGGTGGACTTGCCGGAGCCGGACTGGCCCACAATGGCAACAAACTCGCCTTTTTCTATTTTCATGGTGATGTGGTCGGCGGCTTTTACCGTGGTGTCGCCCATCTGGTAATACTTGCAGACCGCATCAAATTCGATCAGAGCACTCATTCCATCCTCCCATCAGAAGATCATCATGCCGCTGCCATCGTCATAGTAGCTGTCGCTGCTGACCGAGTTGGGGTCGTAACCAATGGTGTCCCCCTCCTGGATGCCGCTGACGATCTGGGTGTAATCATCATCGCTGACACCGATCTTGACGGCCACATAGACAAAGCCCTCGGGTGCCTCCATGGTGGTATCCGCCTTGGAGGCGCTGGGGGAATCCTGGGTCACCAGCACATAGCCGCCCCGGACGATGGCCGCATTGGGCACGGTCAGGGCATTGGCAGCCTCGGCCACCACAATCTCGGCATTGGCGTTCATGCCGGGGCGCAGGCCGTCGGTCTCGTCAATGCGGATGGTCACCGGGTAGGTGGTGGTGCCGCCGTTGGAAGTGCCCTTCATGGAGACGCGGGTCACAGTGCCCACATAGTTCTTATCCTGCACGGCATCGGCTGTGATCTGCACCTTCTGGCCCACAGTCAGGGAGCTGATCTGCAGCTCGTCCACATTGATGACCATTTCCAGATAGCTCAGGTCATAGATGACGCAGAGTGTATCGCCGGATTTGACCGCGTCGCCCACCTTGGCATCCTTTTCAATGATGGTGCCGCTGATGGGAGAGGTTACGGTATAGTTGGCCATGGTATCCTGCAGGTTCTGCAGGGAGATCTCAGCGCTGCGCAGGGTCTCAGAGGCCGACTGGATGCTCTCGGTCAGGTCATCGCCGCTCAGCTCGATCAGGATATCGTCCTTGGCAACGGTCTGACCCTCCTGCACATGGATGGAGGTCACGGTGCCTGCGGCCTGTGCGGTCAGGGTACGCTCTGCCTGATAGCCAAAGGTGGCAGAGCCGATGGAGCTGACCCCGTTGATGGAGGCGGTAGCCGCCTGCGCGGTGGTCAGGCCACCTGCATTCCGCACGGCAATGGTCACGGTGCGGGTGAGCAGGTTGCCGGTACTCAGGGCATCCGTTCCGGTCACGCTGGTCACGGTGCCGTCCAACTGCTCAAAGGTGCCGTCCAGCGTCACCTGGGCGGTCTGGCCCACGCTGAAATTGGCGGCATCAGCGGCGGGGAATTCCAGCGTCAGCAGCATTTTGGAGCTGTCGCGGATGATGGCGACCTCCTGCCCGCTGGTCACCTCGTCGCCCTTGGCGACCTTCAGGGTGCTCACGGTGCCATCCACTTCGGCACGCACATACTGGCGGTCCACCACCTTGTCATAGCTGCGCTGTGCCTGCTGCATGGCGATCTCGGCCTTTTCAAAATTGGTGGAAGCATCCGAGCTGTCCAGCGTGTAGAGGATGCTCCCCTCATCCAGCACGTCGCCCTCCTCAAACTCGCCGGTGAGCACCTTGCCCTCCACCAGAGATTTCACGGTGTAGGTGTTGGCAGGGTTCAGGGTGCCGGTGCCGCTCAGGGTGTTGGTGACATCCCGCACTTCAGGGCTGGTCTCCAGATAGCTGGGATCCACGGCTGTGGTGCTGGCGCTCTTGGGCTTGAGCAAAAACACACCGCCCGCGATCGCCACACAGACCACCGGCACGAGCCATTTCCAGTTCTTCTGCAAAAACAGCACCGGGGCCTTGGTTGTCTGTGCCGCAGGCGTTTCCGCACCCGGGTTCTCCGCGCCGTCCTTCTTCTTGTTCCAGATCATCATGTTCCTCCTATCAGATTCAGGCCCGCCGGAGGGCGGCCTGTCAGATTCCTTTCCTATGTATAGGTGTAGTGTATCGCATTTTGCCCGGATACACAAGCGTCCAAATTTCGTTTGCACGCTTTTCAGCAAATTTTCACAGATTGTAAACCTTTGTGCAAATCGCAAGTTGACCTGCCTGCCGCTTTCTGGTTTAATCGGGACGTTGTTTGTACCAAATCAGAGGAGGATTTTTTACCATGAATCAGACCAGTAAGTTCTCGGTGCGCGATATCTGCTACGCGGGCCTGTTTGCCGCCGTCATCGCCGTGATGGCACAGATCTCCATCCCCATGCCGCTGGGCGTGCCCATGACCATGCAGACCTTCGCCATCACGCTGGCGGCTGTGGTGCTGGGCTCCAAGCTGTCCGCCATTGCCACGCTCGTTTACCTGCTGCTGGGCGCTGTGGGTGTGCCCGTGCTGGCCAACTTCTCCGGCGGCATCGACAAGTTTGTCGGCCCCACCGGCGGCTTCCTGATTTCCTTCCCCATCATGGCCTACATCATCGGCCTGGGCGTGGAGCACAGGGATGCCTTCAAGGGTGCTTTCCCCGTGGCGGTTGTCGTGGGCACCGTGGTCAACTATATCGTGGGTGTCATCCTGTTCGTGATCGTCGCCCACAGCACCGTGTCCGTGGCTGTTTCTGCCTGCGTTCTTCCCTTCATCCCCACCGCCATCATCAAAGCTGTGCTGGCCTGCGTGCTGGGCCTGAACATCCGGAAGCGGATCCCGGGGGTAAAAAAGGCATGAGCATCGTACTGCGCCCGCATCACCTGCTCTGCACCCAGGGCTACTCCGGCCATGGCTACAGCGAAGCCTTTGTGGAGCACATGAACGATATCGTCCATCAGCTGCGGGAGGTGCCCGGGACGAAGATCCAGCTCACCTTCTCCACCGACACCCTCTGTTCCTGCTGCCCCAACAAGCTGGGCACCGACCTGTGCGACACACAGGAAAAGGTCAAGCGGTACGACCGCAAGACCGTGGAGTATTTCGGGCTGGAGGAAAAGGAATACGACTACCAGGCCCTCATCCGGGAGATCGATGCCAAAGCCACCCCCGAGATGCTGGCCGATATCTGCCGGGACTGCTGCTGGTTCCCCATCAGCGCCTGCTGCAAGAATATCTGCGAAGGCAAATACGTGAAATAACATTTCCCCCGATACAACAGGCCGCCGTGCAGGAGATGATCCTGCACGGCGGCCTGTTTGTTTTATTCTGTTTCTGCGGCCTGCACCGTTACATAGACCCCAGCGGGGACACAGGCGGCCCAGGCATCCTGCTCGCTCAGCCAGCCGAATTGCTCGCACACATGGTCCGGGCACTGACTGTCGAGGAAGGCGATGGCCCCATCCTTTACCTGCAGATGTACGATATAATCGCCCACATCATACAGATAATCGTGGTCCTCGTCCAGCGGGATCGTCTCGGTAATGCCGTCGCCGAAATCGACTACGGCCACCAGCGGCTCCGCTTTGGGGGCGTTGGCGCGGTACAGCACGAACAGGAGTGCTGCCGCGGCCAGCACCACGGCCGCAAAGATCAGATTTTTCTGCCAGCTTTTCAGGCGTTTCATGCAGCGTACTTGCTTGCAGCAGCACCGGCAATGCGGCCAAAGACGGTGAAGTCAGCCACGGCGTTGCCGCCCAGGCGGTTTGCACCGTGGACACCACCGGTCACCTCACCTGCTGCGAACAGGCCGGGGATGACCTCGCCGTTCTCGTTCAGGACTTCGGTGTTGGTGTTGATCTTCAGGCCGCCCATGGTGTGATGCACACCTGCGGTGACCTTGATGGCATAGTAGGGAGCGGTATCCAGCTTGTTTGCAAAGCTGGTGCGGCCAAAGTCGGGGTCGTTCTTGGCCTCAACATAGCCGTTCCAGGTGTTCATGGTCTCGGCAAAAGCAGCCTCATCAACGCCCATTGCCTTGCCCAGTTCCTCATAGGTCTCACCGGTCACGGTGTAGCCCTTCTTGATGTAGCCCTGAATGACACTGGAAGCATCGGCCATAGCCTGATCCACCACCAGCCAGCTATAGCTGCCGGTCTGAGCGATCTCGGCAGCGGAAACCACATCACGGGTACCGACTTCGTCAATGAAGCGCTTGCCCTCGGCATTGATCAGAACAGCGCCATCGCCGCGCAGGCCCTCGGTGATCAGGGCAGCGGTGTTAGCCTCCACGGTGGGGTGGATCTGGATCTGATCCATATCCACGGTGTCAGCACCGATGGCCTGTGCCATCTTGATGCCCTGGCCCAGGATGCCGGGGGCGTTGGTGGTCATAAAGCCCTTCAGCTCGGGTTTGTACTCAACGACCATATCGAGATTTGCGCCGAAACCGCCGGTGGTCAGCACTACAGCCTTGGCATTGATGGTGATGGTCTCACCGGAAGCACCGGTGGCCTTGATGCCAACAGCAGCGCCGTTGTCATCGGTCAGGATCTCGGTGGCGGTGGTGTTCAGCATCATCTGGACACCAGCCTTCTCACAATTTTCCTCCAGCAGGGGGATCATGTAGGAACCGACGGAAACGGTCTTGCCCTCTGCGTTCACAGGGCGATGGATGCGCTTGACGGATGCGCCGCCGAAGCTGGAAACGCTGTGCAGGGTGATGCCCTGCTCGTCCAGCCAGTCGATGGCGTCAGCGCTGTTAGCGCACAGGGTCTCCACCAGAGCAGGGTCATTGACACCCTTGCCGCCGATCATGGTATCCAGCTCCATCAGCTCAACGCTGTCAAAGTAGCCGGTGGGGTTGGCCTGGTAGGCAGCCCACTGCTCGGAGACGGTCTTTGCCAGAGCGGTGATGGTCTCGTTGTCAGCATACTTTTCAGCAGCGGTCTTCAGGGTCTTTTCGACACCTGCGCCTTCGGCAAACTCGTTCTCATCCTGATACACGGTCTTGCCGGCGTTCATGCCGCCGGTAGCGCGCACGGAGTTGCCGCCCACCACGGGCTGGCTCTCCACGATGACAACGCTCTTGCCCTCGCTGGTGGCAGTCAGGGCAGCGGTCATGCCTGCGCCGCCTGCGCCCACGATGACGATATCGGTATCAACGGTAGAATCCTCAGCAGGCTCAGCGTTGTTCTCCACAGCGGTCTGGAAATCCTCAGGCTTCAGACCAGCAGCGGTGATGGCAGCAGCGGCTGCCTCCTTGATGGCATTGGAGGTAATGGTTGCGGTGGACACGCCGTCCACGGCAATGCTGCCGCTCTCGGCAATGGCAGCGGGCAGCTGCTCGATTGCCTTGGAGCCAACGCCCTTGGTCTCATCGGCACCCTCAGCGGTGCAGCCGGTGATCTTGCCGTCGGTCAGGGTCAGGGTAACGGTAACATCGCCGCCAAAGCCCTTGGCAGTGCCGGTAAAATCGCCGGTAGCACCCGCGCCGGTGGTGGAGGCGGGCTTGCTGCCGCAGCCGTAGCCCAGCAGGCTCACTGCAACGACAGCAGCCATGGCCAGCGCTGCAATGCTCTGTTTCATCTTCGTGTTTTTCATGGTTTCTTCTTTTTCCTTCTCAGTTGAACCAATGTTGCAGGCAGTTAGCCTGCGCGAACATATTTCAGCATAAAAAGGGGGCTGCCCATTCGGAAGGCAGCCCCCTTTGCCGAACTAGGAAAAGATCAGGCGTTGGCCTGTGCAGCAGCAACAGCGCAGGCAACGGTAGCGCCGACCATGGGGTTGTTGCCCATGCCGATCAGGCCCATCATCTCAACGTGTGCGGGCACGGAGGAGGAACCTGCGAACTGAGCATCACCATGGACGCGGCCCAGAGAGTCGGTCAGGCCATAGCTTGCGGGGCCTGCAGCCACGTTATCGGGGTGCAGGGTACGGCCCGTGCCGCCGCCGGAAGCAACGGAGAAGTACTTCTTGCCGTTCTCGATGGCCCACTTCTTATAGGTACCTGCAACCAGGTGCTGGAAGCGGACGGGGTTGGTGGAGTTGCCGGTGATGGAGCACTGAACGTCCTCCTTCTTCATAATGGCAACGCCTTCCATAACGTCGTTAGCGCCGTAGCACTTGACAGCAGCGCGCTCACCCTCGGAGAAGGGGATCTCCTTGACGACCTTCAGGGTCTGGGTGGGGATATCGTACTCGGTCTGCACATAGGTGAAGCCGTTGATACGGGAAATGATGTAAGCGGCATCCTTGCCCAGGCCGTTCAGGATAACACGCAGGGGGGTCTTGCGGACCTTGTTTGCGGTGCGTGCGATACCGATAGCACCCTCAGCAGCAGCAAAGGACTCGTGGCCTGCCAGGAAAGCGAAGCAGGTGGTGTCCTCGCTCAGCAGACGAGCGCCCAGGTTGCCGTGGCCCAGACCGACCTGACGCTGCTCAGCAACAGAGCCGGGGATGGTGAAAGCTTCCAGACCTTCGCCGATGGCAGCAGCGCACTCGGCAGCGTCGGTCAGGCCGCGCTTGACGGCGATGGCGGTGCCCAGGGTGTATGCCCAGACAGCGTTGTCAAAGCAGATGGGCTGCACGCCGCGGACGATCTTGTCGCAGTCGATGCCCTTAGCGAGGAGCATCTCGTTGCAAGCGTCCAGAGACTCCAGGCCGTTGGCCTTCAGGCATGCCTCAATTTTCGGCATACGGCGATCCATAGATTCAAAAGTTGCCATGAGTTGTTCCTCCTCTCTTATTCCTCACGCGGGTCAATGTACTTGACAGCGCCCTGCTCCTTGCTGAAGCGGCCGTAAGTACCCACGTTCTTCTCGTAAGCCTCGTTGGGGGTCTTGCCGTGACGGATATCCTCCATCATCTTGCCCAGCTTGACGAACTGATAGCCGATGACCTCATCGTTGGCATCCAGAGCCAGCTTGTTGATGTAGCCCTCGGTCAGCTCCAGGTAACGGACACCCTTGGCCTTGGTGGAGAAGATGGTGCCGGTCATGGAGCGCAGGCCCTTGCCCAGGTCATCCAGACCTGCGCCGATGGGCAGACCGTCCTCAGAGAAAGCGGTCTGGCTGCGGCCGTAGACGATCTGCAGGAACAGCTCGCGCATTGCCACGTTGATGGCATCGCACACCAGGTCGGTGTTCAGAGCTTCCAGAATGGTCTTGCCGGGCAGGATCTCGCCAGCCATAGCAGCGGAATGGGTCATGCCGGAGCAGCCGATGGTCTCCACCAGAGCCTCCTCGATGACACCGTTCTTGATGTTCAGAGACAGCTTGCAGGTGCCCTGCTGGGGTGCACACCAGCCCACACCATGGGTGTAGCCGCTGACGTCCTTGATCTCATAGGCCTTGACCCATGCGCCCTCTTCGGGGATGGGAGCCGGACCATGCTTAGGACCTTTGGTGATCGGGCACATATTCTGTACTTGCTGCGAATAGGTCATAATCATACTCTCCTTTTGACAAATTGATGCCATTGGCAGGGGGTGTCCTGCCGTTTGCATTGACCGGCCACGCCGGTACTACCACGCATAGTTTTATTATAGAGAACCTTGGCGGAATTTGCAAGACGTTTTGCGGATTTTTTCACAAGCATTTTTAACGGTTATTCGTAGCTAACTAGCACTTTCACCGCTTTCACTGCCCAGTTCGTCACATTTCTATCATATTTGTCAAAAGGAATATCTTGCGCTGTCCGGTTCAGTTTTTTCTGGGCGGCTGTTGGGCCCTGACAGGCCGGAGCGCCCAGATACACACAAAGCCCGCCGCCGCGCCTGCCATGGCCAGCCAGTGCCGTCCGGTGGCAAGGCCCCAGAGGTTCGCCGCAAAGGGAAAGGCAAGGCTGCCCACGCTCTGTCCCAGCGCCAGAAAGCCGTAGTTCACCCCGGCGTGGGGCAGGCCGAACAGGTCGGTGGAGAGGGAAGGCAGCACCGCCGCCAGCGCCGAATAACAGAAGGTGAGCCCTGCGTACACAGCCACAACGAGCCAGCCCTGTGCGAACAGGAAGGCCGCTGAAAGCCCCAGCGACACGCCGAACAGGATCAGGTCAGTGGGGCGGCGGCCGATCCGGTCGCTGAGCAGGGGCATCAGTAAGCGGCCCGCCGCGCTGCCCACGCTGCCCAGCACCACACTCCACAGGGCAGCGCCCTCGTCCAGGCCCCGCTCCATGCCCAGCTTTAAGATGATGGGGCTGAACAGCAGCACCGCCGGGGTGGAACAGCAGACCGCCCCGGCGCAGAGCCAGTACTGTTTTGTTCTGAGCATCTGCAGCGGGGCAAGGTCGAGGGCCGGGGTGCCCTTTCCCCTGCCCTGCTCTTCGGGCTTCTGCTTTGCCGGGGGCGGGTCGGTGAGCAGGGCACTGCCCATAAGGCAGACCGGCAGCGTGAGCGCCCCCAGCGCCCAGAACGCTCCCCGGATCCCCTGCACCGGGCCAAAGCCCTTCAGCGCCGTGCGGACGAATCCGGTCAGGAACGCACCGCTCAGGCCCACCGCGCCGCCAATGACCCCCGTGGCAAGGCCCTTGCGCCCGGCGTACCATTTCTGGGCGCAGGACTGGATGGACGGGTAGAGAAACGCCGTGCCCAGTCCCGCCGGAATGCTGAACACTGCCCAGAACCATACCCCCTTCTCCCCGGGCAGGAGGGCCGCCGCAAAGAACCCGCCGCAGAGCAGGCCGGTGCCCCACAGCGCCGCGCAGCGCGGGCCTTTTTTATCCTGCAAAAAACCGCCGATGACGCAGCCCACCCCGAACGCCGCGATCAGGATGCCGAACGCATAGCCCGCGCCGTCCTCGGTCAGGCTGAACTCGTCCATCACCGGCTGCTGGAACACGCCCCACGCCGCAGGCAGGCCCGTCAGGATCTGAATGGCCGCCCCCGCCGCCAGGATCGCCCAGGGGTGTTTTGCTGCAAATTGCTGTTTCATTGCCTGCCCTCCGAATGGTTTTTCCCTTACAGTGTACCCATTTCAATTGACAAAACGGCAGATTCCTTTATAATGGATAAAGTAACAACTAAACACGGCCTCGCCCTCTCCGTCATCGCTGCGCGATGCCACCTCCCCCAAAGTGGGAGGCTTTGGCAGTCCACACAAAGTTTACGGTTTTGCCAAGGGCTCTCCCTTTGGGAGAGCTGGACGCGGAGCGGCCTGAGAGGGCGAGCACTTGATAGAGAGGAACCAACTATGAAAACACAGGCATTGAAGGGTATGCGGGACCTGCTGCCCGCTGAGCAGACCCTGCGCGACTACATCCAGGGCAAGATCCTGGAGACCTACCGTGCTTCCGGCTTTGAGCGCATCTCCACCCCCATGCTGGAGGATATGGAGAACCTGGACAAATCCGATGGCGGCGACAACCTGAACCTCATCTTCAAGGTGATGAAGCGTGGAGACAAGCTGACCAGCGCGCTGGGATCCGGCGACCCCAAGCAGCTCTCCGACATGGGCCTGCGCTATGATCTGACCCTGCCCCTGAGCCGTTTCTACGCTGCCAACAAGGACAAGCTCCCCCACCCCTTCAAGGTCATCCAGACCGACCGCGTGTTCCGCGCCGAGCGCCCCCAGAAGGGCCGCCTGCGCGAGTTTGTCCAGTGCGACATCGACATTCTGGGCGACGAGAGCCCCAACGCAGAGGTGGAGCTGATCGACGTGACCGCCCGCGCCCTGCTGGGCATCGGCTTTACCGGCTTCACCGTGAACATCAATGACCGCCGCATCCTGCGCGGAATGCTGGAGAGCATGGGCTTTGCCGCCGACACACTGGACTCTGTCTGCATCACCTTTGACAAGATGGATAAGATCGGTGCCGAGGGCGTGAAGGCCGAGCTGACCGAGAAGCAGCTGCCCGAAGCTGCCATCAACGCGCTGGCCGATTTCATTGCCGCCGGTGATGTGACACTGGAGTCCGTAGCTTCCCGCTGTGCCGACCCCGCCATTGCCGATGACCTGAAGTATGTGCTGGCTACCGCAAAGGCCATGGCCAACGGCCGCTTCGATGTGGCCTACTGCCCCAGCCTGGTGCGCGGCCAGGGCTACTACACCGGCATGGTGTTTGAGATCACCTGCCCGCAGTTCAGCGGTGCAGTGGCTGGCGGCGGCCGCTACGACAACATGATCGGCAAGTTCCTGGGCACCAAGGTGCCCGCCGTGGGCTTCTCCATCGGCTTCGAGCGCGTCTGCGGCATCCTGCTGGAGCAGGGTTATCAGATCCCCGGTGCCAAGCAGAAGATCGCCCTGCTCTACAACAGCGATGTGGACTTCCCCGCCGTGCTGGCCAAAGCCGCACAGCTGCGCGACACCTACAACGTCACCGTTCTGCCTCAGGCCAAGAAGCTGGGCAAGCAGCTGGGCCAGCTGGAGGCTTCCGGTTTCGCCGGTGCCGCCTTTATGGACAAGGATGAAGTAAAGATCTTCGCACAGCAGTAATGGGCGGACGGCATTAGATATAAACAAAGCCCTCTCAGCCGATTTGGCCGGGAGGGCTTTGTTTTGTGCGGGTTAATTACAGGTTGTACAGTTCCGTATACTTTTGGGTCAGATAATCCAGATAGTAGTGTGCATCAAAGGTGCCGCAGGCGTTTCTGACGACTTCAGCAGGCTCCAGCAGGTGGCCGTACTGGTGCACCTTTTCCCGCAGCCAGCCGGTGACGGCGGAGAGATCCCCGTGAGCCACGCCGCCGTACACATCGAATTCCTGCTCCATATTGTGGAGCATCTGGGCACCGTAGGCATTGCCCAGAGCATAAGACGGAAAGTAGCCGAAGGAGCCGCCCGACCAGTGGCTGTCCTGCAGGCAGCCCTCGCGGTCATTGGGAACCTCCACGCCCAGATACTCCTTGTACAGCTCTGCCCACGCGGCAGGGACCTCCTTTGCCGTCAGGGTGCCCGCAATGAGCTGCTTCTCGATCTCGTACCGCACCATGACGTGCAGGCAGTAGGTCAGCTCATCGGACTCGGTGCGGATGAGGCTGGGCTCCACCTTGTTCACGGCGCGGTAGAACTGCTCTGCAGTCACATTTCCCAGCTGTGCGGGGAAGAATTCCTGCACCTTGGGATAGATGGCCCCGATAAAGGCGCGGGAACGGCCGATGAGGTTCTCGTAGAAGCGGGACTGGCTCTCGTGCACGCCCATGGACACACCGCCGGTCAGGCAGGTGTACTGCAGGTCATCCCGGATGCCCAGCTCATACAGGGCATGGCCGCCCTCGTGGAGAACGGAATACATCGAGGAGGCCACATTGTGCAGGTCGTAGTTGGTGGTGATGCGGACATCCTTGTTATTGAACTCCAGCGTAAAGGGGTGTTCGGTCTCACCCAGACCGCAGTGGCCGCGGTCAAGGCCCATGACCTCCATGAGATAGTCCGCAAACGCCTTCTGCTGCTCGACCGGATATTCCAGATGCAGGAAGCTGTCATCGATCTGGGGCTTCTCGCTGATGGCCCGGATGAGGGGCACCAGCCCCTTGCGCAGGGTGTCAAAGAACACGTCCAGCTGTTGAGTGTCCACGCCCCGCTCATATTCGTTCAGTAGGGCATCATAGGGCGCTTTTTCCGCATCATAATAGCCCGCGAACTTCCGGTTATACTCCACCAGCTCCTGCAGGATGGGGCAGAAGGAGGCAAAGTCGTTTTCTTCCTTGGCCTTGTGCCAGACATCACTGGCGCGGTTGGTCAGCTCGCTGTATGCCATATACTCCTCGGCGGGGATGCGGGTGAGCTGCCGGCAGCTGCGGCGCAGCTCCTCCACCTCGCGGCGGTGGAGGGTGTCCAGCGTCTCCCGCCGGGCATAGAGTTCCTCCACCAGTGCAAGGGTCTCGGGGGCGGTCATCAGCTTCTGCAGTTCACCGGCCAGAATGCTCAGGGCCACACCCCGGCCCTCGGCCGTGTTCTTGGGGGCCACGGTCACAGCGTCCAGATACAGGCTGTTGGAGGCGCAGTTGTAGGCGTACAGCTTCTTCTGCAGGGTCTCCAGCGCCCGCAGCTTCTCATTTTGTTCCATTGAGTGTTTCTCCTTTTTCAGTTTTTGGTGGGAAATGCCGGGTCATTCCAGAAAAAGCGCTTCCGGACCACCGGGTCCGGGTCCGGGATCTCAAACGTATAGCGCTCCGTTGCATTGATGACCGTGGTCTGGCCGTGGGTGCACACCCGGGGCAGGTTGGCATCATAGTTCAGGTGGACATGCCCGTGCACGAACCACTTGGGCTGGTACTCCTCCAGCAGGTCGTTGAAGCAGGCAAAGCCCTTGTGGGCCCGGTCGTCGCCATCGTTCAGGCCAGCCGCCGGGGAATGGGTCAGCAGCAGGTCGATGCCGCCCGCCCGGTGGGCCTTGAACCAGAGCCGCCGCACCCGGCGGCGCATTTCCTGCTCCGTGTACTGGAAGGTCTCCTCGCGGTTGTAGCGGATGCTGCCGCCCAGCCCCATGATGCGCAGCCCTTTCCAGACATACACCTGATCGTCCACGCAGATGCAGCCGCCCGGCTCGCCCTCCGTGCGGTAGCGGCCATCGTGGTTGCCGTGGACATACAAAATGGGGGCCGCTGTAAAATTTGTCAGATATTCGAGGTATTTTTTTGGCAGATCCCCGCAGGAGAGGATCAGATCGACCCCGGCCAGGCGTTCCCGGGAGCAGTAGTCCCACAGTGCCTTGGAGGGGGTATCGGAAAT
This sequence comes from Faecalibacterium sp. BCRC 81149, assembly GCF_022750605.1. Classification (NCBI taxonomy): domain Bacteria; kingdom Bacillati; phylum Bacillota; class Clostridia; order Eubacteriales; family Oscillospiraceae; genus Faecalibacterium; species Faecalibacterium sp. BCRC 81149. The sequence goes on along the minus strand of NZ_QXJA01000010.1, from coordinate 15,414 downwards.
TGCAAGTATCTTCACGTCCGCAACACTCCGTTCTGTTGAGCTTTTTACAGCGTCGTCTCTTTCAGGCTGCTCAGGCCGTTGATCTCCAGCAGGCCCAGCGTTCTGACATCCAGCTGATCGTACCGGGGCAGGCTGCCTTCCACGCACTCGCCCAGCCAGTCCATCTCCATCAGCTCCTTGGGGGTATAGGTGTCTGCGGTGGGTGCCTTGGGGATATGCCCCTGCGCAAAGATGCCCGCCGGGAAGATGGGGAACTCGTTGGCCGCAAGGTTCTTTTCCAGCAGATCGAGCAGCTGCTGCGTGCCCTTGGGCAGGGTCTCGTAGTAATCCAGCCGCTCCGCGTCACTGTGGAAGCCCCACCAGTAGTTGATGGCCTTGCCGCTGGAACCGCTGTCCCAGGTGCCCTCGAAGATGGAGCGGATGATGCCGATATAGAACACTTCCCACTTCCAGACCGGCAGCGCCACCGGCTGGATGCTGCCATCCGGCATCCGGCGGCACAGGCCGTATTCCCTGGCGCTGCCGGTGGGCTCAAAGGGGCTGCAGGCGTAGAACAGCTCGATATCCGGGCAGTCGGAGAAATCCAGCGGCTTTCCCGGCTCCTGCAGGCAGGCCCAGCGCAGCAGGATATGGCTGTTGGGCCGCACGGTGCGCAGGCCCCGGGCAAAAGCGTTGACGGCCGCAGGCACACCATAAACGGGGTTGGCCGCCACATAGCCCACCCGGTCGGTCAGATTCAGGATACCCGCCAGCATTCCCAGCAGGTAGTTGGCCTCATAGGTGCGGGGGTAATAGGTGCGCACCAGCGGATGGGGCGCGTTCAGGCAGCAGTTCAGGAACCGGGTCTTGGGGTGCTGGGCCGCTACCTTGAGGCAGGCGGGCCGCATCCGGATGCTGGTGGTGAACACCACGTCCGCGTTGTCGTGGGCCACCTCTTCCATGATCTGCTCCGCGTCCACCTCGGGGGAGACATTTTCCCGGTTGGTGATGATGAGCCGGTCCGGGAATTCCTTTTTCAGGGCCTCGATCCCCTTTTCGTGGCCCCGCACCCAGGCGCTATTTTTAGCATTGTACTCGTGCAGGAACACCACCTTGAGCTGGCTGGGCTTGCTGAAGATGTTCAGCTTGTTCAGCAGCGGCTCACTGCCGGGCTTTGGCTCCAGCGAAAGCTCCACGGCGTGGGGCTCCGTCAGGATCTTGATCTCATCCCACAGCTTGGCCAGGTTTTCCCGCACCTGGCTGGGGGTGGACTGGCAGGCATCCGAATACCGGTAGACCGAGAGGTACACCAGCAGCGCGTCGCCCGGGGTCAGCCCCAGGGCGGAGCCGCCCAGCGCATAGAACTGCTGGCTGAACATGGTATACAGGGCCGAGAAGTTCAGCCGGTCGTCATCCGACCATACCTCGCTGGCGGCCTTGCAGACCAGTGTCTGCAGCTTTGCATAGCCGCCCAGCCGGGAGAACTGAACATTGTTGATCTTGCTCAGCTTATAAAAATCAAGAAACTCGTAGTAGATCTTGTTTTCCAGCGTGTCGTTCCGGGCCGGAACAAGCCGGGTGACCGTGCCCGGAATGGTGACCGCCTCGTAGTATTTGAGGACAGATACCCGCTTGTTGCCCTCCTGCACATAGAACTTGTTCAGGTATTCGTAGGCAATGATGGGGGTGTGGATGCCCTCCTCCAGATGGGCCTCGCAGAGATTCGACCACTTGATGGCAAACTCGGTGTCCTCTTCCAGCAGGGGCATAAAGTTGGCCGCAAAGGCTGTGTGCCGTCCGCTGGTCTTGGTGCCCACAATGCTCTCGGCGGGGATATCCACCAGCCCCAGCGGTTCCTGGGCAACGATGTTCACCCCGTTCAGGATATCATCCAGCACCGCAAGGTACGGCGACTGGCCGCGTGCCACGCAGGCGCGGTAGGCACGCTGGCCCGCGCGCAGGGCGCTTCTATAATCTTCTATCATGGCCATAGCAGAACTCCCTTCTTCAATGGCTCCTGTTTTCCTTTCCCGGCCCATGCCGCCGTGTTTGCGGCACAGGTCTAAGGACAGTATAGCATGAAATTCGGATTTATGGGAGACTTTCTCCGGCAAAGGTGTTGATTTACAGAAATTTTTCAGGTACGATAAATAGGAAACCATATTTGTGAGGTACATTTTCATGCAGACTGAACAGCTCCCCCGCCTGGAAGCGGGGGAATACCCCGGCGGCATCTGGTACTACGAGCCCCACACCTACCTGCCCTACCGCTATGTGCTGGGCCGGGTGGGCAGGCACCCGCTGGTGTGCATCGGCATCAACCCCAGCACCGCCCAGCCCGGCGCGCTGGACCCCACCTTAAAAAGTGTGGAGCGGCTGGCCAACGCCAACGGCTTTGACAGCTGGATCATGTTCAACGTATATCCCCAGCGCGCCACCGACCCCAACGACATGGACCGGGTGCCGGACCGCGCCCTCTGCGACGAGAACCTGCGCTGGCTGCGGGCCGTTCTGGCCGAGACCGAGCCCACCATGTGGGCCGCATGGGGCACCCTGATCGAAAAGCGGGACTACCTGCCCGGCCTGATGCGGGAGATGGTGGCCCTGACAAGAGAGCGGGACATCCCGTGGGTCACCTTTGGCAAGCGGAGCAAAAAGGGCCATCCCCATCACCCGCTCTACCTGCGCAAAGATTCCACACCCGAGCCGTTTGATGTTGAAAACTATCTGGACACCTGTTTTTGAGGGAGGGATACCATGACTCCGGAACGCTACCAGGCCCTGCTGCGCTGGCTGGAGGCCCGCCCCGCCCTGAAAAAGCTGGTGATCGCTCTGAACCGCTGGCTGCCTGCCGTGCCCTTTGCCTGCTACCCTTTGCTGCTGGTGCTGCTGAATGTGCGGTGGTTCCGGCTGCTCTCCGCAAACCGCGCCGCCGCTCTGGATTTTATGCAGCTCATCGCCCGGGCAGTCTTTGTGCCGGCCTTCGTCTTTCTGGGCGGCACGCTCCTGCGGGCCAGGCTGAACTTTCCCCGCCCGTATGAGCAGCCCGGCTTCACGCCGCTGGTGCCCAAGGAGACCCACGGCAAGTCCTTCCCCTCCCGCCACGCCCTGAGCGCCGCCGTGCTGGCCGCTGTGTGGTGCTACTTCTACCCCGCCGCCGGGGCCTGCATGGTGGTGGTGGCCCTGCTCATCTGCGCCCTGCGGGTGCTTGCCGGGGCGCACTATGTCCGGGATGTGGCCGCCGGTGTTCTGCTCGGCTTTGCCCTTGGGGCCGCCGGAATGTGGCTGCTGTGACCCCAGAATGCCCCCTGCGCCGGAAAATCCAAAAAAATTTGAAATTCCGCTTGACAGAAGCCTATGCGTATGGTATTATACTTCTCGCAGCGTGTGCCAAACGCACACTGCCGCCAGATAAGTACCCCATGGGATAACAACGTGCGCCCGTAGCTCAGGTGGATAGAGCAACTGCCTTCTAAGCAGTGGGCCGGGGGTTCGAGTCCCTTCGGGCGCATATTATGTGGTGCCTTTAGCGTAGTCGGTTAACGCGCCAGATTGTGGATCTGGAGACCGTGGGTTCGAGTCCCACAAGGCACCCTGCTAGGAATCAGACCGGAAGCCGAAAGGTTTTCGGTCTGATTTTTTGCTTTTCTGACCAATTTTAGCGCGTATTTTCGTTACTTTTCTGCTTTCTGCCGAAAAGTACAACTTTTTTTGAAATTGCGCTTGACAATTCCGGATTCCATGGTATAATAACTAATGTTCCGAGCCGAACGGCCCATGAACAAAACAGAATATGCGGATATGGCGGAATTGGCAGACGCGTTAGATTCAGGTTCTAATCGGGGCAACTCGGTGGAGGTTCAAGTCCTCTTATCCGCACCACAACAACAAAATCCGAACTTTTTTCCGATAGGGGAAGGGTTCGGATTTTTTATATTCTTCGGAAAACAGAACGAATCCCTTGCTTCCATCGAAAAACGTCCTAGACCTTATCATAAGAAAGCACGACAGACCACTGTAAGAGTGTCGTAAGGCAGAAAGGACACGAGTATGAAGTACGATGAAAGAACCTGCAAATTCAACATGGACACCGGCTGCGTGGAACTGCTGCTCCGGGATGGGAGAAGAATCTCCATTGACTGCACTGGGGTCGAGGATGAATTGGATGTGACCATGGCGCAGAGGTCGGAGTTAGAGTATCTCATCTATAACGACCCTCTGGCGTATGCAGACCTGATTCTCAACGGTGAACCGGAGGAGTATCTGAGGAATGTGGCAGGAAGCCACAGACTAGAGGATTAAACGCAAAAACAGGGTGCGCTCCGAAGGACGCACCCTAAAAAAATCCACACACGATAAGGAAGGCGGAGTGTTCCATCAAAAGAACACCCTGCCTTCCTTTTATTTCAGCTTGAAACTCAGTGACGGAGAAAATCATGATCCAGGATCTTGATTTTTGCCCCGGAAAATTCAATAACCTTCTCATCCCGCATCCGGCACAATTCGCGGGAAAGCGCGCTGCGGTCTACACAGAGGAAGTCGGCAAGTTCGGTGCGGCTGTACAGCAGATGATAACACCCTTTGCTGTCCGGTGTCAGCGTCTGCAAATAAATTTTCAGCCGATCCCGCAGATGCTTCTGGGCAAGAATGCGCACCTTTGTATTGAAGAACAGAAGCTGCTGCGCCATATCCTGCATCAGATTAGCGGTCACCTGCATCCGACAGGGGCAGGTCATGGTCTGCTGGGACATGAGCGCACTGAAATCCAACCGGAGCACCGTACAGTCTGAGTCGGCCCGCAGGCAGACCGGACTGGTACTCCAGCCGGTACAGGCCAGTTCGGCCCCGAAAATCTGCCCACTTGCCAGCCGGCAGATGCTGACCTGATTTCCATTTTCATCATACAGAAACTCTTCCACTGTGCCATCCAGCAGGATGCCTGTATTGTGGCTTTGCTCACCCAGTTCCACAAGATGCGTATTGCGGGGATATTGATGCACGCTTGCGTGCAGGCAGTCCAGAACATCCCGGTAGCGGCGCGGCTGGATGCCGTGGAACATTCCGCACTGCTGTAAAATCGAATAATATTTTTCCATGCTCCAAAATCATTCCGTCCGTTGCCATAACAACGGACACATCGAGGTAGTTGTGTTAAACTCTGGTTAGAGCTGTCTAATTTACGACAGCTCTATTATACGGAATGAAGTTTGAAATGTCAAACCCTCAAAGCAACAGGGTTGATTTTTGAAAGGAGCTGTCCCATGTATTCTTTGGGAATGGATCTTGGCACCTCCACGGTCAAAATCGTGCTGATGCAGAACGGAACAGTGGAGAAGTACTGGCTTGCCGTGCATCACGGCAGACCACTTCTGTGCCTGCGGCAGGGCTTGTCGGAACTTGCTATTGGCAGGGACGAGACACTTGCCGTTTGTGTGACAGGTGATAATGCCGGGGCACTACTGGAACGCTGTCCGGTTCTATCAGAATTGGGAGAGATTCCTGCCATCGTGGAAGGTGTACGCAGGCTTGTGCCGCAGGCCGGTTCGATTATTGAAATCGGCAGTCAGGGTGCGCGGTTCATCACGGAAGTCCAGAGCCGGACCCCGCAGTTTGCGGCCAACGAGCATTGCGCAGGCGGCACCGGTTCCTTTTTTGAGGATCAGATGTCCCGTGTGGGCTGCAAGCTGGAGGATTATTCTGCGCTGGTTGAGCAGGCGCAGAGCATTCCGCGGCTTTCCGGACGCTGCGCAGTGTTTGCCAAAACGGATATCATTCACCGCCAGCAGGAAGGTGTTTCCACGCCGGATATCCTGCTGGGATTGTGCTATGCAATGATCCATAACTACAAGGCGACCATTGTGCGGCGGCTGCCGGTCTGCAAACCAGTGGTATTCTGCGGCGGCGTGACCTGCAACTCCGGCGTGATACGGGCTATCCGGGATGTGTTCGACCTGACCGAAGAGGAACTGATCGTCCCGGAAGAAGCGCGTTTTGAAGCGGCCATCGGTGCAGCATGCAAGGCAGAAGGTGCATTTACACTGGCACAGCTGGATGCGTTGTTGAACGATGCAATGGCAACACGCTCCACGACAACCGGGCTTCCCAGACTGGAACTGTTGCCCGGCACTGATCTTTCTGAGCCGAAGGCCACCGGTATCCTCCCGGAGAAGGGCTGTGCGCTGGGCATCGACATCGGTTCCACCAGCACCGACCTTGTTCTGGTGGGGCCGGAGGGTGAACTGGTGGATTTCCAGTATCTGCGCACCGCAGGCGACCCGGAAGGAGCTGTCCGCAAGGGGCTGGCCAGCATCCGGGAACGGTTCGGTGCGGTGCGCTTTACGGCGGTGGGCGTGACTGGCTCCGGGCGGGAGCGTGTCGGCAAGCGCATCGGTGCCGATGCCGTACGGGATGAGATCACCGCGCAGGCAAAGGGCGCTGCGCACTGGGTGCCGGAGGTGGATACTGTCTTTGAGATCGGCGGGCAGGACAGCAAATACATCAGCCTGAAAAACGGCAAAGTCGTGGATTTCCAGATGAACAAGATCTGCGCAGCGGGCACCGGTTCTTTTGTAGAGGAACAGGCCGCCCGCATGGGGATTCCGCTGGCTGAATTTGGCCAGTTGGCGTTGTCCGCAGAGCACCCGGCCGCATTGGGCGAGCGCTGCACGGTATTCATTGAAACCGCCATTGCTTCTGCCGCTGCCGAAGGCGTTCCACAGGCAGATATTGCGGCCGGACTGTGCCACGCCATCGTGCAGAACTACCTGCACAAAGTGGTCGGCTCCAAACCGGTCGGACAGCACATCGTATTGCAGGGCGGTGTGGATTACAATCCCGGCATCGTGGCGGCTTTTCAGGCGGCCTATGGCAGCCGGGTCCGGGTCAGCCCGGTGTTCTCCATCAGCGGCGCATACGGCGCGGCCCTGCTGGCGCAGGAAGCGGTGGGCGATACGTCCAGTCAGTTCGTCGGGTTTGACAGCCCGGCACAGGCCGCAGAGGACAGCCGCAGCGCCGAGACCCAAAGAAACATTGATTTTTACCGGCAGGCCGACAACCTGCTTCTGGAAGGCTACACGGGGAAACGCGACCCTCGCAAAAAGACGGTGGGCGTGCCCTTTGTGCTGATGATCCACAAGTTCTTCCCCATGGCTAATGCATTCTTTACCTCGCTGGGGTTCAACGTAGTCCTGACCGACCCGACCAGCGAGGAAACCATCCGGCTTTCCCAGCAGCTGGCACAGAGCGAGACCTGCTACCCGGTCAAGCTGATCTACGGCCACATACAGCAGCTCATCGACCAGAAGGTGGATTATATCTTTCTGCCCAGCATCCACACCATGAAGCACGAAAAGAGCCGGGTGAAGCACAACTACGGCTGCGTCTATATGCAGACGGCGGCGTTGTCCATCGCAAAGGCAATGGACATCGAAAGCAAGGGCATCACTCTGCTCAGTCCGGTATTTGATCTGGACTTCGGGCAGGAAGCCATGGCCACCGCCATGCTGGGGCTGGGCAAAGTACTAGGTATCCCGAAGCCGCTTTGCGCAAAAGCACTGCTCAGCGGTGCCATGGCGGTGCGCCGCCATACTGCCGCAGTGGAAAAGCAGGGCAAAGCACTGCTGGCGACCCTGAAACCGGAGGACAAAATTCTGGTGCTCATCACCCGGAATTATGGCGTTTCCGACCCCATCCTGAACATGGGTATCCCGGAACTGCTGCTGGAACGCGGATACAAGGTCATTACCCTGAGTCATCTGCCCGGCCATGCGCTGGACATTGCGGACGAATACGAAAATCTGTATTATCCGTTCGGACAGCACATCCTGTCCGGCGCAAAGCTCATCGCTCATCATCCGAACCTGTATGCGGTGTATCTGACCAACCACGGCTGCGGCCCGGATACCATGCTGTCCCATCTGTTCAAGCAGGAAATGGGGGATAAGCCCTACTTGCAGATCGAAGTGGACGAGCACTTTTCCAATGTGGGTGTCATCACCCGCATTGAAGCCTTCCTGAACAGCCTGAACCACCGCCCGGTGGAAGTTCTGCCCAAGGACTTTGTGCTGGAGCAGGTCGATATCCGCCCCTGTCATCTCCCGGCGGTGCCGGAAAAGGATTTTCCGCTCTGGTTGCCGCCGCTGGGCGAATACACGGCATCGTTGACCGGATATTTCCGTGCACAGGGGGTGGATGCCCATGCACTGCCGCATCTCAGCGCTCATGCGTTGAGCCTTGGACGTGCCGAGACCAGTGCAAAGGAATATCTGCCCTTCCCTGCTTTGCTGGGCGGCATCCTTGCACAGCAGGAAGTAGAACCGGCACCGGCACAGTTCCTGATCCCGCAGACGCAGGGCGCAGAAGCGGATGGTCAGTATGCCCGCGTCATCCGGGCAGTACTGGACCGCAGAGGAAACCAGAGCGCCAAGCTGGTCAGCCCGATGCTGGAAACCCTGCCTGCAACGGCGCAGGACCGGGATGCCCTGTTCCGTGCACTGCTGGCCGGAGATATCCTGTATGCCGCCCCGGCGGCGATGCGCGCCGGAATTGCTGCTGCATGGGATACACTGCCCGGCTGGGCACAGCTCCACAAGGCCGCGGTAGAGATCGGCAGATGCCCCGCCACGGGCCGCAGGCTTGCCGCCGTGGGTACGCCGCTCTGCCTGACAGAACTGGACAACGGCGTACTTGCTGCGCTGGAAGCCGAAGGCAGCCAGCTGCTCCGCGCCCCGCTCAGCGAGGCACTCTGGTTTCTGTGGAAAGACAATTTGGATGAAAACAAACCATCGGCTGGTTGGCTTGACCAGATGCAGAGGCAGATGCAGACCCTTGGGAATGAACTTGGAGCGCACAGTGCCTTTGCGGAAGACGCTGAAACACTGTTCCTCATTGCGGACTCTGCCTTGCCGAATTTTTCAGGCGGGAACGGTCGATATCGGTACGCCAAGGCCGTGGAGCTTTCTGACCGTACCAATGCAGTGCTGACCCTTGCACCCCGGTATGAAAATACCGCTATGATTCTGGATATGCGCGGCCTGCACGATGCCTGCAGTGCCCCACTGTTCCAGCTTTCCCTTGATAACGACTGGGATGAAACTGCATGGAGCCGCCTGCGTTCGTTCCTCTACTACTGCTGAATCTGGCAGACGCAAAGAACCCGTCTGGTACGTCTAGACGGGTTCTTTGCGTCAGTTATGAAACAGAAAATCGCTTATTCGATCACCAGCAGAAGGCTCATTTTGAACTTGCCCTGTGCGGTGACACTGTGCAGGCCATTTTTATCAAAACGGAAGCTCTGGCCTGCGGTCAGCTCATAGTCCTGTCCTTCGTAGCCGATGATGGCCTTGCCTTCCAGCGCGGTCAGGATGGCGTTGCCGGGTGCACGGTGCGGGGTCAGGCCGGTGCCCTCGTCAAAGGCCATCAGCACGAATTTCATGTTGTCGGCGTGGACGAGGTCGAGGTTTGCAATGCTGCCGTCCTCGTAAGAAATGAGATCTTTCAGTTCGGTGGGCTGGCCTGCTTTGAGAATGTTGTTCATGGTGAAGTTCTCCTTTTTCAGAATGATTTCAGTATAGATCATGCCGCTGTCGGTCAGACAGCCACAGAGCGTTTTGGGCGGAACGGCCAGCAGCTGGCCGGGATGCAGCGGGACAGTGCGGCTCTCTCCACCCAGAAGAAATATGCCGCCACCTTCCCCGCACAGATACAGGGTAGTGCAGTCGTAATACTCCGGGGTGATTGAGGTGCCGCCGCCCAGCGAGAACCAGGTAACAGGTACACTCTCGCCCAGTTTTGCTGGGCGGGAAACTGTCATGGCTTCCCGGATGGGACGCAGCTGGGAAAGCGTAAATGGCATCTTCATACGGCATTCCCTCGCAAGGCCACTGGCACAATGCTGCGCACGGCGCGTCCCTGATAATTCAACTCGTCCACGATGACCTGAACATCAAAGGAATAGGAAATGTTCTGTTCGTTCAGGATGGCGGCGGCCGGGCCGTAGAAAAATTCACCCTTGCGGTTGAGCATCAGTGCTTCGTCTGCCACGCTCATGGCGTTGGTGGGATAATGGGTGTTCATAATGGCGCTGATGCCTTCCTCATGCGCCAGCCGCTCCACCATGTTCAGGACAAGGATCTGGTTGTGGAAGTCCAGACCGGTTTCCGGCTCGTCCAGAATAATGAGCTTGGGGTCGTTGATGAGGGCACGGGCAATGAGCACCATTTGCAGTTCGCCGCCGCTCATCCGGTTGCAGTCCTTGTTGGCAAGGTGAGAGATGCCCACCCGCTCCATCATGGCTTCGGCCATTTCCAGTTCCTCTTTGCCGGGCTGCTGGAACATACCCAGATGGGCGCTGCGACCCAGCAGGACCATCTCCAGCCCAGTATAGGAGAAGGCAAACCCGTGGGACTGCGGGATGTAGGAAATGGTGCTCCACACTTCCTTCGGCTTCAGGGTGTGGATATCCTTATCATAGAGCAGGGTCTTGCCGCTGTGCCACGGCAGCAGACCGATCATACATTTGAGCAAAGTGGTCTTGCCAATGCCGTTGGGTCCAAGGATGGCAAGAATGTGTCCCTCTTCCAGTGTCAGGTCGATATTTTCCAGTATGGCAGGCTGTCCGGGGTAGCCGAAACAGCCTTTCTGTACTTGCAAGATCATCGCAGGTTGCTCCTTGTCTTATTCAGCAGAGAGATGAACACCGGCGCACCGATGATGGCGGTCAGGATGGAAAGCGGCAGCTCAATGATGCTGATGGTGCGCGACAGCGTGTCGATTAGGATCATGAAGCTGGCACCAAGGCTCAGGCTCACCGGCACGACATAGCGGTTGTTGCTGCCCACCAGCATCCGGGCGCAGTGTGGGATCAGCAGCCCGATCCAGCCCACCTGTCCGCACATTGATACCGCCGAGGCGGTAATCAGCGTGGAAGCCAGAATGAACAGCATCCGGGTCTGTTTGATGTTGATGCCGCTGGCGCGGGCTTCGTCATCGCTCAGGGAGAGGATGTTCAGCCGCCAGCGCAGCAGGTAAATGACAGCGATGCCTGCGATGATGAGCGGGCAGCCGATGAGGATCTTCTGGTAACTGGCACTGGTAAAGCTGCCCATCAGCCAGTAGGTGATCTCCGGCAGTTTATCCTGCGGATCAGCCGTATATTTGAGCAGCGACCCGACTGCATTGAACAGCGAGGAGGCAATGGTTCCGGCCAGAACCAGATAGACCATGGAGCGGCCATCGTTCTTGCCTGCAATTTTCAGGGTAAAGCAGACGGACGCAAGACCGAACACCAGCGCAATGAGCTGTGTTTCCAGAATACTGCACGACAGAATGATGGCCAGAATTGCACCCACACAGGTGCCGCTGGTCACGCCCAAAATGTCCGGCGTGGCAAGCGGATTAGAAAACAGGGACTGAAAGGTGTTGCCCGCACAGGTCAGTCCTGCACCTACGATGATGGCCATGAGGATGCGCGGCAGACGCAGGTTGATGACGATGGAATAGTTCTGCACATTGGCCGCGCTGCCGCCGGTCAGAGCTGTGCGCAGGGCGGTCAGCACTTCCCCGACCGGGACATTCATGCGTCCGAAGCACAGGCAGATTACTGAGGTGGTCAACGGCAGTGCCAGCATCAGCAGGATAGCCAGCGGGGTAAAGCGGCCTTTTTTGATCCAGATGGTGTCCTTCATCAGTACAGCAGCATTTCCTCCAGCTCGTCATCGGTCACATCATAGCCATACCAGGTCTTGTAGTATTCCTTGATGGTATCGCCCAGCGGGTAATCTGCGAAAGCGTCCGGGTAGGTGTTGCAGGCCAGCCATGCCAGTACCAGCGGGGCATCCGGGTTCGGGGTGAACCAGTTCCACATACCGAGGGTGGTGTTGTACACGCGGCCGTTCTGCACGGCGGTCAGCGTGGAGAAGTCGGCACCATCCACGTTGCCGGAAAGCACATTCTCCGTGCGCAGGGGCTGCAGGCCGGGGCCATCGAGGAAGAGGATGTCCGGATCCCAGCTGTAGACCTGTTCCATGCTGGTCTGGGCAAAACCGGTGGCTTCCAGCGCTTTGTCGGTCACGCCCAGATGCTTCATCCAGTAGGTACCGAAAGTGCCGTTTCCGGAGACCTGCGGCACACCGTCCGAGTACTTCCACAGGATCAGGGCGCTGGGGCGGTCGCTCTCAGGAATATCCGTAATGCGGGCTTCCACATCGGCCACGATCTCGTCACCGGCAGCCACAAAGGCCTCGGTCTTGCCCGGTTCGCCAAAGATATCCTCCAGCAGTTTCAGCCACTCCTCATAGCGCTCCAGCGGGTCAGCCTCGGTGGAAGCACCCACGGTGGCAAAGCCGATCGAGGGAATACCGCTGGCCTTCAGGGTCTCTGCGTGGGAGGAATTGCCTGCATTGTACAGGATGACATCCGGGTTCAGCTTCATGATCTCCTCAATGTTGAGGTCACTCTGCGCATAGACCGTGTCGCTGGATTCCATCAGCTCCGGGGCGATGTTCTTGAGCACGGTGTCGGAAATGACCGACTTGAAGGAGCCGCAATAGCCCACGATATAGGGTGCGCTGCCCTCAAAATAGGCCATGTAGGTGGACAGGATGGGGATCTGGTCGATGACCACACGAGCGACCTTGTTGGGGACTTCGACCTCATTGCCGCCGTGGTCGATGACGGTGTGGGTGCCGGTCTCATCGGCAGAAGCCGCAGAAGAGACTGCTTCGCTTGAAACAGAGGCAGATTCGGAAGCGGCAGTGGAAGAAGCTGCGTTGCCGGAACCACCACAGGCGGTCAGGACACTGGCAGCGCTGACAGCAGCCATAGCAGCGAGAAAAGAACGACGTGTAATCTTTTTCATGGGAAACTCCTTAAAATAATAAAAAATTCTGGTAGTTAGTTATGCATAACTAACCGCAGAGCATTTTAGCAGATTCCCACAGGATTGTCGGTTGCTATGGCAACCACTCTGCAAAATCGGAAGAAGTCTTAAAGTTTTCCAAGAAAAAAACAGGGCGCGTCCACCAGCAGAGTTCCCATAAAACAGTATTTGCAAAAGTTCCCTAAATGGGGAAGATTTGGCGTGACTTCGGTCATGCCTTTTCTTTTGCTTCCAGTTCATCCAGAGGGATGTACCCCAGCCCATCGTACTTGATATGGATGTGCTGCACCCGCTTTCCGCTGGACTTATCCGGGGCATCCACATAGATAGCCGACACCAGTTCACGGAGAGCATAGGGGGTGAGTTCTTCAATATGGACGTACTTGTGCGCTTTCTGGACGAACTTTTCAATATTCTCAATTTGCTGTTCCTGTACTTCGATTTCCTGTTGGATAGAGAGACCGTCCTCTTCCAGCTGCTTCTGCTCGGCATCGTAACTCTGGCTCATCATGTCGAAGCGGGCATCGCTCAGCTTTCCACTGGCGTTGTCCTCGTAGATTTTCATGAACAGCCGTTTGAGATCTGCGATTCGCTTCTCATTTCGGGCAAGCTGCTTCTTCAGGACAGTCAGCTTTTCGCTGCTTTCCACCCGAAGCTGTTCCTCCATGACCTTGCGGAAGTAGTCTTCATGGCAAAGGATGTAGTCTGTCACCTGCTGGATATGGTTCAGCACACGGCCTTCCAGAACCTTTACCCGGATGAAGTGTCCCTTGCACCTGCTCCCGTTCTTCTTGTGCAGAGAGCAATCAAAGAAGTCTTGACTGAAGTCCCTGTTATTGGACGAACCATATTGCATCTTGGAACCGCAGTCAGCACAGTAGACCATACCGGAGAAAATGCTGCTCTTGCCTGTCCGGGTCATGCGGTGACGCTGATTACGAATCTTCTGAACCTTTTCAAACACATCATCGTCGATAATGCGCTCATGTGTATCCGAGAAGATAGCCTGATTTTTCACAGGATTCAGATGTTTCTTTTTATCCCAGATAGAGTTAGTATAGGTCTTGAAGTTGACTGTGCAGCCAGTGTACTCCCGGCGTTCCAGAATCAAACTTACTGCTCTTTTATCCCAGCGATAAGGGTCTTCCGGGGCAGGTGCGTTTGTACTCCGGCCATGGCTCAACTTGTAGGCGGTAGGAGTCAGAACTTTGTCCACCCACAGTTGGTTTGCAATTTGGGTCGGGCCACGGCCTTCCATGCACATGGAGAAGATGCGCTTCACGACCGCAGCCGCTTCCGGATCAACAAGCCAATGTTTCGGGTTCTCCGGGTCTTTCACATAGCCGTACGGCACATTGACCGTCAGCGGTACTCCACGCTCTCCCTTGGCCTTCTGAACAGCCCGAATCTTGCGGCTGGTATCACGGGCGTAAAACTCGTTGAACCAGTTCTTAATGCCCGCAAAATCGTTGTTTACGCTGTTTGGGTCAATGGTGTCGTAGTTGTCGTTAATGGCAATGTAGCGAACGCCACACTGGGGAAAAGTGAAGTTTGTGTACAGACCTGTCAAGGCAGAATTGCGTCCCAGTCGGGACAAATCCTTCGTGATAACGATTCCTATATGCCCTGCTTCGATCTCGGTCAGCATACTCTGGAAGCCGGGACGGTCATAGCTCGTGCCGGAGTAGCCATCATCCACAAAGAATACCGGGTTCGGGAAGTGGTTCTTTTTGGCGTATTCCAGAAGGATGGCCTTCTGGTTCTCAATGGACAGGCTTTCGCCGAGCCGTGCGTCCTCTTGCGACAGCCGGCAGTAAAGTGCAGTGATCTTATTCGTTGCTCCAGACATTGTTGTGTCCTCCTTACTCTGTGGAGCAACTGTCAGTACAGGATTGGTTACCGGGTCAAGTATAGCAGAATTGGGCGCAGTTGTCATTCGTCTGCACCCTCATCTTCAAATTTTTGCTGGGCGTTCTTGGCAACAATGCGCTCCAGCTTCTTCAAAAAGGATTCCTTGCCCTCATAGCTGCCGGTCACGGTGTAGGTGGTGTGGCCGACTTTCTCCGTGGTGGTCAGTTCCGGAATCCAGAAAGCGGACAGGTTCTTGACATGGAGGTTGCCGTTCTCGTCCACATAAGAGCCGTGTTTCTTCTGCTCTTCGGTCAAGGGCTTCCGCTTGAAATAGATTTCATTTTCGGAGATGCTCACAGTCTCGCTGGTCTGCTCTTTCGGGGCATCGTCATACAGCTGGGCGAAAAATGCCAGTGCATCTTCGGGTGAGTCTTCCTCCATGAGTTGCTCGAAAACTCGCTGTTCCTCTGCCGAGAGGTTGTTCCATGCGGCTTCCAACTCCTGCTCGTTGGCTGCGTTGACAAAGGCTTCGATCTCTTTTTTCATGGTGCATCCTCCTTTGGCTGCGGAAAGCGTTTTTTCAAAAAATATGGGTTTTCGTGAGAGCAAGAATCGTCCCGTGGCCACAAATTTTCAATTCTTGAAAATTCTTGCCCTTTTGGGACAGCTTCTTGTTGGGGCGTGCCTGCCCCAAACCCTGCTTAGGA